>NYTV01000030.1 GCA_002683685.1 Paracoccaceae bacterium
ATAAACCATCTATTTCGGCGGTAGACGATGAGATCATTCATCGCGACTATTCCACCCTCGCAAGAGCCAAGACTTAGGCTTCATTATATCGGTAACCGATACCATAAAGTGTCTCAATCGCATCAAAATCTCCGTCCACACGTCGCATCTTTTTGCGCAGCCGTTTGATATGGCTGTCTATTGTTCGATCATCGACATAGACCTGATCATCATAGGCCACATCCATCAGCTGATCGCGGCTTTTGACAAAGCCCGGCCTAACCGCCAACGTCTTCAACAAAGCGAATTCCGTCACCGTCAAGGCAACGGCCATGCCGCGCCAAGTCACCCCGTGCCGCATCGGGTCCATCGACAAATGACCCCGCACCATAGTCGTTGTATCATCCGCCTCTGAAGCTTGATCCCCCCCCAATACGTCCCATCGCCGCAGGATCGCGCGGATACGTTCGAGCAAGACCCGCGGTGAACTTGGTTTCTTCACATAGTCATCTGCCCCCATGCGCAGACCCAACACTTCGTCAATCTCATCCTCTTTTGTGGTGCAAAACATCACCGGAATGGTCGACACATGCCTCAGCCGTTGCAACACATCCATACCATCAAGGGCGGGCAACTTGGCTTCTAGCACCAAAATATCAGGCAGCGACTTTGACAAAGCCTCCCAAGCGGAAAGCCCATCGAAATAGCACTCAACTTCGAACCCTTCAGCCTCGAGCATCATGGAGAGCGACATCATATGACTGCGATCATCATCGACAAGAACTATTCTTGGCATAAGTATCGTCCTCTGATCGGCTCAACATTATAACACTGATATCTGTCACCACTTTCAGTAGTTTTATTGATCTGTGCAACATGTAACTACGAATCAGCCTGAAACTCCCAGCACTGTGATCTGCAATTCGCTTCGATGACGTTAATTTTGCTCAAGTCAAAAAAATTATTGCGCCAAACTGCCACTGATTGCGCTAACGACCCGGCCCGATACTGTTGATGGTCTACCGTGGCATGTTAAAGGCTGATCCTACAATGCAAGCCTTAGGAGCGATAGCATGAGCAACGGACGCGTAAATCCCCAATTCACCCTCGAAGATCAAGGCATCACAGGGCTGGGGACTGTCTATTACAACCTGCTGGAACCCACGCTCGTCGAGCAGGCCTTGGAACGCAAAGAAGGTACACTTGGAAAGGGCGGCACCTTTTTGGTGTCCACCGGCAAATTCACTGGCCGATCTCCAAAAGACAAACATGTGGTCAAAACTGCTTCTGTGGCCGATAGCATTTGGTGGGAAAACAATGCGGCCATGTCTGAAGCGGGTTTTGAGGCGCTCTACGAGGATATGGTTGAGCATATGCAAGGGCGTGATTATTTTGTGCAGGACCTCTTTGGCGGCGCAGATCCTGCCAACCGCCTCGATGTGCGCATGGTGACAGAACTGGCCTGGCATGGGCTGTTCATTCGCCACATGTTGCGCCGGCCTGACGCAGACGAGCTGAGAGAATTCACCGCTGATTGGACTGTGATAAATTGCCCCTCCTTCCAAGCCAGCCCTGAGCGCCACAATTGCCGCTCTGAGACGGTCATCGCGATGAATTTCGACCGCCGGATCATCCTTATCGGCGGCACCGAATACGCAGGCGAGAACAAAAAATCTGTCTTCTCATTGCTCAACTATTTACTACCTGAAAAAGGCATTATGCCGATGCATTGCTCGGCCAATCACGCCCCTGGCAACCCAGTGGATACGGCGGTTTTCTTTGGGCTTTCGGGCACCGGGAAAACCACGCTGTCAGCGGATCCCTCTCGCGTGTTAATTGGCGATGACGAGCATGGATGGTCTGATCGCGGCACCTTCAATTTTGAAGGCGGATGTTATGCCAAAACCATCAACCTCAGTGCAGAGGCGGAGCCAGAGATCTTCGCAACCACCTCGAAATTCGCTACAGTCATTGAGAATATGGTCTATGATCCCGAAACCAAAGAGCTGGATTTCGATGACGACAGCCTAACGGCCAATATGCGCTGTGCCTATCCTTTAGAATACATCTCGAACGCGTCGCCAACAGCCTTGGGCGGGCATCCGAAGAATATCATCATGTTGACCTGTGACAGCTTTGGCGTTTTGCCTCCGATTGCACGGCTGACGCCGGCGCAAGCCATGTATCACTTCTTGTCGGGCTTCACCGCAAAAGTGGCTGGGACCGAACGCGGGGTAACCGAACCACAGCCAACATTCTCAACCTGCTTTGGCGCCCCCTTCATGCCGCGCCGTCCTGAAGTTTATGGCAACCTTCTGCGCGAAAAAATCGCCAAACATGGCGCAACCTGCTGGTTGGTGAATACCGGTTGGACAGGCGGTGCTTATGGAACAGGCAGCCGGATGCCGATCCGTGCCACCCGCTTGTTGCTGAGTGCCGCGCTCGATGGCACTTTGGCCAATGGCACATTCCGAACCGATTCAAATTTTGGCTTTGACGTACCGACCTCAGTGCCGGGTGTCGCAGATCTCTTGCTCGAACCCAGACGCACATGGGAAGACAAAGACGCCTATGACGCACAGGCCGAAAAGCTCGTCGCCATGTTCAGCGAGAATTTCACGCAATATTTGCCGCATATTGACGATGACGTGCGTGCGATTGCATTGGGCGGCTAGAGACGCTTGCAGAGCTGCGGGATCAAGGATCACATCACCCCGCGGCGGATCAAATTGAGGCCTGCCAAAATCAGAACGCTCAGCGTCGCGATGCGAAAGATATTTTGGTTGATACGATCTTGGATTTGAAACCCGATCCATATGCCCAAACAGGCAGGTGCAATCGCAAAAGCGCCAAGGGCCAATGCCTGCGGCGTTGCGATGCCAGAACCGAGGTGGCCAAATAACAGCAGCACGGCCCCAAGGCCATAAATCACACCCTGCGCCCGCATTTGCGCCTGCTTTTCCAATTGATAGGCCGACAGATACATCACAGTCGGAGGACCCCAAACACCCGAAATCCCGCCGCCAATGCCCGCAATAACCGCACAAACAAAGGACAAGCCNGCTCCGCTGCGCCCTTGGGGTTTCCAGCCACTCAGCATCAAACTGGCGAAGCCCACCACCAAGAGTCCAAGGCAAAGAAAGTACAATTCCTGTGACAGAAGCGGGACAAGCTGGGTGGTTGCCAAAAGCACCCCGTAGCCCAGCCCCAAAAACCAGCGATGGTCATAAAGCGAGCGGAGCGCGGCCGTAAAACCCTGTCGGCCCGCCTGCCAAGCATTGGTCACAAATGTCGGAAGAATCAACAGACCCAGCGCCAAATCTGGACCGACGAAAATGGTCATGCCAGTGATGAAAATCATCGGCATCGCAAATCCTACAATTCCTTTTATCATGCCTGCAATCACGGCTGTAACCGCAATCCATAGAAGTAAATCCAAAGGAGCCAGGCTCAGATCATAGGTCATTCGTGCAGCATAACGGCACATGGCTGACACTGCACTGTAATTCGACTGCGACATAATACTTCAAAATAGCATTTTCTTTTGAATGAAAGTTGTGCTGCGGTTGCAAACAACCTAGATTGCAAATCAACTAGTAAAACGTAATGCGCGACCGCAGAAATAGGATGTGAACATGACAGCTCCGGTAATTCTTCCAAATTTGCTCTCCCTCACCGCCGAGGCTCTGCCTGCGGCTCAAGCAATCTGCGAGGCTGCACGCATGCGCCTGCGTGATATGGTTAGAGCGGATGGCAGGGTTCAAAACACGCTGATTGAAGATCACCAAACCGCAGCGCATGGCTTTGCTTGGCTGGCCACCTATGTGCAGAGTCTCCAGCAGATGCAGATTTGGGCCGAAGCTTTGCAAGCGCAGCAAAAATTCGGCGAGACCGAACAGCTGATTCACCAGATCGCATTTGGAGAATATCTCTGTCAATTGACCGGTGGCATCCCAATGAACCAAACGGAAGTCATTCGATTACAAGACTTGGGCCTCTCCGCAGAGGCGGCCGCTCCGCTTACAACGGGCGCTGCAGCCCAGCTGGCAAGTGCCGGCAATACGCAGGCCGCGCGTTTGCGGCTGGTGACCTTGATGCAGGAATTTGAGGCCAATACGATCCTCGAAGCCTCTGGCCTAGATGAAGAGCTTGAGATGATCCGCGAACAGTTCCGCCGCTACGCGGTCGAAAAGGTCGAACCCTTCGCCCATGAATGGCACCTCAAAGATGAGTTGATACCAATGGAAGTCATTGATGAACTGGCGGAAATGGGCGTCTTCGGCCTGACTATCCCGGAGGAATATGGGGGCTTTGGCCTGTCAAAAGCCTCGATGTGCGTGGTCAGCGAAGAATTGTCGCGCGGCTATATCGGTGTCGGCTCGCTCGGTACACGCAGCGAAATTGCCGCGGAACTTATTATCGCCGGCGGAACAAACACGCAAAAAGAGAAATGGTTGCCCGCATTGGCCAGTGGGGAATAACTGCCAACAGCGGTGTTCACCGAGCCAAATACAGGATCCGATCTTGGCGCCCTGCGCACCCGCGCCGTCAAATCGGGTGATAATTGGAGCGTGACCGGCAATAAAACTTGGATCACCCATGCCACGCGCACGCATGTCATGACCTTACTGGCGCGCACGGATCCAGACACAACGGATTACAAAGGCCTCTCGATGTTCCTGGCCGAGAAAACACCCGGTAGCGAAGAGGTTCCTTTCCCAAGTGACGGCATGACCGGTGGTGAGATTGAGGTCTTGGGCTATCGCGGTATGAAGGAATATGAGCTGGCCTTTGATGGCTTTGAGGTGAAGGGGGAAAACCTTTTGGGCGGGGAAACCGGCAAAGGGTTTAAGCAGTTGATGGAAACCTTCGAAAGCGCCCGCATTCAGACAGCCGCGCGGGCAGTGGGTGTGGCGCAATCGGCGCTTGATCTGGGCTATCGCTACGCCATGGATCGCAAACAATTTGGCAAACCCCTCATCACCTTCCCACGGGTAGCCAACAAATTGGCAATGATGGCAGTCGAGATCACGGTCGCGCGGCAGTTGACCTATTTCAGTGCCAAAGAAAAAGATGAGGGCCGCCGCTGCGACATTGAGGCGGGCATGGCCAAACTTCTGGGTGCCCGAGTGGCCTGGTCGGCCGCAGATAATGCGCTGCAAGTCCATGGCGGCAATGGGTTTGCGTTGGAATATAAGATTAGCCGTGTTCTGTGCGATGCGCGGATTTTGAACATTTTTGAAGGCGCCGGGGAAATTCAGGCTCAGGTCATTGCGCGGCGTCTGTTGGGCTAAGACGGCTGCGCATCGCGATTTTCCAGCGCCGGAATAAAGGCCTCATGCCTGCCTGTAGGCATTTGGCCCCCAGCGCGCCCAGTTTGACTGGGAACGTCTCAGCCACGCGGATGCTGATCGCGCTCCATTTCGTTTGNTGCAACAATCCCNTTTCGGCGCAGTCAGGCAGTTAGCCTTTTGCAACGCAACGTCACAGCAGNGCTGATTGGTCGCCAGNAAACNGANCGATGAGGCTNCTAAACGGCTAATTTNCATAACGAAATNNTGAAAATTTCGAACCTAGACGAGCCAAAATCTTNCACAAAAAATTATTGACCAAAAATTCGATGCATGGAACAAANGCACGCCGTGGTCGCCAGAGTGCTGCGTGGCGAGATATTTCTGGAAAAGCTATGATCTATATTCTTCTGACACTGGCCTCTGGGCGCGCAGTTAATCAATTGCCAAAGCCCAGTGCGGAGTTGCCCGGTCCCGATCGCCATCATCGCAGGTCAGCACAATGAGTTTCTTCAGCGAATTGATATCTACACTTTTTGACCGCCGCTATCAAAAATTCCTGTCGAAAGAAGCGGAAGCGCGCAGTACGACCGATCTGGCACGCGCTCTTTTGGGCAGTATCGGCGAGGTCTCTGGCGTAACCATGGCCCACACCGTTCTCGATCGTTACGAGACCATGAGCGCGCGTGAAAAATTGGCATTTTTCGAGTTCATGACACATGAACTCGAAATCGACCCCGACGAGGTGGTCACCAGCCTCAAAGCCTATAAGGCCAATCCCAACAAAGATACCTACCGAAGCTTCGCCATCGCCAGCGAGCCCAAACGTCAAGAGCTGGCCCGACGGCTCAATCAGGTGCCTGGTGCGACGGGGCAATTGGTGCAACTGCGCAAGGACCTGCTACAGGTCATCAAAGACCGGCCCGATTTGGGGCCCTTAGATGTGGATCTAAAGCACCTTTTTGCATCTTGGTTCAACCGAGGTTTCCTAGTCTTGCGGCCAATAAACTGGAGCAGCCCCGCGGATATTTTGGAAAAAATTATTGCCTATGAGGCCGTGCATGCCATCGACAGCTGGGATGATTTGCGCCGCCGACTCAAACCTGAAGATCGGCGTTGCTTTGGATTTTTTCACCCATCCATGCCGAATGAACCATTGATTTTTGTGGAGGTCGCGCTGACGAAAGGCATTCCCAACTCTATCCAAGATCTGCTGACAGATGATCGCGAAGCCATCAGCGCCGGGGATGCCGATACAGCCGTTTTTTATTCTATCTCCAATTGTCAGGCCGGCTTGGCCGGAATTTCCTTTGGCAATTCCTTGATCAAACAAGTGGCCGCGGACTTGGCTCAAGATTTGCCAGGTCTGTCCACATTTGTCACCCTATCACCGATCCCAAGCCTGAACGGGTGGCTGAAACAAGCGGATCTACCTAAGGGGATAGAAACCCAAAGCGCCTCACTTGCAGCGTATTATCTGCTGGAAGCCAAGACCAAGGATGGCAGCCCATTGGACCCCGTGGCACGGTTTCACCTCGGCAATGGCGCGCGTGTTCATGCAGTGCACACCGATGCAGATACCTCAGCCAACGGTTTGGCACAGTCCAATGGTACGATGGTCAATTACCTTTACGATCTTGCAAAAATTTCTCACAATCACGAACAATTCGTGAAAGATAAAACCGTCGTGGCCTCGGCACCCGTGCGCACGCTTTGCGCCTCTGTGAGGACCAAAATAACAGGTAAGTAACATGGCCAATCCTCTTTATGACGCCTTATTCGGACGCCATTTGGGTCAAGCGACTGTCTTTTTGCAGATGCAAGATGGCACGACCCTCACCCATGGCCAATTTTTGCAGCAAGCGGCGCAATATGCCCATGTCTTAACCAACTTTGGCCTAACCCACGGTGATCGGGTGGCCGTTCAGATAGAAAAATCTCCGCAGTCCTTGGCTATCTATGCCGCCTGCGTGCAAGCCGGCCTGATATTCTTACCGCTGAACACTGCCTATACAGCCAGTGAGCTGTCATATTTCGTGGAAGACAGCGGCGCTCGGGTACTCATTTGTGATCCTAAAGCCCAAGAGTCTCTGACCCCGGTTGCCCAGACCACTGACGCGCAGTTGGAAACCATGGATGCCTTGGGAAGCGGCAGTTTTGCCCAGAAGGCTGCGTCGCAGCCCACACAGTTTTCAACAGTGCCCCGAAAGGCGGAGGATCTGGCCGCCTTCCTCTATACCTCGGGCACGACAGGCAGATCAAAGGGCGCGATGCTGACGCAAAACAACCTTTTATCCAATGCCGAAGTCCTAACGGACCACTGGGCCTTCAGTGCCACTGATGTGCTCTTGCATGCTCTGCCGATATTTCACACCCATGGGCTGTTTGTAGCGACCAATATTGCTCTTTTATCTGGTTGCAAAATCTTCTTTCTGCCAAAATTTGACCGCGAGGCGATCGTCGCTTTCATACCACAAGCAACCTCTATGATGGGCGTCCCGACCTTTTACACCAGGCTGCTTGATGATCCACGCTTCGACAGGGATCTGACCGGGCACATGCGGCTCTTTATCTCTGGCAGCGCGCCGCTTCGGGCGGAAACTCATAAGCTGTTTGAAGAGCGCAGCGGTCATCGCATCCTTGAGCGCTACGGCATGACAGAAACGAATATGAGCACCTCGAACCCCTATGAGGGCGAGCGCCGTGCGGGTACAGTCGGGTTTCCGCTTCCGGGGATTGAGCTGAAAATCACCGACAGCACCACGGGCGAAACACTGCCCCAAGGGGATATTGGAGAGATCGAAGTGCGCGGAGCGAATGTCTTCAAAGGCTATTGGAATATGCCCGAGAAAACTGCCGAAGAGCTGCGCAGCGATGGATTTTTCATCACTGGGGATCTGGGCATGATTGATGCCGATGGGTATGTCCATATTGTCGGACGCAACAAAGACTTGATCATTTCCGGCGGATTTAACATCTACCCCAAGGAAATAGAGGCGGTACTGGACGCGCAAGAGGGGGTGCGGGAAAGCGCGGTGATCGGTGTTCCCCATCCAGATTTTGGCGAAACCGTGCTGGCACTCATCGTACCCAGTGCTGAACGCGCCCCCGATCTGGACGCGATACACGCCCATATCTCGCAATCTCTCGCCCGCTTCAAACTGCCCAAAAAACTAATCCTCTTGCCCAAACTGCCGCGCAACACGATGGGCAAGGTACAAAAGAATACCCTGCGCGATCAGTTCCGCGATTTATTCGCCAAATCTTGATCCACTTTTACAAGAAGCGATTGACCAGATTTTCCAAACGCTCCTGCCGACCTGATGTCGGCTCTGGGTTGATATCTTCGGCCAGAACCCGCGCAGAAATTTGCACCAAATCACTGTGCAAAAGCGCCTGACCCTCGGGGCTGTCCCACCCGGCGTAGCGCTCTGTTCGCGCCGCCTCAAGCCGGCCATCCGCAAGCATAGCCGCGGCGGCCTTTAGCCCCGCCGCGCAACTATCCATCGCACCCAGATGAGCTAAAATTAAATCCTCTGGATCAAGGGATTGGCGCCGCAATTTTGCATCAAAATTAGTCCCGCCTGTGGTAAATCCGCCGGCCTTTAGCACCTCATAATAAGCCAAAGCGGTTTCTGGCACATTGTTCGGAAATTGATCGGTATCCCAACCCGATTGATAATCATTGCGGTTCATATCAATAGAGCCAAAAATCCCCAAAGCACGCGCCAAAGCCAGCTCATGCTCAAAAGAATGTCCCGCTAGGATCGCATGTCCCTGCTCAATATTGACCTTAACTTCCTGCTCCAGACCAAAGTCCTTCAAAAAACCATAGACCGTGGCAACATCATAATCATATTGATGCTTTGTCGGCTCTTGCGGCTTGGGCTCTATCAAGATCGCACCCTTAAAGCCGATTTTATGTTTATACTCGACCGCCATCTGTAGCATACGCCCAGCCTGGGCACGCTCACGCGCCAAGTCAGTGTTCAGCAAGGTCTCATAGCCCTCACGCCCACCCCAAAGCACATAGTTTTCACCGCCCAGCTTTACAGTCGCATCCATGCAGCTCTTGATCGTTGCGGCACTAAAGGCAAAAACATCAGGATCCGGATTCGTTGCCGCCCCCGCCATAAAGCGCCGATGGGAGAACAAATTCGCAGTGCCCCAAAGCAAGCGGGTTTGAGAAGTTTCCATTTTTAGGGCAAAATACTCCACCATCTCTTCGAGATTGCGGGTGTTTTCGGCAAAATTGCGCCCCTCGGGACGCACATCAGCATCATGAAAACAGAAATACGGCACGCCAAGAATATCAAACATCTCAAAGGCCACATCTGCCTTGAGCTTGGACAAAGCCATCTGTGACCCAAACCAAGGTCGATCAAAGCTGCGTCCCCCAAAGGGATCGCCCCCCTCCCATGCGAAGGAA
>NYTV01000031.1 GCA_002683685.1 Paracoccaceae bacterium
CGGCTTCAGTTCGACAGGTCAGGCAGATGACATCCATGACCTGAAGGCTTGGAGCTTGATTGACGCGGCCGGTTGCCGAGGGCTTGAGCTGGGCGGTGCGCAAATGTCACCCAAACATTCGAACTTCCTCATTAACACAGGCGCGGCCACCGCCACGGATCTCGAGGCTTTGGGGGAAATGGTGCGAAAAAAGGTTTACGATCACAGTGGTTTGACGTTAGAGTGGGAAGTAATGAGGGTCGGAGATCCCAAGGACGACTAAACGCGATTTAAATCGCCGCAACAAAAGCCCCTGAAGAGGGCGAAATATTGAGCGAGAACAGTGGGTATGTCGAGCAGGACTCCCGAAACTGTGGCCGTTTTGATGGGTGGGCTAGGCGCGGAGCGCACTGTCTCCCTATCGACAGGCCAAGAATGTGCCACCGCCTTGCGACAGGCGGGCTATCGGGTTGTTCAAATTGATGCGGGCGCGGATCTCGTTGCACAGTTGCAGCGGGTGCAACCGGATGTTGTGTTCAATGCTCTGCATGGGCGCTGGGGCGAAGATGGCTGTGTCCAGGGTTTGCTGGAGTGGATGCAAATTCCCTATACGCATTCAGGCGTGCTGAGTTCAGCGCTTGCAATGGATAAAGAAAAAACCAAAGAGGTGTTTCGCGCCGAGGGTCTGCCTGTCGTTGAGAGCTTATTGATTGCGCGGGCAGATTTGGATGAGACACATCCCATAGCGCCGCCCTATGTCATCAAACCGAACAATGAAGGATCCTCTGTCGGAGTTTATTTGGTAGAGGCGGGCGCGTCCTGCCCGCCGCCCATGTCGGAGGATATGCCTGATATCGTCATGGTAGAGACCTTTGCGCCGGGCCGCGAGCTGACCACAACCGTAGTCGGCAGTCGTGCCTTGACGGTCACGGATATTTTGACCGATCGCTGGTATGATTATGAGGCGAAATATGTTGAAGGCGGGTCAGAGCATGTGGTGCCGGCCAATTTGCCTCAAGATATTTTTTCCGCCTGTCTCGACTATGCGCTTAAAGCGCATGATGTTTTGGGCTGCCGCGGGATTTCGCGTACTGATTTTCGTTGGGACGAGGGTCGAGGGCTGGATGGTTTGATCCTGCTGGAAACCAATACCCAACCGGGGATGACACCCACCTCGCTCTCACCGGAACAGGCCGAGGCGGTGGGGATTTCTTTTCCAGACTTATGCAAATTTTTAGTGGAGGATGCCTCATGCAACCGTTGAGTGCGCCAACTCCACTGATCGCGCCAAGACGTGGCGAGGATCGCACGGTTGCGAGCGACCCTGCGCCGTCTGTTCTGAGCTATCGGTTGCAGCGCCTTTGGCTCACGCCGATTTTTCGCGCATGTGTCCGGGTGGGTCTGCCGGCCTGTTCAATTGTGGGTTTGGTTTGGATGTTTTTATCCCAAGATGAAAATCGGGCCTATCTGCGCGGTTTGGTCCAAGAGGCACAGGTCAATGTGCAAAACCAGCCGGTCCATCAATTGCAAACCTTGACTATTGAGGGGGCATCGCCCCTGTTGGCGCAGGAAATTCGGGCGGAATTTGACGATCTTTTTCCTATCAGTGCGTTTGAATTGGATCACGAGGCTATGCGCCGCTGGATTATGGACATCCCTTCCGTGGCGCATGCAGCGGTGATTGCATCCCCCGGTGGTTTGCTTTCAGTGCAGGTCAGCGAAATCGCGCCAGAATTCATTTGGCGCACAGTCGAGGGGCTGCAACTGGTCTCGGCTGGCGGTGAGCTATTGCGCCGGGTTGAGCGGCGAGCCGATTTTCCGCATCTTCCCTTGATTGCCGGAGAGGGGGCTTTGGAGGCTCTGCCGGAGGCACGCGCTTTGCTAAAGACCGCCGCGCCGGTCGACGACAGGTTGCGCGGTTTGGTGCGGATTGGCGAGCGGCGCTGGGATGTGGTGCTGCTCGATGGGCAAACGATTGCCCTGCCAGAGGCCAATCCGGATCCTGTCTTGGCGCAAGTTCTCGTTCTGAGCGCGGCGCAGGATTTGTTTGAGCGTGATATCTTGATGATGGATTTTCGCAATCCACGCCGCCCCACCCTGCGTCTGCGCCCGCAAGCTTTGGCCGGGTTGAAACAGGTGAAGGGCGTGACATTTTCGGAGTTTGCCAAATGAGTGATTTTTATCAAGCCCAACGGGCGATGCGCGCCTTACGAACCACCGCTATTCAACGCGGGGTGATCGCGGTGATGGATGTGGGCAGCTCAAAAGTGGCCTGCCTAATTTTGCGGTTTGATGGGCCCAGCGAGATTTCATCTGGTGAGGTCATTGGCTCCATGGCCGGACAAACGAGCTTTCGGGTGATTGGCGCGGCCACCACAAAATCGCGGGGCATGCGCTTTGGTGAAATTGAATCGATGGCAGAGACAGAACGGGCCATACGGACTGCGCTGCAAGCCGCCCAGAAAATGGCCTCGGTGCGGGTGGACCATGTGATTGGCTGTTTTTCTGGCGGTGCGCCCCGCAGCTATGGGGTATTTGGCGAGGTGTCCATTGCCGATGACGCAGTGCACTCACAGGATATTGGCCGCGTGTTGGCGGCCTGCGATCTGCCTGATTTTGGCGAAAGCCGCGCTGTGATGCATGCGCAGCCAATTAATTTCACTCTGGATGATCGAGCTTGGATGACCGATCCGCGTGGTCATGTCGGGCAAAATCTTTCTGCAGATCTGCATATTTTGACTGTGGAAGAGCGTGCCATACAAAATCTCAACCAATGCGTGAAACGCTGTGATGTTGAGCTGGCGGGCGTGGCCTCCTCGGCCTATGTCTCGGCGCATGCGGCTTTGGTTGAAGATGAGCAAGAGCTTGGTGCGGCCTGTATTGATATGGGTGGCGGGGCGACCGGCATTTCTGTTTTCTTCAAAAAACACCTGATTTATGCCGACAGCGTGCGGATGGGTGGCGATCATATCACCAGTGACATCTCCATGGGTCTTCAAATTCCAACGGCCTCGGCCGAGCGTCTCAAAACCCTCCATGGGGGGGCAATGGCCATGGAAGTGGATGACCGCGAGATGATTGAAACCGGCGGCAATAGCGGCGATTGGGAACATGATCGCCGCCAGGTGAGCCGGTCGGAACTGATCGGAATTATCCGCCCGAGAATTGAGGAAATTCTTGAAGACGTCCGCGACCGGCTTGATGCGGCAGGCTTTGACAACCTGCCCGGGAAACAAATCGTTTTGACTGGAGGGGCCAGTCAGCTCCCTGGGCTCGACGGTTTGGCGGCGCGCATTTTGGGCCAACACGTTCGCCTCGGTCGCCCCATTCGTGTGCAGGGTCTGCCGCAAGCGGCCACCGGACCGGCCTTCTCTGGTGTGGTGGGCTTGGCGCTCAATGCGGCACATCCGCAAGATGAATGGTGGGACTTTGAGGTGCCACAACCGCAATTTGTCGGTCGTCCGCTGCGTCGCGCCCTACGGTGGTTTCGCGACAATTGGTGAAAGGCCCCTATGGTGAATAGCAAAATTTAGCGTAAATCGGCGTTTTCTATGCTATATTTTGTAAAAATAGAGACTTTTTTCGTGACGCGAGTCAAAACTGGCGTTACAATAGTTAAGAATTGGTGTGCCGCAGAGCAGTGCGGACAAAGCAGGTGGATAAAATTATGGCTCTAAACTTAACCATGCCCGAGCAAGATGACCTGAAACCCCGTATCACGGTCTTCGGTGTTGGCGGTGCCGGCGGTAATGCTGTTGATAATATGATTGAAAAAGAGCTTGAGGGCGTGGAATTTGTGGTTGCAAATACCGACGCGCAAGCTTTGCAGCAATCGAAAGCTCCAGTGAAAATCCAAATGGGCTTGAAAGTTACGGAAGGTCTCGGTGCCGGGGCGAAAGCCACCATTGGGGCTGCGGCTGCTGAAGAAAGCATTGAGCAAATTGTTGACCAACTTGCCGGCGCGCATATGTGCTTTATCACAGCTGGCATGGGCGGTGGCACAGGCACGGGCGCGGCACCGATCATTGCGCAAGCGGCCCGCGAGCTTGGCGTTTTGACCGTAGGGGTTGTGACCAAACCCTTCCAGTTCGAGGGCAGCAAGCGCATGCGTCAGGCCGAAGAGGGTGTAGACTCGCTGCAAAAGGTTGTCGACACGCTGATTATTATTCCAAACCAAAATCTGTTCCGTCTGGCCAATGAAAGCACCACCTTTACGGATGCTTTCAGCATGGCTGATGATGTTCTTTATCAAGGCGTTAAAGGTGTGACTGACCTGATGGTCCGTCCGGGCCTGATTAACCTTGATTTTGCCGATGTGCGCGCCGTTATGGACGAAATGGGCAAGGCGATGATGGGAACAGGCGAGGCCAATGGCGAAAATCGCGCGGTTGAAGCGGCGGATAAAGCGGTCTCTAATCCTTTGCTGGATGAGATTAGCCTGCGTGGCGCAAAAGGCGTCTTGATCAATATCACTGGTGGGGCTGATTTGACCCTGTTTGAGTTGGACGAAGCGGCCAATCGCATTCGCGAAGAGGTTGATCCAGACGCGAATATTATTGTCGGTTCCACTTTGGACACGACTTTGGAAGGGGTGATGCGGGTTTCTGTAGTGGCTACGGGCATTGATGCCGAGCAATCCAACCATGCCTCTGCAATGCCGACGCCCCGTGTAGCGGCACAGACGGAAGCTGTGGCACCAGAAGCTGATCAAACGGCAGAGCAGCCTGTGGCGCTTGAGTTCCCATTTGATACGGAGGCCGAAGAGCCGAGCATTGCTGCGACAACTACAGCCGAGGATGATATTCCTGCACCAGCCTATCAGCCGCAAATGGAAGAGCCTGAGCAAATTGTTGTGCCTGAGCCAGCGGCCCCGGCGGCTTCTGCTCCGGTTGCACCAGGAACGCCAACACCCGAAGCAATGGCTCGGTTGCGCGCGGCTGTCGAACGCGTGCCAGAGACGACTGAACCGCGGATGTCCCGTCCCTTTGGGGAGCCTGCCGCGCCTGCTAAGGGTAAATTTGGTATTAACTCCTTGATAAATCGGATGACAGGGCAGGGCGACTCAGCCGCTTCAGAGCCCCGCGCCTCTGCGCCTTCGCTGAACCAACAGAGCTTTGAAGCCGATGAGACCGGGAGCGAAGCGGATGAGAGAATTGAGATACCAGCGTTTTTACGCCGACAGGCCAATTGATCCAAAGATCCTCATGATTTTTAGAGAAGGCGCGAAATGGCGCCTTTTTTATATTTAAAATTAATACGTTATTTGTTTTGGCTTCAAAGAAGGCGTTTGCTTGCTGATCGCTTTTTGAGAATGTTTCAAATGGTTGCAAACTGTGAGTTGCGTCGAACGGGCACACAAACTAGCGATGCAGCAGGCATTTTCTGGAAACCCTGAGGTCTTTTTGCAAAATACATTGAAATCAGACGTGGTGTTCACGGGCGTTGGTCTGCATTGTGGGCGTGATGTGACGCTGCGCGTTCGGCCGGCGGCTGCGCAAACGGGCATTTGGTTCCGGCGCACAGATATCTCTGACACAGACCCCTTTATTTCTGCCAATTGGCAATTTGCCGTGCATACAGCGCTGTGCACACGCCTGGTCAATTCTGACGGTTTGGGCGTCTCGACGGTTGAGCATGTCATGGCTGCCATTGCGGGCTGTGGGATTAACAATGCAATTCTTGAGCTCGATGGCCCTGAAGTGCCGATTATGGACGGCTCCGCATTGGAGTTTGTTCGGGGGTTTTTGAAGGCGGGCTTGATTGAGCAAGCTGCACCCGTTCAGGTGCTGGAAATCTTGCAAACGGTCGAAGTTCAGGAAAACGGTGCCTATGCGGCTTTAATGCCCTTTGGTGGCATTGAGATGGATTTCTCAATCGATTTTCCAGACGCGGCGATTGGCCAGCAATCTAAAACGCTCAACCTTGCCAATGGAAGTTTTGTGCATGAGCTCTGCGACAGCCGGACTTTTTGCAGAAATTCGGATGTGCAAGTGATGCGTTCCAATGGTTTGGCCCTTGGTGGCACATTGATGAATGCGGTTGTCATTGAGGGTGCCGATGTTTTAAGCCCAGGCGGCATGCGTCACCCGGATGAACCGGTGCGTCATAAAATGTTGGATGCTATGGGTGATCTTGCGCTGGCCGGCGGCCCGATTATTGGCCGCTATGTCGGGCGGCGCGCTGGTCATACGCTGACCAACAAACTGCTGCGCAAGCTCTTTGCTCAAACGGGTGCCTTTTGCTGGATGGATTGTGATGCGCATATGTCCGAGCGCCTGCCAGGTGCGGGATTGGTGCAAGAAGACGCGCAGAATTACGCATAGCGGCGCGCTTGCGGTAAAAAAATTTCACTCTTTCATTTTGCCACAAATATTTCTGTGCTAACCCTATCTGTGAATTAAGGATGAGGGTTACCATGCGGTCTCACTATGTGATTCTTCTTTGTTTTTTGACAGTTGCGGTTGCAGGGTGCAGCGCGCTGAAAAATGAACCGAACGTCGACATTGATACTTATTCCGCCAAGGAGATTTATGATCTGGCTGAGGATATGCTCGCGAAGAAGCGTCCACAGAATGCTGCGAAATATTTTAGTGAGATTGAACGGCTCTACCCCTATTCCGAATGGGCCAAGCGTGGTCTCATCATGCAGGCCTATAGTTTTCATCAAGATAAAGACTATGAAAACAGCCGAAGCTCGGCGCAACGCTACATTGATTTCTTTCCTGCCGCTGAAGATGCAGCCTATGCGCAGTATATACTGGCATTGAGCTATTACGATCAAATCTCCGAAGTTGGGCGAGACCAGGATGTGACCGTCAAAGCTTTGCAGGAATTGCGCCTTCTGATTGAGCGTTACCCTGACAGCAAATATGCGAAAAACGCGACCGAAAAATTTGATATGGCGTTTAGCTTTTTGGCGGCAAAAGAGATGGAGATTGGCCGCTATTACTTGCAGCGCGGTTATTACACCTCTGCGGCCAATCGGTTTCGCAAAGTGGTGCAAGAGTTTCGCACGACCGAACAAACTCCAGAGGCACTATATCGTCTGATGGAATGTTACCTGTCATTGGGTTTAAGGGGTGAGGCGCAATCTGCCGCTGCGATTTTGCAAGCAAGCTACAGCAGCACGCAATGGCACGACGATAGTTTAATTTTGCTCAGTGGCGAGGGTCTGCTTCCTGATGCGGGTGGGCAAAACTGGCTGTCCGCCATCTACCGACAGACGATCAAGGGCCAATGGTTGTAACCAAAGCGAGGCGGCGATGCTGCGTGGGTTAAGCGTTCGTGACATATTGATCATTGATCACTTGGAGCTGGATTTTCAGCCGGGGCTCAATGTTTTGACCGGGGAAACTGGAGCGGGCAAATCTATTTTGCTCGATTGTCTTGGCTTCGTTTTGGGATGGCGTGGTCGGGCGGAACTCGTGCGCCACGGGGCCGAGCAAGGCGAGGTGGTTGCTTGGTTTGATCTGCCGGGGGACCATCCGGTGAATGATATTCTAAAAGACAGCGGGATTGAGCCCGAAGATGAGTTGATCCTACGCAGGATAAACAGCCGCGATGGGCGCAAGACCGCTTTTGTGAATGACCGAAGGTGCTCGGGGCAGGTTCTGCGCCAAATCAGTGATACATTGTTGGAGCTGCATGGGCAGCATGATGACCGTGGCCTATTGAATGTGAAGGGCCATATGGCGTTGCTCGATGATTTCGCTCAGGCAGGCCCCTTGCGTGACGATACGCGCCAGGCTTGGCGTGCGCTTGGCTTGGCTAAGGCGGAACGCACCGCCTTGGCTGAAAAGATTGAGGCTTTGGCGGTGGAGGAAGATTATCTGCGCCACACGGTCGATGAGCTGGAGGCTTTGGATGTCCAGCCTGGCGATGAAGGTCAACTGGATGCCAAACGTCGCTTGATGCAGGCAGCTGTTAAGATCCGCACCGATGTGACCAAGGCTCATCAAGCGCTCTCACCCCAGGGTGCGGAGGGGCAAATCAGCGATGCCAGCCGTTGGCTCGTGGAAGCGGCCGAGCATCTGGAGGGGCAATTGGATGCGGCGATCGAGGCTCTTGATGGGGCTTTGAATATGCTTGGGCAGAGCCAGCAAGAGATTGAGACTGTGTTGCAAGACTTGAGTTTTAATGCCTCCGAGCTGGAACAAACTGAGGAAAGATTGTTTGCCATTCGGGCTGTGGCCCGCAAACATGCGGTATTGCCTGATGAGCTGCCGAGTGTTGTTGCTGAATTCAGTGCGAAGCTACAGACTTTGACCAGTGGCACGGTCGAAGTTGATAGTTTGCAACGCGAGGTGGAGGCCGCTGAGGTGACTTATCTGCAAGCGGCAGAGCGGTTGCATGAGGCGCGCATCTCCGCAGCCGATGCGCTCGATCGGGCTATGGCCGCGGAGTTGGCACCGCTTAAGATGGAGCGTGCGGTGTTTAAGACTGAAATTTCTCCAAACGAAGCGGGGCCAAATGGCACCGAGACGGTCGCTTTTACCGTGGCCACCAATCCTGGCGCGCCAACTGGAGCTTTGGAAAAAATTGCCTCTGGAGGTGAATTAAGCCGCTTTCTTTTGGCACTCAAAGTCTGCTTGTCGGAGCGCAGGCTTCAGCGCACTATGATCTTTGATGAGATTGATCGCGGTGTTGGTGGTGCAACAGCCGATGCGGTTGGGCGGCGTTTGGCGCAATTGGGCGCTGACGGACAAGTCTTGGTCGTGACCCATTCTCCGCAGGTCGCGGCGCTGGGTTCGGCGCATTGGCGCGTTGAGAAACGGGTAGATGATGACAAAACGCTGTCAACTGTTGTAGCGCTAACGCCAGAGGAGCGGGTGGATGAAATTGCCCGCATGTTGGCGGGGGATGTGGTCACCGATGAGGCCCGCGGCGCGGCCCGCTCGTTACTGGGTGCGCTTTAGACCTGTTCTATGGTGATCTTATCATTGAGATGAAATGCCAAATGATCCTTGATTCTGGCCAAATCTTTCTTTTGCGTCTCATAGCTCCAAGCCACGTTTTCAATTGGCCCATTTTTGGTAATGATCGAGAAATAACGCGCATCGCCTTTATGCGGGCACTGGGAGATTTTGTCAGTTTGGTCCAGAAATGCCATGGCGATGTCATCGCGGGGAAAATAGATCACCGGGTCATAGCCCCGCTCTGTAAGCTCCAAAGCTCCGCGGGTCTCTGCAATAACTGCGCCTGCGGCGCGGATGGACCATTTGCCTGACAAGGCTCTAATTTTTATATGTTCTGTCATAATGGGTCTTTGTCCCACTCTCGGCGGTCGGTGTCAAATGCTGCGCGTGGCCTGTGCCAACCATTGGCCTGTTGGCGGCGCCAGCAGCGGCGAGAGTTTTGTATAGACCTCGTGATGGTAGGCGTTCAGCCAATCTTTTTCGCTCTTTGTCAGTTCGGATGCCTCAATCAAGCGCAGGTCAATGGGTGCGTAGGTGAGTGTTTCAAAGGCCAGCATGGCGCGATCATCGCCGCCTGGCAATGGCTCTGCTTCAATGACTGTGATGAGGTTTTCGATACGAATGCCAAAGGCACCGGGACGATAGTAACCTGGCTCATTTGACAGTATCATGCCCGGCTGCAACGGCACATCACCGGCACGCGATAGCCGTTGCGGCCCCTCGTGAACCGACAGAAAACTTCCAACCCCATGTCCGGTGCCGTGGTCATAATCCTGGCCTGCGGCCCAGAGGGGTGCGCGGGCAATGGCATCAATATCGCGGCCCGCCAATCCTTCGGGAAAGCGTAGCTGCGATATGGCAATCATGCCTTTCAATACCCTTGTGAAGGCTTGCCGCATCTCTTGGCTGGGATTGCCAATTGGCAATGTGCGGGTGATGTCGGTGGTACCATCTTGATATTGCGCACCGCTGTCGACCAACAAAAGGCTGTCACGATCCAACGGGCGGTTGCTTGTCTCGGTGACCCGATAATGCACCACGGCCCCATGTGGGCCAGATCCGCTGATTGTGTCAAAGCTGATGTCATGCAACAGGTCGGTGGCGGCGCGGTAACTCTCAAGCTGCTTTACAATGTCAATTTCACTGAGCTCGGAAGGATCGGCAGCGTCAAACCAGGCCAGAAACTGCACCACCGCCGCGCCATCGCGCAGATGCGCAGCCCGGCAGCCCTCCAATTCCCTGCGCGTCTTGCAGGCTTTTGGCAGGCTACAGGGATCCCGACCGCGTAAAACCTTTGCTGAACCGGCTGACAGAGCGTCGAAGGCGGCTTGTGGCAGGGACGCTGGCTCAATCAGAACGGTTTCAGTGAGGTCTTTCAGCTGTTCGGGAAAGGCGTCCCAAGGGGCAAGCGTGACAGTTTCAGGCAGAGTCAAATCTGCAAATTTTATTTCATCGCCAAAGAGTGTTAGCGCACCATCGGCACCTAACAGCCCGAAACACTGGGCAATCGGTGTGCGCGGCACATCACGGCCACGCAGATTGAGCAGCCAACACAAGCTGTCTGGTAGGGTGATCACAGCTGTCTGCGCAGCTTGCGCTGCAAGGGAAGCGCCCAGACGGCGGAGTTTAGCTTCAGCGGTCTTGCCGCAAAGATTGGGTGGATGCGCCCAGGCAGGCGCGTTGGGCGGGGGGGGACGATCCGTCCAAATGGCGTCCACCCCATTCGAGTAGGCCACAAGGGACATGCCGCTGCCGTCCAATCCCGCGCGCAGAGTTTCGATCTGCTCGACCGTATGGAGCCAAGGATCAAAGCCGATGACCGCGCCCGGCGCAGCGGTGTTCGTCAGCCATTCATGTAAGGGTGTTTCTGGCCAATGTACGGGCGTGAAATCTTCCGCCACCTGTTCGCATATCTGTAATCGATAGCGCCCATCTATAAAGATGCCAGCTGTGGTTTCCAAAATACAGGCAAATCCAGCGGATCCGGTAAATCCGGTGAGCCAAGACAGGCGCTCATCGCAGGCGGCCACATATTCGCCTTGGTGGCGGTCGGCCCGTGGGACGATAATGCCGTTCAGCCTATTTTGTTCCATCCAACCGCGCAATTGGGCCAAGCGTGGCGGGCCCTGTTCGGGAGAGGTTGGGGAGTCAAATGTTTGCAACATGGAATGGCGCCTTGTTCAGCAGCAGATCGTGCACGCAGATTGAGCCAAGGCTGGCGCGGCGGCAAGGGAGAATTTGCGTTCTGGACTTATCCAGTCCGTTTTAGGCCCATTACGCGGGCCCGCGCGCGCGAGTCGCTCTCAAACAGGGCGGCGAGCTGTTCGGTCATGGCCCCGGCCAATTGTTCCACATCGGTAATGGTGACCGCACGGTCGTAGTAGCGTGTCACGTCATGGCCAATACCAATCGCCAAGAGCTCAACCTGCTGGCGCTTTTCGACCATAGCAATCACATCGCGAAGGTGTTTTTCTAGGTAATTGGCAGGGTTGACCGAAAGCGTGCTGTCATCGACCGGCGCCCCGTCGGAAATCACCATCAAAATTTTTCGAGACTCATGGCGCACGGCCATGCGGCGATGCGCCCATTCCAGAGCTTCGCCGTCGATGTTCTCTTTGAGCAACCCTTCTTTCATCATCAGGCCGAGATTTGGCCGAGCGCGGCGCCAGGGGGCATCGGCGCTTTTGTAAATGATATGGCGCAGATCATTAAGACGGCCTGGACCCTGTGGCCGGCCCTCCGCGAGCCATTCCTCACGGCTTTGCCCGCCTTTCCAGGCACGGGTGGTGAAGCCCAAAATCTCTACCTTCACGCTACAGCGCTCCAAGGTGCGGGCCAGAACGTCAGCGCAGATGGCAGCAATGGAGATGGGGCGACCGCGCATAGAGCCGGAATTGTCGAGCAACAGTGTCACGCAGGTGTCGCGGAATTCGGTATCTTTTTCGACCTTAAAGGACAGGGGCGTTGTGGGGTTGGCAATCACCCGCGCCAAACGCCCCGCATCTAAAGTGCCCTCTTCAAGATCGAATTCCCAACTGCGGTTTTGCTGTGCCTGCAAGCGGCGCTGTAGCTTGTTGGCCAAGCGGCTAACGGCGCCTTTCAAAGGTTCAAGCTGTTGATCGAGATAGGCACGCAGCCGTTCCAGCTCTTGCGGATCTGCCAAATCTTCCGCCCGAATTTCTTCATCAAATTCCGTACGGTAGACCATATACTGCGGATCTGCATCAGAGACGGGTTGCGGTGCAGGTGGCTCCAGAGGGGCTTCGCCCTCTGGCAGTTCCATTTCTTCACCCATGTCACTATCGGCCATGTCATCCATAGAGACTTGCGCCGTTGAGGCATCTTGCTGCTTATCTTGGCTCTGTTCTGGATTGGCGTCATCTTGCTCTTCAGCATCGTCGTCTTCGCCGGTGCTGTCGGGTTGATCGTCTTGATCTTCATCGGCTTCAGCCTGGTCTTCGGCGTCCTCATCTTCGAAATCGGGATCGTCACCGAGCTGGTCACCATATCCCAAATCCTGGATGATCTTGCGGGTAAATTTTGCAAATTCCGCTTGATCGGCCAAAATCTCTTCGATCGAGCCGAGACTGCCGCCGGTTTGCCCTTCAATAAAATCACGCCAAAGATTCATCACATTGGCAGCATCCGGGGGCAGGTCCCGTCCGGTGGCGAGATGACGCACGAGATAGCCGGCGGCCGTTGCCAGCGGTGCTTGGCTGGCTTCGCGAATATCGCCAAAGCCCTGACGCAACGCTTCATTCTCAATCTTCGCATCAATATTGGTATGGGTGCCGGGCATGGCGCGGGCGCCAACCGCTTCACAGCGCGCTGTTTCCATCGCATCATAGATGTCACGGGCCATTTGCCCCTGTGGGACATAGCGGTCGAATGTGCTCGCGTCGTGGAATTTATGGCGCAGAGCCAGAGCGTCAGCCGTGCCGCGAGCCAAACGTACCTCTTGCTCAGTCAACCGGCGGCTGACCTGAGGCAGTCGGATGGAGTCGTTGGTAGAGCCCGGAGGATCCACCGAATAGGTGACCGACAGCTCGGCATCATCGGCCATAACCTTGGTCGCTTCGGCCAGTGCCTTTTTGAACGGATCGGCAGGATTGTCGTTATTTTGCATCAATATGATCCACTTGGGGCCCGCTCAATTGGGGCTTACGACAGGCTCGCCGATACGGCCGATTCTGGCAATTCTTCATCAAAGCAGCGCTGGTAGAATTCAGCCACTGTTTGGCGCTCCAGCTCATCGCATTTGTTCAAAAAGCTCAAGCGGAAGGCGTAGCCAACATTGCGGAAAATCTCAGCGTTTTGTGCCCAGGCTATAACCGTGCGCGGAGACATCACAGTTGAGAGATCGCCGTTTTTAAAGGCTGTGCGCGATAGATCAGCGACGGTGACCATCTGTTTAATGGTGCGTCGTCCGTCTTGTGTATTGTAATGCGGGTTCTTGGCCAGAACGATGGCCGATTCGGCCTCGATTGAGAGGTAATTCAACGTAGACACCAAGCTCCAACGGTCCATTTGCCCTTGGTTGATCTGCTGCGTGCCGTGATAAAGCCCCGTGGTATCGCCAAGCCCAACGGTGTTGGCTGTGGCAAAAATACGGAAATAGGGATGTGGGTTGATCACTTGGTTCTGATCGAGCAGGGTCAGCTTGCCGTCCACCTCCAAAACCCGTTGGATCACGAACATCACATCCGCGCGCCCAGCATCATATTCATCAAAGACAATTGCAGTGGGATTGCGCAGGGCCCAGGGTAAAATCCCTTCCTGGAAATCTGTAACTTGCTTGCCGTCTTTGAGCTTGATGGCATCTTTACCGATGAGGTCGATACGGCTGATGTGGCTGTCGAGATTGACGCGGACAGCAGGCCAGTTCAACCGGCTGGCAACCTGTTCGATATGGGTTGATTTGCCGGTGCCGTGATAGCCTTGGATCATGACGCGGCGGTTGTAGGCAAAGCCTGCGAGGATGGCCAAAGTGGTGTCTGGATCAAATTTATAGGTGCTGTCGATATCTGGCACGCGAGACGTGCGATCGGCAAAGCCTTTCACAACCATGTCTGTGTCAATTCCAAATACTTCGCGGACCGAAATATCTTGTGTTGGATGCGTGTCGATATCTAAACTTGTGTCAGCCATAGTCTTATTCCTTTGTACCCCGGCAGTGCGCCGCGCTGTACGTGCAACATAATGCGGCAAAGGGCAAGGGAAAGACAAAATCCAAATTGCGCTGCGCCATGCGCCCCCTGGCCCCATGCGTGTGTTGAACCTGGACCTATGTTTGTTTGAATTGCGCTCCCAATAGCTGCGTGCTGGCTGCGATAGAGAGGCAATATGGTTATTTGAAGCTGCGGCTGTCTTTGATCTGATCCCAGGCCCAGACCACTTCGCCCAATTGCTCTTCCAGGCTGCGGTTGCCGCCATTCATATCCGGATGCAGCACCTTGATCAGTGACTTATAGGCCTTGCGAATTTCAGCCTTGGTCCAGTGATCTTTGGCCTCCAAAATATCCAGCGCGCGACGCTCCGACGACGGCAATTTGCGCGTGGCCCCAGTGATCGATTTTCCCGGATTTTGTGTCGCATTTGCGCCCAGAACCTGATGCGGGTCATCTACGCCGAGGCGGGCCCAAGCCCGTTGTTCTTCGCTGGACCGCAATGGTTTGGTTTCGCGCTCCCACACGCGGTCACTGTCCATTTGTTTTTGCAGCTCTTCTTCAGAGTTGCCGTCAAAGAAGTTCCACTTCAGATTGTATTCGCGTACATGTTCTTTGCAAAACCAAAAATAATCATCCAAAATATCTGGCGACTTTGGGGCGCGGTATTTTCCCGATTCCACACAGCCGGCATGTTCGCATTTGCGCGTTGAGGTCTCGAAAGCGCCTGACATGCCCCTGCGACCGCGTGGGTTATTTTTTTTCGCCGTGGATACGGACATATCAAAACCGAAGGGATCATCCTTCTTCATCGCATTCACCTTTCCGACTCGGAGATCAGAGTTTAGACCTGAATGAGAAAGATGAAAGGGGTGGAGATGAGAAAACTCGAAAGAACAGCAGATCTTATCGAAAAAATTCTGCGGGAGGCGTTTAATCCGCAGGAATTAGAGGTGTCTGACGTGTCAGAGGCCCATCGTGGGCATTCCGGGTTTCAAGAGGGCGGGGAAAGTCATTTTGAAGTTCGCATTACCGCAACTCATTTTTCCGGCATGAGTCGCATTGACCAGCACAGGGCAATCCACGCGGCGCTAGGGCGTGATTGCATAGAGCGTATTCACGCATTGGCTTTAACCGTGCGCGGCGCTTAGGCACGCCGCATCAAACATCCGGTATTCACAGGGCCAGTTTGGCCGCTACGATTTGATTGACCACTTGCGGATTGGCTTTGCCGCTGGTGGCTTTGATCACTTGTCCGACAAACCAGCCCGCCAATTTTGGATTTTGCTGTGCTTTTTCCACCTGGGCAGGATTATCGGCGATGATTTGATCGACAGCGGCTTCAATTGCTCCGGTGTCGGTGACCTGTTTCATGCCGCGGCTTTCGACGATTTCGGCTGGATTGCCGCCCTCCGTATAGACGATCTCAAATAGATCCTTCGCTATTTTGCCAGAAATTTCACCACTTGCGATCAGGTCAATAACTCCGCCCAGTTGATCGGGGCTGACCGGGCAATCGGCGATGGTGACATCATCTTTTTTCATCCGGCCGAACAGTTCGTTGATGACCCAATTGGCCGCCACCTTTCCATCGCGGCCTTGAGCCACTTTCTCAAAATAGCTGGCATTCTGCGTTTCAGCCGTCAAGACGTTGGCATCATAGTTTGACAATCCAAATTCATTGATAAAGCGGTGTTTTTTTGCATCAGGCAGTTCTGGAAGCTGGGCTGCCAGATCATTGATCCACGCCTGCTCAATCTCTAAAGGCAGAAGGTCCGGACAGGGAAAATAGCGGTAATCATGCGCCTCTTCTTTCGAGCGCATGGACCGGGTTTCGTTTTTGTCGGCATCATAAAGCCGGGTTTCTTGCGTCACCTCACCGCCGTCTTCCAATATCGCAATTTGCCGGCGGGCCTCATAGTCAATCGCTGCCTGCATGAAGCGCATGGAGTTCATATTCTTAATCTCGCAGCGCGTGCCGAGGTGCGAGAAATCTTGCGTGGCTTGATATTTCTCATAGTCCCCAGGCCGGCACACAGAGACATTGACATCGGCCCGCAGGCTGCCGTTTTGCATATTGCCATCGCAGGTGCCGAGATATTGCATGATTTGGCGCAGTTTGGTGACATAGGCCGCCGCCTCTTCAGGGCCGCGAATATCCGGGCGGCTGACGATCTCCATCAGGGCGACGCCGGTGCGGTTGAGATCCACAAATGAATTGTTGGGATCCATATCATGCACCGATTTTCCGGCATCTTGCTCCAGGTGTATGCGTTCTATGCGCACCAAGCGCGCTGTTCCGTCTCCCAATTCGACGAAGACTTCGCCCTCTCCTACAATCGGATGATAGAGCTGGCTGATTTGATAGCCCTGTGGCAAGTCAGGGTAAAAGTAGTTTTTGCGATCAAATGCAGAAAATGTGTTGATATGTGCTTTGAGCCCAAGCCCGGTCCGCACCGCTTGCGCCACGCATTCTTCATTGATGACGGGCAACATGCCGGGCATGCCGGCGTCGACAAATGCCACATTTGAGTTTGGTTCGGCACCAAATTGGGTGGAGGCCCCGGAAAACAGTTTGGCCCTTGAGGTGACCTGCGCATGCACCTCAAGGCCGATCACCAATTCCCAATCATGCTTTGCCCCGGCAATGACCTTGGGTTTGGGTGTTTCAAAAGTTTGGTCCAGCATAGCAGTGCCCCGATAAATTCTAGTGTTTGCCCGTGTTCTACGGTGAACCGCCCCGCTCGACAAGATGCGCTTAAGCTATCGCGATGATTTAGGCGTCCAAAAGCCGAGTGACCATCTCCTTTGTGTCCCGCGATAGATTGGGCTTGGCGGCAAGCCGGTCAAGTTCGGCGCGCATGAGCGCTTGACGCGCGTCATCATAGCGCCGCCATGTTTCGAAGACGGTGGTCATACGAGCGCAGAGTTGCGGATTTATATCATCAAGCGCAATCAGCTGATCGGCCACCAGACGATAGGCAGATCCATCGGCTTGGTGAAACGCCGCCGGCGTCATGGCCAGGGCCCCGATCAATGCGCGGAAGCGGTTTGGATTTTTCAAGGTAAAATCGGGATGTTGCAGCAGGTCGCGCGCGACAGCCACGGCTTTAATGGCGGGGCAGGTGGTGACTTGCAGGCTGAACCATTTGTCAATCACCAGGCGCTCATGGCGCCATTGCTGATAAAACTGTGCCACCGCCTCAGTACCTTGACCATGGCGGTTCAGATTGCCGAGCGCTGGAAGCTGCAGGGTCATCGTGTCGGCCTTGCCAAATTGCTTCGCGGCCAATGCGCCATCATCGATATAGCTGATGAGGCGCAGGGCCAGAGCGCTCAGTGCGCGCGCGCCGCAGCTGGCCGCATCTGGGCAAAAGGGTCCGGTGAGCTGGTGGGCGTGATACAGATCATGCAGGGCATCATGGCCTTGGCGCGCCAAATGCTTGGACAATTTATGCACAGCGGCATCAATGGCCACGGGATCAGGGATCTGGCCTTGCTCTGTAAGGGCGCGGGCAATTTCATCTTGACCCGGCAGAGTGCAACACATGGCACGGAAGGCTGGATCCAAATCTTCATTGACCACCACCTGCAGCAAGGCTGTGCAATAGGCTTCATTGGGCGCCGCATCCTTCTGCAGCATGGCCAGAAGTGTCGATTTGCCCAGCTCGCGGCTGGCTTCAAAGCGGTTAAACAGATCTGGATCATGGATCAGCTGCACCAGATGTTCGGCTGGGCTGGTCTTGCGTTGTAAGATGACTGGGGCGGAAAATCCCCGCAATAGCGATGGGATCGGCGCGGAGCGCAGGCCCGAGAAGGAAAAGCTCTGCTCAGATTGCGTAAGTTCGAGCAGCTGCGTATCAAGCGCTTCGCTCCCGTCCGCATATAAAAGCCCCAGTGCAATGGGGATCACCAGCGGTTGTTTGTTTGGCTGGCCAGGTGTCGGCGGCGTGACTTGGGTGAGCGTCAATTCATAGATGCCATCGGCGAAATGGTCGCGCACGCGCACAATGGGCGTGCCGGCTTGGCTATACCAAAGTTTGAATTGGCTAAGATCCTGCCCTGTGACATCGGTGAACACAGCCAGCCAATCTTCAATTGTGCAGGCCTGCCCATCATGGCGCGTGAAATAAAGGCCTAATGCCTTTTTATACGCCGCATCGCCCACCAGAAGCTTGAGCATTCGGATCAATTCCGCGCCTTTTTCATAGACGGTGGCTGTATAAAAATTATTGATTTCCACAAAGCTCTCGGGCCGGACGGGATGGGCCAAGGGGCCGCTGTCTTCTCGAAATTGCCGTGCACGCAAAGTGGTGACATCTTCAATGCGGCGCACCTCCGCCCCCCGCATATCGGCGCTGAATTCTTGATCACGAAACACAGTCAGGCCTTCTTTGAGGCTCAATTGGAACCAGTCCCGGCAGGTGATACGATTGCCGGTCCAATTGTGGAAATATTCATGGGCGATAATGGCTTCGATACGTTCGAAATTATCGTCCACAGTTGTTTCAGGACTGGCCAAAACTGCGGAGGAGTTAAATATGTTCAGCCCTTTGTTCTCCATCGCGCCCATGTTGAAATCATCGACAGCTACAATATTGAAGACAGAAAGATCATACTCGCGGCCATACACACGTTCATCCCAAGTCATGCTGGCCTTGAGCGCTTCCAGGGCGAAGGCACATTTATCCTGATCGCCATCGCGCACATAGATATTGAGATCCACAGGCTTGCCTGATGCGGTGGTGAAGTGATCGGATACCACTTTGAACTCACCCGCGACCAAGGCGAAGAGATAGGCCGGTTTTGGCCAGGGATCTTGCCAGCGGCGCGTTGTGCCCTCACTGCGCATCGGCTCACCATTAGAGAGGGCATAGGGCAGGTCGCTGTGAATTGTCACATCGAAAGGTGCCATGATATCGGGGCGATCGGGGTAGTAGGTGATGCGGCGAAAGCCTTCTGCCTCGCATTGGGTGCAAAACATGCCGTTAGACATATAAAGGCCAGACAATTCGGTATTGGCGCTGGGATTTATCTCCACCTCGCATTGCCAGATGAAGGCTCCAGCTGGCACAGTGCAGGTCAACCCCGCGTCAGAAATCACAGGGGTGACGGCAGCGCCATTGATATAGGCCGCCAGGAGGGTCAAGTTTTCTCCATGCAAAAAGAACTCTGAGCTGCTGCTGTTCGGATTAGGCCGGAATTTTACCGTCGAGCGCACCCGTGTGGCAGTGGGGTGCAGGTCAAATTCGAGCGCGACATGCTCGACCAAATAGGCGGGTTCTTGGTAATCTTTGAGGTAGATTGTTTGCGAGTTTTCGGCAGTCATGGCGCGGCTCCTAATATGGCTGTGCGATACCTAGCGGCCTTCGGTGTCAGTTGGAATAAGCAGGGCAAGAAAACTTCACATAGGGAGTGGATTTTGTCCCCGAAGGGAAAATTGGTACAAAATAATAACCAATTTGCCTTGAAATTCACAGGCGATCTGGGTAACGAGTCTCGACCGATCCGCACTGTCGGATCATATATTTCTGGAGATTGCGACCATGCCCAAGTATATCCAAGTTTCAGGCCTCTCGGTGGCCCAAGAGCTATATGATTTCATCGAGTCTGACGCTTTGGATGGGTTGACGGTCAGCGCCGCTCAGTTTTGGGATGGCCTGTCGGAACTGGCGCATGAATTGGGACCAAAAAATCGCGATCTTTTGGCGCAACGTGCAGATATTCAGAGCAAAATTGACGAATGGCATATCGCGCGCCGCGGTCAGGCTCATGACGCTGAGGCCTATCAAGACTTTCTAAAAGAGATTGGGTATTTGGTGGCAGAGCCAGTAGATTTTTCGGTGACAACTCAAAATGTAGATCCAGAAATTGCAGCAACGCCCGGCCCGCAATTGGTGGTGCCGATCATGAATGCGCGCTATGCTTTGAACGCGGCCAATGCCCGTTGGGGCAGCCTCTACGATGCGCTCTATGGCACGGATGCTCTGGGAGACTTGCCCGGCAGTGGAGGCTATGATGCAGCGCGCGGCGCCCGTGTGATTGACTGGGCCAAAGCATATTTGGATCAAGTCGCGCCCCTGGCGAGCGGCTCGCATGCGGATGTAACACGCTACCAGATCGTGCAGGACGCGCTTGTCCCCGCCCTTACGGATCCATCCCAATATGTTGGGATGAATACAGACGATAGTGGTGCGCTGGTCGAGGTGATACTGCAAAAAAACCGCCTGCACATTGCGATTCAAATTGATCCAAATGGCACTATTGGCAGCGGAGATAGCGCGCATGTGGATGACATCCTGCTGGAAAGCGCGATCTCGGCTATCATGGATTGCGAAGATTCCGTGGCCGCAGTGGATGGGGCGGATAAGGTTGTGGCCTATCGCAATTGGCTTGGGCTGATGTGCGGTGACCTGCGCGAGACAGTGCACAAGGGCGGGAAATCCTTTGACCGGGTCTTGAATTCTGATCGCGAATATCAGCATGCGGGCAAGACACATACACTCAAGGGCCGCGCGCTGATGTTGGTGCGCAATGTGGGTCATTTGATGAGCAACCCGGCGGTCAAAGATCGTGATGGGCGCGAAATTGGCGAAGGTTTACTCGACGCTCTGTGCACGACGCTGATCGCGATGCATGATTTGCAGCGCTCAGGCGGCAACTCGCTGCACGGCTCGGTTTATGTGGTCAAACCCAAGATGCACGGGCCGGACGAGGTGGCTTTTGCCGATGAAATCTTCACCCGCGTAGAGCGTATTTTGGGCCTGCCGCAAAATACCGTAAAGCTGGGCATCATGGATGAGGAACGCCGCACAAGCGCCAACCTCAAAGCCTGCATCAAAGCGGCCCAGGCGCGGGTGGCCTTTATTAACACGGGCTTTTTGGATCGCACAGGTGATGAAATCCATACTTCTATGGAAGCCGGACCGATGATTCCGAAAGGGCAGATGAAAGTCACCCCGTGGATCAACGCCTATGAAGACCGCAATGTTGACATTGGTCTGGCCTGCGGTTTGCAAGGCAAGGCGCAGATCGGCAAGGGCATGTGGGCCATGCCAGATTTGATGGGCGAAATGTTGATGCAAAAAATTGGTCATCCGAAAGCGGGTGCGACCTGCGCTTGGGTTCCAAGCCCAACGGCCGCGACCCTGCATGCAACCCATTATCATCAGGTTGATGTGATGGCGATGCAAGCAGAGCTGAAAGCCAAAGGCCCGCGCCGCGGCCTTGATGACCTCTTGGCCATTCCTGTGGCCACCGGCAGCAATTGGTCGCCCGATGAGCTGACACAAGAAATTGAAAACAACGCGCAAGGGATCTTGGGCTATGTTGTGCGCTGGGTGGACAGCGGGGTTGGCTGCTCGAAAGTGCTCGACATCCATAATGTTGGGCTGATGGAAGACCGTGCGACCTGCCGCATCTCTTCGCAGGCCTTGGCAAATTGGCTGCATCATGACGTTATTGACCGCGACATGGTGATGGCCGCCATGAAAAAAATGGCCGCTGTGGTCGATGGGCAAAATGCAGGTGATGCCAGCTATAGGCCTATGGCTCCCACGTTTGATGGGATCGCGTTTAAAGCGGCCTGCGATCTGGTGTTTGAAGGTCGGGTGCAGCCTTCAGGCTATACCGAGCCCGTCTTGCATCGCCGGAGATTGGAATTGAAAGCCCAGCAGGCACAGTAGCCTGTTTCGTCCATTTAACCTGCACCCCGATCATACGGGGGGGCACATGAGAGAAAGCCAATGCCAATTATGAACCTTAGAAAAGCCAAAACTATTATTCGTGGGACGTTAACCAAAGGCAAAGAGCTCGCGCTTAAACCGCTCTCTGTGGTTGTGCTGGATGCTGGTGGGCATGTGATTGCCTTTGAGCGTGACGATGGGGCGGCACCGGGCCGGTTTGCCATTGCGCAAGCCAAGGCATTTGGTTCCATCATGCTTGGCATGGGCGGCACAGCTCAAATGGCGCGGGCGGAGCAGCAAGCCTACTTTATGAATGCGGTGAACGGCCTTTATGGTGGGAAGGTGATCCCAGTCCCCGGGGGCGTTTTGTTGCGCGACAAAAAAGGCAGTGTGGTCGGCGCGGTGGGTGTGACTGGCGACACTTCTGACAATGACTTGATTGCGGCCATGGCCGGCATCGAGGCCTCGGGCCTAGTTGGCGAGGGGTAAATCCTGTCTTGGGCCATCTGTGGCGTTTGCGGCAGCCCTGCGGTGATATCGGTTGAGAAAGGCCTGCGCAAATGCGCCTTTTTTGTGCAGATGTGCTGAATTTTGGGGCTGGTCGCTTTCAGCTCCGAGAGCAGCTTGGTGAAAATGCAGCGCTCGGCCACGGCGGTGCTGCGAAGTTTTCGCCCCCCCCGGGCGGAGACATCATTAAATTTAAATAATTGATATTGAAAATTTTTGTGAGTGTTTCGCCTCAAAATCACCGCCTGTTTTAAGTGCTCCGCTTGGCCGGTGACGCCATTGATCCGACCCAGTCCGGGAGTTCGCGGCGGCGATTGTCCTGCTGTTTTCTGACACAGGTTTTGACTTGAGGGCTTTCCTGCTTGCGTTGGGCATTCTATATACGAGCAAATTTCTAATAAGGTGTGACTATTGTGCGTCCCGTTATCGGCATTATCGGAAATCCTCATCTGATCAATTCAGAGTACTTGGTACACGGGGTGGGGGAGATGAATTCTCGCGCCGTGCGCAAGATTTGCAACGCTTTGCCGGTCATCGTCCCACCCGATGCGCTGCTTGCCCCGATTGAGGAGCTCACGGAGGCTTGCGATGGGTTTGTTTTTACCGGCGGTCGCCCCAATGTGCATCCGAAAGAATATGGCGAAGGTCTGACGGAAGGCCACGGAGAAATGGATGAGAAACGCGACGGTCTGGCTTTGCCGCTGATCCGCGCGCTCGTCGAGCGCGGTCAGCCCTATTTGGCGATTTGCCGCGGGTTTCAAGAGATGAACGTTGCGATGGGCGGCAGTCTTCATCCGGAGATCCGCGATCTGCCCGGGCGTGACAATCATCGCATGCCGCCTGATGGCACTTTGGAAGAGAAATTTGCGCTGCGCCACGATGTACGCTTCACCCCAGACGGGGTCTTTGCGCGGATGCTGGGCGCGGAGGTCGTGCGGACTAATACGTTGCACGGCCAAGGGATCAAAGAGCCGGGCCCGCGTGTGGTGATTGATGGCCATGCGCCCGACGGCACGCCCGAGGCGATTTATGTGAAAGATGCCAGAGGCTTCGGCCTGGGCGTTCAATGGCATCCAGAATATAATGCGGCCGAAGACCCGGTCTCCAGGCCGCTGTTTTCGGCCTTTGGAGCGGCGGTCAATGAATGGCGCGCCGCTCGCAGGGGGCAGCTTTAGGGTTGGCCGCCAGAAATTTCCATCGCCTGCCCGTCGAAACTGTCTGAGCCGGGGCTGCAAATCCAAGCTGCGGCTGTGGCGACCTCATCTGCTGAAATCAATCGCCCATGCGGGTTCAGATCGACCATCAAGGCGCGGGCTTCGTCTTGGCTAATATGCGCGCGCTCAGAGATACTTTGCGTGTTGCGTTCAATGATGTCAGTGTCGACATAGCCGGGACAGATCGCATTGAATGTGACAGGCAGTTTTGCGTGATCGGCGCTCAATGCCCGGATCATCCCGATGACGCCGTGTTTTGATGCGCTATACGCATGCGCCCCTTTCAATCCCCGCACCCCAGCAATCGATGAAATGGCTAAGACTCGGCCCCAGTCTTTCACCGGCATGTGCCGCAGAGATTCGCGGATGGTCAGATAAGCGCCGTCCAGATTAATTCCCATAATTTTGCGCCAGAAATCGAAGCTAGAATTGCGGATATTTTGCCCCTCTGCGATTCCGGCATTTGCGACGCAAATATCAATACTTCCAAAGTGATCGGCAATGGATTGCATGCCCGTGACCACGGAGGCTTCATTGGCGACATCCATTTTGACAGCAAAGCCTCCAAAGGACTCGGCACCCGCTTGCAACACTTCCAGCCGCCGCCCCGTGATGGCCACATTGCAGCCGTTCGCTGCCAATTTTTGTGCGATGGCCAGTCCGATCCCTGTGCCGCCGCCCGTGATAACGGTATTTTTTCCTGTCAGTAGCAAAATTATTCCTCTCAATCTTTGTGTACAGAAATATACTCACATTTTGCGGCGAAAAGCCACGCAAGATCAGTTGCGCAATATTATTGCGCGCGTTACCCATTCGCCATTCGAAAGGTTTCGAGGACGGTGAAAGACCGCGTCATGAAAGGACGAAAATTATGAAAATTGGAGCTCTTAAAGAGATTTCTATCGGCGAACAGCGCGTCGCCTTAACGCCAGAAAGCGCAATTCAGTTACAAAAGCTTGGACATGATTGTGTCGTGCAAAAAGGAGCGGGCGTCGCTGCCGGCTTCAGCGATGCGCAGTATGAAGCTGCCGGGGTGCAGGTGGCCGCGACCGCTGCCGCATTGACCAAAGCCTGCGATGTCATTGTTAAGGTTCGCCCACCAAGCGAGGCGGAAATCAAACGACTTTCCCCAGAAAAAACGCTCATTTCATTTTTCTACCCAGGGGCCAATGAGCCTCTTATGGAGTTGGCCAAATCAAAAGGCGCCAGTGTGATTGCCATGGATATGGTGCCGCGGATCAGCCGCGCCCAGAAAATGGATGCGCTGTCATCTATGGCCAATATCGCAGGCTATCGGGCCGTGATCGAGGCTAGCAATAATTTTGGCCGGTTTTTCACAGGTCAAGTCACTGCTGCCGGCAAAGTGCCCCCTGCGAAAGTCTTGGTGGTTGGTGCGGGTGTGGCTGGACTTGCGGCCATTGGCACATCGACCTCTCTTGGGGCGATCACCTATGCCTTCGACGTGCGGCCAGAGGTGGCCGAGCAGGTCGAATCAATGGGTGCGGAATTTGTTTTCCTGGATTTCTCCGAGGAGCAGGCCGATGGTGCGGCCACGGGCGGCTATGCTGCGGTATCTTCACCTGAGTTTGCGGCCGCCCAGCTGGCCAAATTCCGTGAGATCGCGCTAGATATGGACATTGTGATCACCACAGCTTTGATTCCCAATAGAGAAGCGCCTGAGCTTTGGACCGCTGATATGGTGGCCAGCATGAAGCCTGGCTCTGTGATCGTTGATTTGGCCGCAGAGAAAGGCGGCAATTGCAAACTCACGGTCCTGGATGAGCGGATCGTGACGGATAATGGCGTGATTATCATCGGTTATACGGATTTCCCAAGCCGGATGGCGGCACAGGCCAGCACGCTTTATGCTAATAACATCCGTCACATGCTGACTGACCTCACTCCAGAAAAAGATGGGGTCATTGCACATAATATGGATGATGATGTCATTCGCGGGGCCACGGTCGCCCATGCGGGAGAGATCACCTTCCCGCCACCGCCACCCAAAATTCAGGCCATTGCGGCCAAGCCGAAAGAAAAAGCGCCCCAAAAAACTGCGGAAGAAATGCGTGCCGATGAGGTACAGGCTTTTAAAAAGCAAACCCAAAGTCAGGTCGCGCTTTTGGCCATTGGCGGCGCGCTGCTGTTTTTGGTGGGTAGCTACGCACCGGCAAGCTTTATGCAGCATTTTATCGTATTTGTTTTGTCGGTCTTTGTGGGCTTCCAGGTCATTTGGAATGTCAGCCACTCCTTGCACACGCCTTTGATGGCGGTGACCAATGCGATTTCCTCGATCATCATTTTGGGCGCGGTGCTGCAAGTTGGATCGACCAGCTTTCTCGTGACACTTTTGGCGGCGATTGCGGTGTTCTTTGCGGGCATCAACATTTTTGGCGGCTTTCTCGTAACCCGGCGCATGCTTGCCATGTTCCAGAAATCTTAAGGAGGTCGATATTATGGAAATGGGCTTTACCACAGCTGTCTACGTAATCGCGGCTATTCTTTTCATTTTGTCCCTCGGGGGATTGTCGGGCCAAGAAAGCGCCAAACGTGCGGTTTGGTATGGCATTGTTGGCATGGCGCTGGCAGTGACTGCCACATTGTTCGGACCGGGCTTCGGTCTTTGGGGGCTGTCTTTGGCTTTGATCGCAGCCGGTGGTTTGATCGGTTATCAATTGGCATCAAAGGTTGAAATGACCCAAATGCCAGAGCTCGTGGCCGGCATGCATGCCCTTGTTGGCTTGGCTGCGGTTTTTGTGGGCTTTAACACGCATTTTGAGTTGGTCAATGTCGCGACGATGGATGAGAGTGCACGCAAATCTTTAGAAGGTTTCGCGGCCCTCTTGGCGAAAAAGACGTCGGTCGAGATTAATATCTTGCGGGTTGAGACTGCGCTCGGGATCTGGATCGGGGCTGTCACCTTCACCGGTTCTGTGATTGCTTATGGAAAATTGTCGGGCAAAGTGAACTCTGCGGCCACAAAACTGCCCGGCGGGCATGTGCTTAACGCGGTGGCGGCACTGGTCTCACTGGGCGCGCTGATCTGGTATCTCAATTCTGGCGCATTGATGCCGATGATGATTTTGACCGTTATGGCCTTGTTCATTGGCTATCACCTGATCATGGGAATCGGTGGGGCAGACATGCCAGTGGTGGTTTCTATGCTCAACTCCTACTCGGGCTGGGCCGCCGCAGCGATTGGCTTTAGCCTCGGCAATGATCTGTTGATTGTGGTCGGTGCTTTGGTTGGTTCGTCAGGTGCGATTTTGTCTTACATCATGTGCAAAGCGATGAACCGCTCTTTTGTCAGCGTGATCCTTGGCGGCTTTGGCGGGACAGCTGGCCCGCAAATGGCGGTGGAAGGCGAGCAAGTGGCGATCGACGCAGATGGGGTTGCGATGGCTTTGAATGAAGCCGATAGCGTCATCATCATTCCGGGCTACGGCATGGCCGTCGCCCAGGCGCAGCAATCGGTTTCGGAATTGGTGCGCAAACTGCGCGCTAAGGGCAAGAATGTGCGTTTCGCCATCCACCCCGTCGCGGGCCGGTTGCCGGGTCATATGAATGTGCTCTTGGCGGAAGCGAAAGTGCCTTATGATATCGTCATGGAGATGGATGAAATCAACGATGACTTCCCGGACACGGATGTCGCCATTGTCATCGGATCTAATGATATTGTGAATCCGGCAGCCCAAGATGATCCCAATAGCCCCATCGCCGGTATGCCCGTCTTGGAATGTTGGAAGGCCAAACAGGTATTTGTGTCAAAACGTGGGCAAGGCACCGGCTATTCCGGAATCGAAAATCCGCTGTTTTTCAAAGAAAATACGCGGATGTTCTATGGGGATGCAAAAGCCTCTTTGGATAAGCTGCTTCCAATGATAGAATAAGACAACACAGCGTCGCCAGATCATGCTCTGGCGGCGCTGCTTATGAGTTCAAGATACGGCGGTTTTATGGCACAGTTGATCGATCACCCTTTGCGCCACGCCACAGCGTGTGAGCTACATGCGCGGCCATTTCCGCATATTTCTGCTCCAGCCCGCGCCGCTTTTTTTGCCTACACCTCTGCGCAAAATGACTCTGGACGTGATGAGGCGGCAGATCGGGCACATTTCTTGCGTCTGCTCGATTATTTTGATGTGACCTATCCCGCTGAAACGGAGTCGCATTTCTTTGGCCAATTGGGTGAGGTTTGGATCAAATGGGAATGCCACACGGAATTTGTAACCTATACGGCCTTCGTCGACAGTTTGGGCGATCGCGCCTTTGATGGCAGTGAGTTTTCGATCTTTCCCGCCGACTGGCAGGCCGCGATGCCCGGAACAATACTCAGTTCTACCTCCATACGGGTGGAGGAAGATCAGGATACGCAAAGCATCAAAGATAAGCTAGAGGGGTGGTTTGTCTCTGAAAGCTTGGCGGCCAGCCGGGTCTTGGACAGTGCGGCCGTGATCGCTGGCGATTACCGGATGGATGACAATGGTAATATGCGCTTTGCACTTTTTGTGCCGCCCACCACGGGCCGGCGTCGCGTCGGGCGAATTGTTCAGCGGCTCAATGAGATAGAAGTGTATAAAACCATGTCGATGCTGGGCCTTATGCGGGCCCGCGCCCTGTCGGTAGAATTAAATGCCGTAGACACGAACCTCTCGGCCTTGGTGGCTGATTTGGCCGATGATCAGGTATCGGCGGAGGACAATCTGAACGGATTACTCCAGCTTTCGGCAGATCTTGAGGGGCATTCGGCAGCGGTGGCGTATCGTTTTTCGGCCAGCAAAGCCTATGCGGCAATTGTGGCGCAACGCATTGAAGTTCTGCGTGAGACCCAATTCGAGGGGCGCCAAACCTTTCGTGAGTTTATGATGCGCCGGTTCGACCCTGCCATGCGCACTGTTCAGGCGCTGGATAACCGGCTCCAAGATCTCATTTCTCGGGCCATTCGCACGGGTGATTTGCTGCGAACGCGAGTGGATGTGGAGCGGCAAACGCAAAACCAGGAGCTATTGAGCAGTATGAATCGCCGCGCGGATGTGCAGCTGCAGCTGCAAAGAACCGTGGAGGGCCTGTCGGTCGTAGCCATCAGCTATTACGCCACTGGCCTGTCGCTTTATGTCCTGATGCCTTTGTCGGATATTATCGGCGTGACCAAAGGTGTTCTGACTGCCGCTGTTGTGCCCTTGGTCGTTGGATCGGTCTATCTCGCTCTGCGCCGAATTCGCAAGCACATCCCGCGTTGAACCAAATGCCTCTTGACCTGTGTAAAAATGCAGGTCCAGTTGCTGGCATGACAGATATATTGAGCGCCCGCCAATTGTTGGACCATTTAGTCTCTTTCCCAACGGTCAGTTCGGACACGAATTTGCCTCTCATTTACTTTGTGCGGGACTACTTCGCGCAGCACGGAATTGACAGCGTGGTCTATCCCAATGAGGACGGCAGCAAAGCCGGGTTGGTGGCACAGGTCGGTCCGAATGTGGCTGGCGGCGTGGCCCTCTCTGGCCATTCCGATGTTGTGCCCGTGGAAGGCCAAGACTGGAGCACAGATCCTTGGCAGGTGGTTGAAAAAGATGGCCGCCTCTATGGCCGCGGCACCTGCGATATGAAGGGCTTCGTAGCCTTGGCGATGCGGGCGATGGTGAAAGCAACCTCTTTGGACCTCAAGCGCCCGCTGCAATTTGCGCTTTCACGGGATGAGGAGGTCGGGCTGCTTGGCGCGCCGGATGTGGCGCGGGGCTTGCTGGAAAACTACGCCAAGGCCGATGCTGTGATTGTAGGCGAGCCGACCGAGATGCAGGTTGTGACCGGTCATAAGAGCTGTGATGATTTGCAATTTCATGTGCGTGGCAAAGAGGTGCATTCTTCCCGACTGCATGAGGGGGTTTCGGCCGTGATGTGTGCGGCGCGTTTTGTCGAATGGGTCCGGCAGCAGAACATTGAGACCCAATCCAAAACCCCTACGGCCACGGCGGCGGTTTATGATCCACCATTCACGACCCTGCACGTCGGGGTTATCAAGGGCGGCACGGCGCATAATATCACAGCGAAAGATTGTTATTTCTCGATTGATTTGCGCTGCGTGGGAGATGACCGCACGGAAGATTGGCTGGAAAAAATTCAAACTCAAATCCATCTCATAGAATCAGAGATGAAAACCATATACCCCAACAGTTTTTTCGATTTGCATGTGATGCGCGGCCCTGCGGTTGTGCCTGAAGTCGAGGGCAAAGCAGAGGCTTTGGCGCGGCGCTTAACGGGCGACAATGGCACCCATACGGTGGCCTATGGCACCGATGGCGGACATTTTCAGGCCAAAGGCTTTTCGGTCGTGGTCTGTGGTCCGGGCTCTATCGAACAGGCCCATCAACCGGACGAATATATCGAATTGGCTGAGTTTGAGGCGGGCACGGCGATGCTGACGCGCCTATTGGAGAATTTGCAGATCGCTTAACCGCCCGTATGGCTCATGTGGCGGGACATTTTGCCCCCTTCATCGCCGCGCGAATAGTCGAAATCATGGCCCTTGGGCTTTGAGGCTATGACAGCTCTAATGGCCTGTTCCAAAACAAGATTGCCTTCAGAGGCTCGCAGTGGCCCTCTAAGATCGGCACTACCCTCTTGACCAAGACAGGTGTAGATTTCGCCCGTGCAAGTGACCCGCACACGGTTGCAGCTTTCGCAAAAATTGTGAGTCAAAGGCGTGATCAGCCCAATGCGCTGTCCAGTCTCCTCAAGGCGAATATAGCGGGCCGGACCCCCGGTGCGATCAGGTAGCTCTGTTAAAGTAAAGCGCTGGGCCAGTTGATCTTGCAGGTCGCTCAATGCCCAATATTGGCCCACACGATCCTCTTCACCCAGATCGCCCATGGGCATCACTTCGATGAAGGTGAGATCCAAACCGCGCGCGGCGCAGAAGGCTGTGAGATCAAACAGCTCATTTTCGTTAAAATCTTTCAAGGCCACAGTGTTCAGCTTCACCTGCAAGCCTGCAGCAAGCGCAGACTCGATGCCGCGCAGCACGTTTTCTAATTTTCCCCAGCGGGTAATTTTTGCAAATTTTTCGGCATCGAGCGTATCTATGGAGATATTGATCCGCCGCACACCGGCTGCATAAAGCTCAGCGGCAAAGCGGTGCAGCTGGCTGCCATTTGTGGTTAAGGTCAGCTCATCCAAAGCACCGCTTTGCAGATGGCGGGACATGGATTGGAAAAACGACATAATATCGCGCCGGACCAAAGGTTCGCCGCCAGTGATCCGCAATTTGCGCACACCTAGCGCGATAAAACTCGTGCAAAGGCGGTCAAGCTCTTCAAGGGATAAAAGATCTTTTTTGGGCAAAAATGTCATGTTCTCTGACATACAATAGACGCAGCGAAAATCGCATCGGTCGGTGACAGACAGGCGCAAATAGGTTATGGCGCGGGCAAAGGGATCAATCAGAGGGGCGGTCATGCGCAAACGGTAGCCTTGGGATGCGCAGATCACAAGTGTGATTTTGGTTGAAGCAAACTAAGCTCAGCCCTAAGCTGTTGAATGACAGCAAGTCGCGGCACAACTGGCCTTAGGACTGCTGCGATTTTGGAGGCACAGGTATGTTTCATTCGCCCAGCCGGCCATTGTGGCCACTTGCCAGCGCCGGTGGTGGCCTGCGATGAGCGCCCGTGATCGGCGCCATGACTACCAAATAAAAAATGGATGTTTCCTACGCGAAAGCCCCGTGCGCGTGCCGGAGTTTTTTAATATCGCAGAGGCCTGTTTGATGAGCCATGCGCGCGCGTTCCCGCAGGCTGTGGCCTTGATGGATTTGAGTCGCGATGCGCAGATTTGGACCTATGCGGAAATGGCGCGGGCAGCGGAGCGATTGGCGGCGGTTTGGCAAGACCAAGGGCTGCAGCCGGGCGACCGGGTGGCGATTTTATTGCCGCAATGTGCGGAGGCTTTGATTGCGCATTTTGCAGCTCATTTGATCGGCGCGGTGTCTTTGCCGCTTTTTGTGCTGTTTGGCCCGGACGCTTTGCGGTTTCGGCTGAAGGACAGCGGCGCAAAAATTCTNGTCAGNGACCAANCGCAATATCCAAAAATTTGCGAANTTCAGCCCGAGCTTCCGNATTTGGATAAGGTNTACCTGCGGGACGGGGCCAGCGGCCTGGCAGACGGGCTTTGGNGCGCCATTGAGGCGCAAGATGCGCCCTATCGGCCAATTCAGACCCGGGCGGAAGACCCTGCCATGATGATCTATACCTCTGGTACGACTGGAAATCCAAAAGGCGTTTTGCATGCGCATCGCTTTTTTTTAGGGCATTTGCCTTGCTTAGAGCTGTCATTCGCGGATTTTCCCAATGGAGCAGATATAGGGTGGACGCCGGCGGATTGGGCTTGGATTGGTGGTCTGATGGATATGGCGATCCCGTGTTTTTATTTTCGCGTGCCGCTCGTCGCCAAACGCTTCGAGCGTTTTACCGCTGATGCGGCTTTCGATTTGATCCGTGATGCCAAGATCACGCGGGCATTTCTGCCGCCCACGGCACTCAAAATGATGCGTCAAGCTCAGGGGCACGTTACAGCGCAGTTGCGATCTATCTCATCGGGCGGCGAGCCGCTCTCTGCCGAGCTGATAGAATGGGCGAAGGAGGCATTGGGCGCGGAGGTAAACGAGCTTTACGGGCAAACGGAATGCAATCTCAGTGCCGGATCTGCCCGCAGTTTGGGCGTTGCGCAGTCAGGCTGGATTGGCCAGGCCTTCCCCGGATTTGATATGCGCATTTTAGATGAAAGAGGCCAGGCGGTTCCAGACGGGCAAATTGGGCAAATCTGCGTACACCGCGACACACCGACCATGTTTTTGCGGTATTGGAACCAGCCGCAAAAAACTGCGGAACGGTTTGTGGGTGACTATCTCATGACCGGTGATCTGGGGCGTATGGATGCGCAGGGCTATGTGCAATTCATGGCCCGTGATGACGATGTCATCACTTCAAGCGGTTATCGGATTGGCCCCGCCGAGATTGAGGCTGTTTTGGCCCGTGCGCCGCAGGTGGTGATGGCCGCTGTTGTGGCCGCGCCCGATGCGACGCGCGGCCATGTGATTGGGGCCTATGTCACAGTCAATGGCCCGCCAGAGCCGGAATTCGAAGCGGATTTAATTGCGCAAATCTCTGCGCAATTGTCTCCGCATATGGCGCCGAAATGGGTGCGCGTATTGGAGGAGATGCCGATGACCGCCACAGGCAAAATTCGCCGCCTGGATCTTAGGGAAATGGCCGCCCAAGCGCTTGAGACAGAACAAACAGGCGGATCGCTGAGGCCAGCCCAACCTCAACCCCGCGCGCATGGTCAATCTCAACGGCCAAAGCGTTGATCGCCTTGCCTTGCTCCTGGGCAATTCTCAGAAACTCCAGCCAAAACGCATCCTCCAAAGACACACTGGTGCGATGACCGTTCAGGGTGAGGGAGCGTTTCTTGGGCCTGTGCATCACGGATCGCGCTTGTGTTGATCCAAATGCTGCACCTGCGCTGCATTTAAGGTCTCTTGCAGGCGTTTTTGGGCTTTGTTGCGGCCAAACTTCACAGCGTTTTGCGCCGCTCGGACCGGTTTTTCGGCCCGAGCTTTGGCTTTTCGAAACTTGTTGAGGTTCACTGGCTCGCTCATTTAGGCCCAATCATCAATTCAGGACGCACGACCTTGTCGAAAGTTGCCTCATCTACAAAATCAAGAGCGATGGCCTCTTGCTTCAAAGTTGTGCCGTTCTTATGAGCAGTTTTGGCTACGGTGGTGGCATTGTCATAGCCAATTTCTGGCGCCAAAGCGGTGACCAGCATCAGGCTTTCGCGCATCAGCTTGTCAATTTGATCTCGGTTGGCGGTGATGCCATTGACACAATTATCGGTAAAGGCTTGTGAAGCATCGCCGAGCAATTGCATGGATTGCAGCACGTTATAGGCCATCATCGGCTTGTATACGTTCAGCTCAAAATGGCCTTGACTGCCGGCAAATCCCACGGCCGCATCATTGCCGAGCACATGGGCGCACACCTGCGTCAGAGCTTCGCATTGGGTTGGGTTGACCTTGCCGGGCATGATAGAGCTGCCGGGCTCATTTTCTGGCAACATCAATTCACCCAATCCGCAGCGCGGACCGGAGCCGAGCAAACGGATGTCATTGGCGATTTTGAACAGGCTAACGGCCGCTGTTTTCAGCGCACCAGACATCTCGACCATCGCATCATGAGCGGCGAGGGCTTCGAATTTGTTCGGCGCGGTTACGAAGGGCAAGCCAGTAATTTGCGCCATATTTTGAGCAACCATCTCTCCCCAGCCAACGGGGGTGTTGAGCCCTGTACCCACGGCCGTGCCGCCTTGCGCAAGCTCATAGATGCGCGGCAGGGCACCTTCGATGCGTGCGATGGCCATGGCCACTTGATGGGTATAGCCTGAAAACTCTTGTGCCAGTGTCAGGGGGGTGGCATCCATCGTATGGGTGCGGCCAATCTTGATGATGCCCTCAAACGCGTCGGTTTTTGCCTGCAAAGCTGCGTGCAAGGCGCGCAGGCCGGGCAGGGTGACATCTCTTGCGGTGATCGCTGTGGCAATATGCATCGCAGTTGGGAAGGTGTCATTGGACGACTGGCCCATGTTGCAATGATCATTGGGATGCACAGGCTCTTTCGAGCCAATCACCCCGCCCATCATTTCAATTGCGCGGTTGGCAATCACCTCATTGGCGTTCATATTAGACTGCGTGCCGGAGCCGGTTTGCCAGACCACCAGCGGAAAGTGATCATCCAGCAGACCATTCGCCACCTCGCTTGCAGCCGCTTGGATAGCCTTGCCCTTGTCAGCATCCAATTTGCCGAGGTCTGTATTGGCCATCGCACAGCCCTGTTTGATGACCCCAAGCGCACGGACGATAGCGATGGGTTGTTTCTCCCAACCGATTGGGAAGTTGATCAGCGATCTTTGGGTTTGTGCGCCCCAATATTTGTCACAAGGAACGTCTAATGGGCCGAAGCTGTCGGTCTCTACGCGTGTTTTGGTCATGGGATGCCCTTTCGTTATTTGCACAAAGGTTTACCCATGCAGCGCTGCGGGTGCAATGCGCTCTATCGCGCCAGGCTTACTGTTTTCGGAAGCTGTCTAGGCTCACAACCTGCGCATCTTCTCTGATGGCGTCATCGGGCTCGGCATTTTCATGCATCGGCGCCTCTGAGGTTTCTGGCTCATCCTCTTCCTCTTCAATGTGCTCAAAACGCAGGCCGAATTCAACGGAAGGGTCAACAAAGGTGCGCAGCGCCAAAAACGGAATATCGAGCGGCTCAGGCGAATCGCCGAAGTTCAGGGTGATTGAGAACCCCTCATCGGTGACATTGAGATTCTCAAACCAATGTTGCACCACGATTGTCATTTCGTCAGGGTAGCGATCGAGCAGCCAATCGGGGATCAGCACCCCGGGGTACATCGTGTCAAAAGTGATGAAAAAATGATGATCGCCAGGCAATTCCCCCGCATCCGCAATATCTTGCAACAAGCGTTTGATTAATCCGCGCATTGCATCATGCATCATGCTGCCATAGTCGATCATTCTTTTCCCCAATCGTCCAAACTTGATAAAGCCGCACTCTAAGGTATTTTGTCAGAAACGAAAGGGCCGTTGGGCGCTCAAAAGGCGGAAACTCCGAGGGCCACAAGTGCCATAAGGGGCAAAGTCCTAAGAATATCCCATTTCCGCCATAGCAAAAGCAGGGCTGATAGGGCGGACAAGCTGAGTGACAGCGGGTCAAAGGCGCCGAGATCAGGCACGGACAGATGGAGCGGGCCAATGCTCCGTTCAACGTGGCTCGAAAACCAGATTTGCCCAGCGAACCATATGGAAAGACTGGCGATTACCCCGACCACCGCGGCTGTGATGCCTGTAAGCGCGCGCGCCAGCCAGGCGATCGACATCAGCTTTTCAAGATGCGGGGCAAAGAGAAAAATCCACAAAAAACAGGGAAGGAACGTCACCCAAAGCGTCAGGAGGCCGGCGATAAAGGCCAAAGAGAGCCCGCCGGCCTGAAACCCTGCGAGAAATCCCACGAATTGCGTCACCAAAATCAGTGGCCCCGGCGTGGTTTCCGCAAGCCCCAAGGCATCGATCATCTGTGGCGCTGACAGCCAGTTCAGATCGGTTACGGCCGTTTGCGCCAGATACCCCAAAACCGCATAGGCCCCACCGAAGGTCACCACGGCCAGGGTTGAAAAAAGCAGGGCGATTTTGGTTAGGAATATCTGTTTCATGTTCCAAAGGATGGCAATGGGCAGTGCCCAGAGGGCCGCAAGGCCGCTGGAGGCGAGCAGAGTGCTTTGCCTGGGTGCAGGGGTGTGGGTGTTTGGATGGGCCGATG
>NYTV01000032.1 GCA_002683685.1 Paracoccaceae bacterium
CCTGCCCTTTTTTGTCCAGCGTGCTCCAATCAAAGAGTTTTGGGACTAACTCCTCTTGCTCTTCTTTGATTTGCGCCTCGAGGCCGGCGGGATAGTGGCTTGGCGCGGGCATTTCTCCTGTCAAAGCAAAAAGAGTAATATCGCGGGCGATTGGTGCGGCGGTTGCGCTGCCACCACCGCCGTGTTCGACGATAACGGCAACGGCAACTTTAGGGTTGTCATAGGGGGCATAGTCAACAAAGAGCGCGTGGTCGCGTTTCTCCCAAGGTAGATCCTCATTTCGGATCACCCCAGTCAATCGTTCCTCTGCCGTAATGCGCCGCACTTGGGCTGTGCCGGTCTTACCGGCCATTTGAAGATCGGGGCTGGCAATGCGCTTGCTAAAGGCCGTGCCCTTTTTAGTGTTGGTCACTGCAAACATCGCCCGTTGCACAACCTTGAGATGCTCGGGGTCCACATCCAAGCGGGCGCCGGTTCCGAGCGGCATGGCTGTTTCGTCGATTGACTGCACCAATCTGGGCTGCACAGCCCGCCCCGTTCCCAATCTTGCGGCCATGATCGCCAATTGCAGCGGAGAGGCCAAAACATACCCCTGGCCGATAGAGGCATTGGCCGTATCACCGAGCAACCATGCTTTTCCGAAAGATTTTTGCTTCCACGATCGGGTTGGAGCCACGCCGCGACTGACGGCACTTAGCGGCAAATCGTGATATTCACCCAAGCCAAATCGGCGCGCCATAGCGGAAATTTTGTCGATGCCAACTTTTTGGCTGATAGAATAGAAAAACACGTCGCAGCTCTGTGTAATACTGTTTTCGACGTTCAAAGCGCCATGACCCTGCCGCTTCCAGCAATGAAACCGATTGTTAGAAATCTCGAAATGGCCCGGGCAAAATACCGTATCATCTGGGCTCAACACTCCGTCTTCCAAGGCGGCGAGGGCCGTGATCATTTTAAAGGTCGAGGCTGGCGCATAGGTGCCTTGCACTGCTTTGGCCCGAAGAGGGCCATAAATATCATCACGCAGGGCACTATAATTTTTGCTCGATATGCCGCGCACAAAGAGATTTGGATCAAAGCTCGGACTCGATGCCACGGCCAGAAGATCTCCGGTTGCGCAATCAATCACCACAGCAGAGGCGGACAGCCCATCCATCCGCGCCAAAGCATAATTTTGGATCTTACTGTCGATTGTCAGCTTCACTGTGGCGCCTTGCTGCCCTTCGGCGCGTTCCAGTTCGCGCATCACCCGTCCGACTGCATTCACCTCAATTCGTTGGTGTCCCGCAGAGCCGCGCAGCCTGTGCTCCATCTGTGCCTCAACCCCGGTTTTGCCAACCTGAAACCGTGGGATCTGTAGGAGCGGATCAGGATCCTCCGTGCGGGATAGATAATGATCGCTCACTGGGCCGACATATCCCACCACATGGGCCAAATTTTCTTTTTGTGGATAGATCCGAGACAATCCAACATCAGTTAAGAGCCCCGGCAGGGCCGGGGCATTTGCCGCCACGCGCGCGAAATCATTCCAGTTTAAATTCTCGGCAATGGTGACCGGCACGAAGGCGCTGCGGCGGGATAATTCTCTGTGGGCTTTTTCCAGATCACTTGGGCTGATGGCTATGAGCTTTTGCAATTGCGTCAAAACCTGATCGACATCTTCGGTCTCTTCGCGCACCAATAAAATTCGGTAGTTGGGTACATTGGCGGCAACAGACCGTCCATCGCGGTCAAACATGATGCCGCGCGCTGGTGGTAAGAGCCGCATGTTTATGCGATTTTCTTCGGCCAAAAGCCGGAATTTTTCGGCCTCTTTAACCTGAAGGAACTGCATGCGGGCACCCAGAGCCGTAACGACGCCAAGCTGTACGGTGCCGACCAAAAGGGCGCGGCGTGACAGTTTTTGGGCCGAGTTGATGATGTCATTGGGATTGTATTTCATCTAGTGGCCCTCGACGCGCTTGGATGCATAGTTTGCGTCAGGGCAAAGCGCAGCATAGGGCGGAAGAGCCATTTACAGATTGGGTAGATCAAAATGCTTAGCAGCAGTTGAACGATATATGGTTGCACGTCTGGAACTGGCAAAAATGTGAACATTAAGGCGAAATACTGAGCCAAAAAGCTCACCCCGATCACCAAGGAGATGATGAACCATTCATAAAGAAACAGAACTTCCTTGCGGCCGCGTGTCCGCATGCGCAGGAAAATAGCGGCGCAGAGCACGATCAATGTCCATAGGCCGGGAGGCCTTTGTAGAATGGCGTCCGCAAATAAAAAGGCCAGGGTGATGAGGATCGGACTCATGACATCGGGGCGGCGCATGATCCAGGCAAGGGTGATGGCGAGCGGCACATCGGCGGGGGCGAAAGGATAAGGCAAGCTTTGCACCGGCAGAGTTTGCAACAAAACCACCAGCGCAACAATCGCGAGATAGGTCAGTTGCATGCGAAGGATGCGCAGAGGGGGGTCTTGCATCATGGCTCCCCTCGTGGCTCAGACAGTTGCACCCCGATCAGATCACCGGCGGTTGAGATGGGCTCGCGTGGCTGATGGCGCACCACGCGTAGGAATTCCAGTCTTTGCATGTCAGCTGCTAATCGCACGCGCAGCCGTCCCGATTGGGTTTGGGTGACTTGGCCGACCAACAGGCCGGACGGAAAGACCCCGCCATCCCCAGAGGTAACCACGCGATCCCCCGGGCGGACGGTTTCGGGGTCCTCCAAGAATTCCAAAGGTGGGCGGCTGGTGTTATCGCCAACGATCATCGCACGTTGTCCGTTGGATTCGATTGAGACGGCAATGCGGCTAGAGGTGTCTGTGAGTAGGAGCACTCGCGAGGTGCGCTCGCCCACGCCAGCGATACGGCCCACCAGGCCGATGCCATCAATGGCCGCCCATCCATCTACGATCCCATCTCGGCGCCCCACATTGAGCAGCACGGTTTGGCGGAACGGGCTGCCACTGTCAGCTAAAACCACACCCGTGATTTTGGTGAACTTTGGATCGATTCGCACATTGTTCAGATCAAGCAGCCGCGCGTTTTCCTGTTCACGTTGGAGCGCCGCTTCTTTCCATGCCTTCATCTGTTGCAATTCGCGCCGCAGCTCTTGGTTTTGCTGATAGATCCGCGTGTAACTGCGCGCTGAGCGCAGGATGTTGACTGCGGAGGTCACCGGGGCAGTGATGGTGGCGAAATTGGGAATAACACGATCGGTGATTTCCATGCGCAGCCGCTCGACCCGTGGACTGTCAATGCGCCACAGCAAGAACAGCCCAAGCAGCATAACGACCAAAGCGCCCAGCATCAGCCGCCCAAGGGCCGTTGAATAGCGATCTGGCGTGTTACGATCCCGTGCCATAAGCTCCCCTAAGGGCTGAGCGGTTAATGTTTAACTGTCGTAGTCAATAACATGGGCGAGCTGTTTTTCATATTCCAAAGCCTTGCCCGTGCCAAGCGCCACGCAGTTGAGGCTTTCTTCTGCAACCGAGACAGCTAGGCCGGTTTGTTCGCGCAGCGCGAGGTCTAATTCGCCCAGCAAAGCGCCACCACCAGTCAGCATGACGCCGCGGTCTACGATATCGGCAGCCAGATCTGGCGGGGTGGCCTCCAAGGCGGTCATGACCGCTTCGCAAATTTGCTGCACCGGTTCTGTCAGGGCTTCGGCCACTTGTGCCTGGCTGATTTCGGTTTCTTTGGGCACGCCATTGAGCAGGTCACGTCCGCGAATGGCTATGGCTGCACCGCGCCCGTCGTCGGGCATACGCGCTGTTCCGATTGTCGTTTTAATTCGCTCAGCTGTGGCTTCCCCGACCAAAAGGTTATGCTGGCGGCGCAGATAGCTGATAATCGCCTCATCCATCCTGTCACCACCGACGCGCGCCGAGCGCGCATAGACGATATCTGCCAAGGATAGAACCGCGACCTCTGTTGTACCGCCGCCAATATCCACAACCATAGAGCCGGTCGGATCCGTGATGGGCATGCCTGCACCAATGGCCGCCGCAATCGGCTCTGCGATCAAGCCGGCCCGGCGCGCTCCAGCCGAGAGGACCGATTGGCGAATGGCGCGTTTCTCCACCGGAGTGGCGCCATGGGGTACGCAGACGATGATTTTTGGCTTGGAAAAGGTGGTGCGCTTGTGAACCTTACGGATGAAATGCTTGATCATTTCTTCGGCCACGTCAAAATCAGCAATGACCCCGTCGCGCATTGGGCGAATGGCTTGAATGGAGCCGGGTGTGCGGCCCAGCATGAGCTTGGCATCTTCGCCGAAGGCCAGCGCTTTTTTCTGACCATCTTTGACTTGATAGGCCACCACGGAGGGTTCATTTAAAACGATTCCCTTGCCGCGCACGTAGACCAGGGTATTGGCTGTGCCCAAATCAATCGCCATATCTGAAGAAAAGAGACCACCAAGTCCAAACATTCGCAACGCCCCATCGGTATGAACCTAAGCCAACTCAGGCCTAGAATTCCCCCATCTATAAGGTTTAGGCATCGCCTTTCCAAGGCCTTGTAGGGTGGTTTTCACCTTACAAGCCATCAATTTAGAGAAATGGGCGGGGATCAGCCGGCATCTTTGTAAGAAACCGATTTTAAGTCCTCCCCGGGCGCAGATTTTTCGCGCCGAACGATCAAACGGTTTAAGGCGTTGATATAGGCTTTGGCTGAGGCCACCACCGTATCGGTATCTGCCGATTGTCCGGTTGCGATCTTACCGTCTTCCTCCATCCGTACGGTGACGGTGGCCTGGGCATCGGTTCCTTCGGTCACCGCATTCACTTGATAAAGCTGCAAGCGCGCCGCATGTGGGTAGAGCTCTTTGACCGCGTTAAAAGTCGCATCAACCGGACCGTCACCTGTGGCGGTAACGCTGCGCACAACCCCATCAATGGACAACTCTAAGCTGGCCTCCTGTGGGCCTTGCGTGCCGCAGACTACGCGTAAAGATTTGAGGTTGAGGTGATCGGATTGCTCGTCGGCTGTATCTGCCCGAACCAAGGCAAGAAGATCTTCGTCAAACACTTCCTTTTTGCGATCCGCCAGATCTTTGAAACGCACAAAGACGTCGTTCAATTGATTGTCTGCCAAATCAATGCCCAAATCTTTGAGCTTGGAGCGCAATGCGGCGCGGCCGGAGTGTTTGCCCATGACCAGGTTGGTTTCGCTCAATCCTACATCTTCGGGACGCATAATCTCAAAGGTCTCGGCATTTTTCAGCATTCCGTCCTGGTGAATGCCGCTTTCATGAGCAAAGGCATTTTTACCGACGATGGCTTTGTTAAACTGCACCGCAAAGCCTGAAACCGTGGCCACGCGGCGGCTAATGGCCATTATTTTTGTGCTGTCGATCTGTGTGCGGTAGGGCATGATGTCGTTGCGAACTTTCATAGCCATCACGACCTCTTCCAGTGCCGTGTTGCCAGCGCGCTCTCCCAAACCATTAATTGTGCACTCAATTTGACGTGCGCCGGCATCGACGGCGGCTAAGGAATTGGCGGTGGCCATGCCAAGATCATTGTGGCAATGAGTGGCGAAAATCACGTCTGTAGCGCCGGGCACGTCTTTAATTAAACGCCCGATCAGCTCGGCACTTTCGCGCGGCGCCGTATAGCCGACCGTGTCGGGGATGTTGATGGTGCTTGCGCCGGCCTTGATGGCGATTTCAATGGTGCGGCAGAGGTAGTCATATTCTGTGCGGGTGGCATCCATTGGCGACCACTGCACATTGTCGCAAAGGTTGCGGGCATGTGTGACCGTTTCGTGAATGCGCTCGGCCATTTCATCTTGGGTCAGGTTGGGAATGGCACGGTGCAAAGGCGATGTGCCAATGAATGTATGAATGCGGGGGTGGGCGGCATGGCGCACGGCTTCGGCACAGCGATCAATATCCTTGAAATTGGCACGGGCAAGGCCGCAGATCATGGCGTTTTTGCTGCGTTCGGCAATCTCGCTGACGGCCTTGAAATCGCCTTCCGAGGCGATTGGAAATCCGGCTTCAATGATGTCCACGCCCATATCGTCAAGCATTTCGGCCAATTCAAGCTTTTCGGAATGGGTCATGGTTGCGCCGGGGCTTTGTTCACCGTCACGCAAAGTGGTGTCGAAAATATATATACGATCTTGGGTCATAGGACTGTTCTTCTGCTAGGATTTTGTAAGGGTTCGGCGCTGGGCTTAGGTGAGCGTCCCGCGCCAAAAAGCACGCTCAGCCTAGGCTAAGTGTTAGAAGGAGAAGTTGCTCTGTCAAATGTTCCATGGGCCTAGGTATACCTGTGATTTTGCAAATGGGAAGTGAAAAAATATGACAAAACCCGGTGCGCGCAAGCAATTTGTGGCAAAAACCGGCGATTCGGTGGCTATGTGGATGATGCGCCCTACCTCTGCGCGATGAAACGGATTTTGATCATCGGCGCCTCGGGCGCTATTGGAACGGCCCTGGCAGAGACCTACCGCAGCCGGGGGTGGCAGTGCGCGGGCCTGTCTCGCACGGAGCAGGGATTGGATTTAACGCAAGAGCGCAGTATCGCCCCCGCCTTAGCGACGCTCAAAGGTCCCTTTGAGACGATTGTCATCGCCACCGGAGCACTAACGCTGGACGGGGTTGGGCCTGAAAAGACCATTAAGGCTGTGACGGCGCGAACTATGGCGGCACAGATGCAGGTCAACGCCATTGGGCCAGCGCTCATTCTTGGTCAGATTGGCCCTTTGCTGCCGCGTGATCGTCCAGCCAGGGTTGCGGTCCTCTCAGCGCGGGTGGGATCGATTGGTGACAACCGGCTGGGGGGCTGGATTTCCTATCGGGCGGCCAAGGCTGCCCTTAATCAAATTGTGCGCACCTCTGCGATTGAATTGGCCCGTAGTCATCCGCAGCTGTCTTGTTTTGCGCTGCATCCTGGCACCGTCGACACGCCTTTAACACGGCCCTTTTCTGCAAAATATGACGCGCGGCCTGCGCCAGAGGCGGCCGCGAGATTACATGAGGTGATTGAAGCGCGCGGGGCGCATGAGACCGGACAATTTTTCGATCAAAACGGACGCGTTGTGCCGTGGTAAAGGGCCCTGGGCGTCATTCGGAGGGGCTGGCCGCTTCCTCGGGCGCAGGTGCCGCATCTTCGGCCGGTTGCAAGACCCCGTTTTCCCAAGTGCCGCTCTCCACGCCGCCCGTGGCATAGCGCATCGTGCCCGTACCCTGGCGGCGACCATCGACAAAGCTTCCCGTGTAGACGTCCCCATTGGCATAGGTGGCGGTACCCTTGCCGTGGATTTCGCCGTCGAGCCATTCGCCCGTGTAGCTAAAGCCATCCTTCATTTTGATGTAACCTTCACCGGAGCGTTGCCCCTCGACAAACCCGCCGACGTAAGTCGTACCGTCGCGGTATCGCGCTTGCCCGGCACCGTGGCGTTTGCCCTCTTTCCAGTTACCTTCGTAGCGATAACTGTCGGAAAACTTCATAATGCCATAGCCATGGTTTTGCGCATTTTTAAAGTTGCCTTCATAGACCAACCCATTGGGGTAGGTTGCTTTTCCGGCCCCTTCAATGACCCCGGCTTTCCAATTTCCCTCATATGTCGAGCCATCTGGATATGTGATTGTGCCCACACCCTCCGGCAGATCATTCAAAAAGGCGCCAATATAGATCGACCCATCCGGGTAGCGCACTTCACCGCGCCCTGAGATTTTGCTATTCTGCCAGCTGCCAGAGTAACGATAGCCATCTGCGGCGAGAAAAGTGCCATTGCCGTGGCGACGGTCTTTGTGGAATTGACCTTCGTAAACATCGCCATTGGCATAGACAACCTTGCCACGCCCTTCGCGCTTACCATCTTGCAAAATCCCAGTAAAAACATCGCCGTTGGCATGGATGAGGGTGCTCTCCCCATTGATTTTACCTTTGGTCCAATTGCCCTCATAGATCACCCCATCGGGCATGGTTAAAATGCCAGCTCCAGAGCGCTCGCCCGCCTCGATGGATCCTTGGTAGACCGCCCCGTCCGAATAGATAATGGTGCCGCTGCCCTGTTTTTCGCCTTCAGCCCAATTGCCCTCATAGCGATATCCGCTGTCAGAGGTGAGAATGCCCTGGCCGTGGTGTTTGGTGTCGCGAAACTCCCCTTCATAACGCAGGCCGTTGGTATAAACCGCAACGCCTTGTCCGTCGATTTTGCCAGCCACCCAGCTGCCTTCATAGGTGCCACCATCGGCATAGGTTATGCGTCCGGTGCCGTGGGGTTTCCCGTTCAAAAACGCTCCCGTGTAGATCGATCCATCAGGAAAGGTTGCCTCACCCTGGCCAGAAATTTCACCGTTTTCCCAATTGCCGGTGTATGTATAGCCCGACGGTAGGCTGTAGGTGCCTTGGCCGTGTTGGCGACCGTTTTTGAAGGTGCCCTCATAATATCCACCGTCTTCATATTGTTTCGATTGGATTGTGGCGGTTTGCGCCTGGGCCAGGCTGCTCCATAGCAGGGCCGTTGTGACCAACAGGAGATGTGAGATCTTCTTATTCATTGAAGTTTAAACCTCTTAGACAATGGCTCGGCGTCGGGGTGACTCTATTTTTATCCATCGCAGACTAGTAAACCTCACCCGTGAGGGCAATGTCTTTCCACATTTCCCATTCAATTGGGCTTTTGCTTCGGCGGATGTCTGATAGACAAGGCGGGGGTTTGACAGGATTGAGCAGGCAGATGACACAGAAATTTCGGTTAACCATGGCGCAGCTCAACGCAACTGTGGGTGATCTTGCTGGCAATGCGGCGCAAGCGCTTGAGGCTTGGACAGCGGCCAAAGTCGCGGGCGCGGATATGGTTATGTTGCCAGAGATGTTTGTCACCGGCTATCAGGTGCAAGATTTGGTACTCAAACCTGCGTTCACCCGTGATGCGATGGCGCAAATTCAGACCCTGGCCCAATCCTGTGCTGAGGGGCCAGCCATGGGGATTGGTGGGCCGTTTCGCGATCAGAGCGGTCTTTATAATGCCTATTATGTTCTGGCCGGTGGGCAGATCCAAACCGTGATCAAAAGCATATTTTGCCGAATGATGACGTGTTCGACGAAAAACGCCTTTATCACTCGGCGGATATCTCGGGGCCTTACCTTGTGGGTAATCTGCGGATTGGCACGCCGATTTGCGAAGATGCGTGGCATGCAGATGTGCCGGAGGCTTTGGCCGAGTCTGGCGCGGAAGTGCTTTTTGTCCCCAATGGCTCGCCCTATGCACGCGGTAAAATGGATGTGCGCATGGCGCATATGGTTGCGCGGGTGGTCGAAACGGGGCTGCCATTGGTCTATGTGAATATGGTTGGTGGCCAGGATGATCAGGTTTTTGATGGCGGATCATTCGTACTCAATCCCGGTGGTGCTTTGGCCCTGTCTTTACCAATGTTTAAAAATTGTCTTGCGCATGTGGATTTTGAGCTTACCGATCAAGGCTGGCAGGCCGCGGCAGGCACCTTGGCCCATTGGCCGGATGCTTTTGAGCAAGACTACCATGCAATGGTGCTGTCCCTGCGCGATTATATGCGCAAAACAGGGTTTTCATCAGCGCTCTTGGGTCTCTCGGGTGGAATTGACTCAGCCATTGTTGCCACGATTGCCGCCGATGCGCTGGGGCCGCAAAATGTGCATTGCGTCATGTTGCCCTCGGAGTTTACCAGCCAAGCGTCGCTTCAGGATGCCGCCTCTGTGGCGCAAGCGCTGGGCGCGCCTTTGCAAACCCTGCCCATTACCGGCCCGCAAGCGGCGATCACCGACAGTTTGGCGCCGATTTTTGCCGGCCGGCCTGTGGATTTAACGGAGGAGAATATCCAATCTCGTTTGCGCGGCCTGTTGCTCATGTCCCTGTCCAATAAATTTGGGCATATGCTGCTGACCACAGGCAATAAATCGGAAGTCGCGGTCGGCTATGCGACGATCTACGGCGATATGGCAGGCGGATTTAATCCGATTAAGGATTTGTACAAGATGCGGGTGTTTGACATCTGCCGCTGGCGCAATGCGCATCATCGTGATTGGATGATGGGACCGGAGGGCGTGGTTATTGATCCGCGCATCATCGACAAAGCCCCCAGCGCCGAGCTGCGCGCGGATCAAAAAGACGAAGACAGCCTGCCGCCCTATCCGGTGCTTGATGGCATCTTGCAGATGTTGGTGGACGATGAGGCCTCTGTCGCCGATTGCATAGCGGCCGGCTTTGAGCGTGAAACAGTCAAGAAAATTGAGCATTTGATCTATATTAGCGAGTATAAGCGCTTCCAATCTGCGCCAGGAACGCGGCTATCGCTGCGGGCATTTTGGTTGGATCGGCGCTATCCCATAGCCAACCGTTGGCGCGATCACAGCACATAGTGGCGCGCGGCCATATCTGGACATCTCCCGCGCCCTATGTGTAAAGACTGCGCAACAGGAGAACCCTATGACAACCACACGTTTTGCCCCTTCGCCTACGGGCTATCTTCACATCGGCAACCTGCGCACGGCGCTGTTTAACTATCTTATCGCGCGTCAGGCGGGCGGAGAGTTTATTCTGCGGATCGATGACACGGATCCCGAGCGCTCCAAGGCCGAATATGTTGAGGCGATAAAACGCGATTTGGACTGGCTGGGCCTGCATTGGGATCGCATCGAGCATCAATCCGCCCGGTTTGACCGCTATGCAGAAGTGGCCGATCAACTGCGTGACCAAGGACTTTTTTACGAGTGTTTTGAAACGCCTGTTGAATTGGATCTCAAGCGTAAAAAGCAACTGAATATGGGTAAGCCCCCGGTTTATGACCGCTCGGCGCTGGCGCTTTCGGAGGCGGAGCGCACGGCGCTGCGTGCGGAACGCAAGGGCCATTGGCGTTTTAAACTCGATCAATCGCGGATCGAATGGCGTGATGGAATTCTCGGCGATCTGTCGATCGATGCCGCCTCGGTGAGCGATCCGGTGCTGATCCGCGGTGATGGGCAGGTGCTCTACACGCTGGCCTCCATCTGCGATGATACGGATATGGGCGTGACCCATGTGGTCCGTGGGTCAGACCATGTGACCAATACCGCGACACAAATCCAGATGATCCAAGCGATTGGCGGATCAGTGCCCAATTTTGCCCACCATTCTTTGTTGACTGGGCCCAAAGGGGAAGGCCTGTCAAAGCGTTTGGGGTCGTTGGCGCTGCGGGACATGCGGGCGGCAGGCGTGCAACCGATGGCGCTGTTGAGCCATTTGGCGCGTCTGGGATCTTCCGATCCGGTTGAGCTGCGTGGCTCTATGGAAGAAATCGTCGCGGGTTTTGAGCTGACGAAATTTGGCTCTGCTCCAACGAAATTTGACGAGGCTGATCTGGGGCCGCTGACGGCGAAATATTTGCAAGGGCTTGAGTTGAAGGCCGTTGCTGCAGATGTGGCGGCTATTGGCGTTCCGGCTGAAATGGCTGAGGACTTCTGGCACGTCACACGCGGAAATATATCGACCCTCCATGATCTCGCGGGCTGGTGGGATTTGATCCAAAATGGCGCCACCCCGTTGATTGATGCGGAAGATAGGGATTTTGTGACCCAGGCTCTATCTATGCTGCCGGCTGGCCCTTACGATTCCGGCACTTGGGGTGCTTGGACATCGGCGGTCAAAGAGGCTACTGGGCGCAAGGGCAAAGCTCTGTTTATGCCGCTGCGAAAAGCCTTGACGGGCCAGTCTAATGGCCCGGATATGAGCGCTCTTTTGCCGCTGTTGCAACAAATCTCGCGGCAGTAGGTCTTAAAGGATTGGCACGACTTGCCCATGCCCAAGCTGCCCTTGAAACCGGGGCGCCATGAAAAGGGCCAATCTAAGTAAAGCGGAATAAATCCTCAGTTTAGATTAGCCCTAAATCATATTATTGTGCTTGCAGATCAGTCGCAGCTTCACGTCCATTGCGGCCGGTTTCGACTTCAAAGCTTACTTTTTGGTTGTCATTCAGACCGTCCAAACCCGCGCGTTGAACAGCCGTGATGTGTACAAACACATCTTCGCCGCCATTGTCCGGTGCAATAAAGCCATAACCTTTGTCTGCGTTAAACCATTTTACGGTGCCAGTAGCCATCCCGTGTACTCCATTTTACATTACTGCCCACGTTATTGCGGCAGGTCGGCGTCAGTCATTTCATGTCGAGGACTGTGGCCTTGTAAGCAAAACAGTTGGTCGAGATGCGGTAACGGTCGCAGGGGCCATATGGCCGTTTCGATTTTTTTTTGCAAGCCAGAAGACGCGCAGAGGGGAAAACCCCCTGCCGGTGCGCAACGCGCCTTAACGTGAGACAGGGATTCGCCTTTAATACAGACTGGCTTAACGCGCGAATTTCTTATGCTTAATGCGCGTGGGTTGCAGGGCATCGGCACCGAGGCGGCGTTTTTTGTCCTCCTCGTAGTCTTCGAAGTTACCCTCAAACCATTCTATATGCGCGTCGCCCTCAAAGGCGAGGATATGGGTGCAGATCCGGTCAAGGAAAAAGCGGTCGTGTGAGATGACCACAGCGCATCCGGCAAAATCAACCAGAGCATCTTCCAGCGCCCGTAGGGTCTCCACGTCCAGATCATTGGTCGGCTCATCGAGCAGCAAAACATTGCCGCCCGCACGCAGCAATCGCGCCATATGGACCCGGTTGCGTTCTCCGCCAGACAGCAAGCTGACTTTCTTCTGCTGAGTCGCGCCTTTGAAGTTAAACGCCGAGCAATAGGCCCGCCCGTTGACCTCCACATCTCCCAGCTGCACCACATCAAGACCGTCTGCAATTGCCTCCCAAACATTGGCATTGGGATCCAAATCATCGCGAGATTGATCAACATAGGACAATTGCACTGTATCCCCGTATTCAACCGCGCCTTCATCGGGCTGTTCTTGCCCGGTCAGCATTTTGAATAGGGTCGTCTTCCCCGCGCCATTTGGGCCGATTACCCCTACGATGCCACCGGGTGGCAGTGAAAACGAGAGATTTTCGACCAACAGCTTGTCGCCCATGGCTTTTTTAAGCCCGGAGACTTCAATGACCTTTGAACCCAGCCGTGGTCCATTTGGGATGATGATTTGGGCACGTCCCACTTTTTCGCGCTCGGATTGATTTGCCATATCATTATAGGCGGCAATACGGGCTTTGGACTTGGCTTGCCGGGCCTTTTGACCCTGCCGCATCCATTCCAATTCCCGTTCCAGCGTTTTTTGTTTGGACTTATCCTCACGGGACTCTTGGGCCAAGCGCTTTGCCTTTTGTTCGAGCCAAGAGGAGTAATTGCCCTCATAGGGAACGCCTTGCCCACGATCGATCTCGAGGATCCAGCCGGTAATATCATCGAGAAAATAGCGGTCGTGAGTAACAACGAGGATTGTACCGGAGTAGTCAATCAGGTGCTTTTGCAGCCAAGCAATGGTTTCGGCATCCAGGTGGTTGGTGGGCTCATCAAGCAGCAACATATCAGGTTGCTCAAGCAACAATCGGCACAGCGCCACGCGGCGCGCTTCACCGCCCGAAAGATTTTCAGGCATCGCATCGTCTGGTGGGCAGCGCAGTGCCTCCATACTGACGTCAATTTGGGCATCTAAATCCCAAAGATTATTAGCATCAATCTCGTCTTGTAGCTGCGCCATTTCATCGGCGGTCTCGTCGGAGTAATTCATCGCCAGATCATTATAGCGATCCAGGATGTCTTTTTTGGCCTTTACCCCCAGCATGACATTTTCGCGGACGGTCAGGCCTTCTTCCAGTTTCGGCTCCTGTGGCAGGTAGCCAACTTTCGCGCCTTCCGCCGCCCAGGCTTCACCAGAGAAATCCGTATCCAAGCCGGCCATAATTTTGAGCAGGGTTGATTTCCCGGCGCCGTTTACCCCAACCACACCGATTTTCACTCCGGGAAGGAAGGATAGGCGAATGTTTTCGAAACATTTTTTTCCACCGGGATAAGTTTTTGAAACGCCATCCATGTGGTATACGTATTGATATGCGGCCATCTGTGCCCCCGGGTGTTAGACTGAAAAATTCAAACCTCTGTTACAGTGGCGCGCGCGCGGGCGCAAATGTGAAATTGATAAAACTGGTGCGGCCATGGCTTGCGCAGGGGTCTATCTGCGCTAAAGGTGAGGAATGATGCGGTTTAACTTGCCACAATCTAGCACCGGGCGGCGTGTGGGTCTTTTGGGCGGGTCGTTTGATCCGGCCCATGAAGGGCATGTGCGGATTTCCGAGCAGGCGCTCAAGCGCTTTGATCTTGATCAAATCTGGTGGCTCGTTAGCCCGGCCAATCCCTTGAAGCTGCGCGGACCTGCGCCGCTGGATAAGCGGGTGGCCCATGCGAAACGCCTGATCGACCATCCCCGCATTGTCATCACCGATGTGGAAACCCAGCTGGACACAAGGTTTACCTGCGACAGCTTGCGCGCGCTTCGGGCGATCTATTCCACCACGCATTTCACTTGGCTGATGGGGGCAGATAATCTGGCGCAGATCCATCACTGGCGCGATTGGCAGGATATATTCCAGCTTATGCCGGTTGGTGTTTTAGCGCGGCCCGGGCAAGGGCTGGCGGCGCAATGCGCACCTGCGGCGCGGCGCTTCGCCTCGGCCAGGCTTGCCGCGCGCGCTTCAAGGCTTTTGAGCCATCGCACGGCGCCGGCCTGGTGTTTTGTGGATATGCCCCAGAGCCCGGCAAGTTCTTCGACTATTCGCAACCGCGGGGCTTGGGGTTAGCGGTGCAAGAGGGCGGAGCCAAAGCCTGAGATCATCAGCAAGGCCAAACCGGCAAGCCCCCAGATATCGGGCAATGTGCCAAAGACACCCCATCCCAATAGCAATGCGCCCGCAAGTTGAAAGTAGACGAAGGGTGCCAGGCGGGTGGCCGGTGCAAGTCCATAGGCGAGGATCAAAAACATATTGCCAAGCATAGAGGCGCTGCCAGAGATGGCGAGCATGGCTGGGCTGGCGAAGAGCTGCTCGGGCCAATACATCAGTGCCATGGGCGTGCAGAGGATGGTGGCGATGAGCATTTGTGAGAACAAAAGCGCTTTGGGCTCCTCTTGGGCCGCGGCCAGACGCGACAGGGTTAGAAAAACTCCATAGGTGCAACCGGCAAAAAGGGCACAAGCCAGTCCAATGGAAAAGCCAAAGCCGGGTCTGGCAATGAGCAAAATTCCAGTGAAGCCGAGGAAAAGCAGGGCGCTGCGCGGGAGGCTCACGGCTTCTTTCAAGAAGATGGCCGCCAGAATATAGCTGATAATTGGCCCGATGAAAAAGACTGCGAAAACATTGGCCAAGTCCTCCAATGCAACGGCGAAGGTGATGACACTGATGCCGGTCGCCAGCAGCAATCCGCGACCCCAAGCCACCGGGTTGCGAAACACTGTGAAACAGCTTTGCGGTATAAAGGGCAGCACCAAGAATGACCCGACAGCGAATCGGGCCCAGGCGATGAAAAAGGGATGATACCCATGGCTATTCGACAGAAGTTTGCTGGCGGCATCGCCGGTTGGGATCAGCATCATCCCGATCAACATAAAAAGTATCGCACGCCACATCCTACCGGGTTAACATCCACCCGCCTCCGGCACCAGCCTTGAGGAAAATCATCTTGCCAAAGACCCACGCGCCCCGCTAGCCATTGGGAATGGAAAATACTCTCACACGCAGAGCCGCGCTCAGCACGGCCCTGGCGGCGCTTGGCTCTTCAGCCTTTGCTGTGGCGCCCTTGAATTCGTTGCGGCCCGTCACAAGGCCGGCTGCACCGCCAGATCTTTTGGGCGGGGCGGCTGCGGTTATCCGCTCGTTTTCTCTCAAAGGTCAGGTCAGCTGCGCTCTGATGGATCCAGAAAATGGCAGGCTTCTCGACGCATATTTACCTGAGACTGAATTGCCCCCGGCCAGCGTGACCAAAGCGCTGACGGCTGCCTATGGTTTGCAGAAACTTGGGCGTGATTTTCAATTCATCACACGTTTGAGCCTTCAGGGGCGGGTCGTAAATGGGGCGCTTGTTGGGGATATCATTTTGACCGGATCTGCGGATCCCACTCTGCACACAGATGATTTGGTCAATTTTGCCAAGGCCCTCCAAAAAACAGGAATTCAACGGGTTAAAGGTCGGCTTGTGATTGTGGACAATGGGTTTCCCTACCAACGTGAAATTGACAGCAGCCAATTGCCGCAAGCCAATTACAACCCGGCAATTGCTGGATTGAACTTAAACCTCAACCGGGTACAATTCGAATGGGCACGCCAGGCCGGTGGCGGCTATGATCTGTCGATGAGCGCGCCGGGGCGCATATATCGGCCACAGATCCCTTCCATCGGGATGCGCGTTGAAGAGCGGGCCGCGCCAAGCTATGCCTATCAACACGCACCGGATCGTGAGCAGTGGTCCGTTCAGCGCGCGGTCTTGGGCAAGGATGGGGGGCGGTGGTTGCCGGCGCGAAATCCAAGACGCTACGCCGGTGAGGCCTTTCAGGCGATATGCGCAGAGATGGGGATGCAGATGCCGTCTCCAACCATCGTTGAGGGGCAATACCCGGATGCGGTGATGACGGTGGATATCGCGCAAAAGGAGTCGCGCCCTTATTATGAAATTGCCAAATCAATGTTGAAATTATCGACGAATTTAACGGCTGAGGTGATTGGCCTTACAGCCTCGGGCGCGCCAACGCTGCGCCAATCGGCGTCGGCTCTGAGCCAGTTTGCTCAAGCCCATGGGATGCGTGGCACGGTTGTTGATCATTCCGGTCTGTCGGATCAATCGCGGCTAACGGCTGGTGGTTTGGCAATGTTCATGGCCTGGCACCATCGCAACGGGCTGGCCGATTTGCTCAAGCCCAAGATCCTGCGGGACAAAGGAAAGCCGATGGATGGCGTGGATCTGCGGGTCAAAACAGGCACATTAAATTTTGTCAGCTCGCTGTCTGGATATCTCACATATAAAGGCAAAAGCCTTGCTTTTACTATATTGACCGCCGATATGGCGCGGCGTGAAAAAGTGAAAGGCAGTGAAAATCCGCGGGGGGCCAAGGGTTGGGAGGCGCGATCTCGTAGCTTGCAATATGCGATTTTGCGCGATTGGCTGCGGCATTTACGCTAGGGTGCGAAACCTTGCGCGTGCGCCCGCTTCTATCGCCGCCCCATGCAGGCGGTCCACCTCAAGCTCATGGCGAATTTCTTGCAGCATGCGCAACTCGACTTGCCCAAGTCTTCCATCCGCTGCGGCCACATCGCAGGCCATAGCATAAGCAGTTTCGTTTAAACCATCGGGCAGGCCGTCCCGGATCAAGCCAAACAGAGCATCAAGCCCGTCTTCTTCGGACAAAAGATCCAAAACCATAGCGGCCACAGATTTGATGCGGTCCACATCATATTCTCCAAAGATCGGCAAGTGGTTCACAATCGCTTGAATGCTCATCAGCTCTGCTGTGCGAATATTTTCGTCACTTGCAGATACGGCAATCATGACCGCAACCAGACAATCTTGTGATGACAGAGACGGGGGATGGGTATTCACGAAGCGACGACCTTTCTAGCTGTGGGTACAACTTATTGACCCGAGGCCTCTGCGGCAATAGGGAAGCGTCAGGAAACTGGAGTTAAACATGTCCAAAATGCGAGACGCTGCTACTCAATCGAAAGCCTGGCCCTTTGAAGAGGCGCGGCGGATTTTGAAACGCTTTCAAAATAAGCCGCCTGAAAAGGGCTATGTCTTGTTTGAAACGGGCTATGGCCCCAGCGGGCTGCCGCATATTGGCACTTTTGGCGAAGTGGCGCGCACCACAATGATCATGCGCGCATTCCAAGAATTGAGTGACCTGCCAACCCGGCTTGTGTGTTTCTCTGATGATCTCGACGGCATGCGCAAAGTGCCGGGTAATGTGCCAAATCCGGATAGGCTGGTCGAGCATTTGCAGCGGCCCTTGACTTCTGTGCCAGATCCTTTTGAGGAATTTGAGAGTTTCGGTCATCATAACAACGCCATGTTGCGTCGGTTTTTGGACACATTTGGCTTCGAATATGATTTCATCAGTGCCACGGAGTTTTATCAATCTGGTCAGTTTGATCAGGTTTTGCTGCGTGGGGTGGAAAAANATGATGACATCATGAAGGTGATGCTGGCCTCGCTGCGCGAGGANCGGCAGAAGACTTACTCAATTTTTCTGCCCATTCATCCTGAAACAGGGCGGGTGCTTTATGTGCCGATGAAATCTGTGGACGCCCAAAATGGCACTATCACTTTTGACACCGAAGAGGGCGAAGAGATGACACTTCCGGTGACGGGCGGCAATGTGAAGTTGCAGTGGAAACCCGATTTTGGGGCGCGCTGGGCGGCCCTTGGGGTAGATTTTGAGATGTATGGCAAGGATCACTCCACCAATACGCCCATATATGACAAAATATGTCGTATTCTGGGGCATCCGGCACCGGAGCATTTCAGCTATGAATTGTTTCTCGATGAAAACGGGCAGAAGATTTCTAAGACTTCTGGTAATGGCGTGTCGATTGATGAGTGGCTCAGCTATGCCAGCACGGAAAGCCTGTCATATTTTATGTACCTGAAACCCAAAACAGCCAAGCGGATGCATTTTGATGTGATCCCCAAGGCGGTAGATGAGTATCACCAGCAATTGCGCGCCTATGAGGGGCAAGACGACAAAGCACGTCTGAACAATCCGGTGTGGCATATTCATGGAGGCGATGTACCGGTCAGCAAAATGGTCGTGCCTTTCTCAATGCTGCTCAATCTGGCGTCTGTGTCTGGCGCGGAGGATAAACATCAACTCTGGGGATTCATCAAACGTTATGCTCCCGAGGCCTCCGCCGAAACCCATGCGGACTTAAACGCGGCGGCGGGGTTTGCGGTCCGTTATTACAATGATTTTGTCAAACCCGCCAAAGTCTACCGCGCGCCCACGGATCTCGAACGCGAGGCTTTGATCGCGCTGCGCGACGGGCTGAAGGCTTGGGATCAAGGTTTGGATGGGGATGCGCTGCAATCTTTGGTTTTCGCCTGTGGCCGCGAGCGGTTTGACCCGATGCGCGATTGGTTCAAAGCGCTCTATGAGGTGCTTTTGGGCGCATCACAGGGGCCGCGGTTTGGCGGATTTATTGCGCTTTTGGGCATCGAAGAGAGCATAGCCCTGATCGACAAAGGCCTTGCCGGCGAGTTTACCTAACCCGCGACGAATTTGACCCCCTCCTGTTGCGTCCTATTTTTATGGCAGTCAATAGGAGGGTGTTATGAGAAAGTTCATTCTAGCAATTGCTTTTTGGGTTGCGGCGGCACTGCCGGCCTGGGCCGAGAGCCAAGAGATTGAAACAACAATTCGTGCGCAAATTACCGCTTTTCAGGCGGATGATTTCGAACGTGCCTTTACCTACGCCAGCCCGACGATCCAGCAGATATTTCGCGCGCCAGAGGTGTTTGGGCGCATGGTCAGGCAAGGCTATCCTATGGTGTACCGCCCGTCTGAGATTGCATTTTTGGAACTCGCCACGGTTGAGGGATTCTACTGGCAGAAAGTGCAAATTCGCGACGGCCAGGGTCGATATCACATCATGGCCTATCAAATGGTCCAATTGGACGGAGCATGGCGCATTAATGGTGTCCAGCTTTTGCCCTCGCAAGAGACCGGCGTGTGAGCACCGTACGCTACAGCTAGGCCTTCTTAGCATCGAGCTTTTACCCCTGTTTCGCAGAGCAGCACCTACCTCTGGGGCTGCGGTTGCGGATCAATCACACAAACGCATGGAGCGGCGTTAGTAAAGGTGCTTTTATGAATAAAACAATCACCGATGGGATCGTCTTTACACCACCTAAATTTGTTTTTGGATTGCATCATTGGTCGAGCCAGGACGGCACGCCCGGACAAGATGACTATGACAATGAGCTGAACGCCGCCTTCGTGCCGGCGGATCAAGATTTTTCCGGCTGCTCGGAGCTGACCAAGACTCAAGCCGTGCAAAAGCTGCGCGCCTTCTATCAAACACCGCTCTCTCCGGGCTGCTATCTGCGCATTCGCACGCGTGTGAAATTGGTATCGGGTGCATTTCCCACGGTGAGCATCGCCGGTTGGCCTGGGGCTACGGGCAATGTGCATTTGACCGGGGTCAATGAAGCGGGACCGGTCACCAGCCTCAACACCTAGGGTGAGGTGGTCGAGCTCTCGGCCATTGTTGGGTCAGGCATTCGCACGGGCGTCGATCTGCATTGGAAGAAAGATGCGATTTATGGGCATTTTGGCCTCGACCTCACCGGCCCAAGCGGCGGTGTTGTGCGGATTGAGGATATTATTATCGAAGACATCAGCGGCGCTTTTGTCGATCAGCTGATTGGCGCTGTCGATGTGCGCGACTAAGGGGCTATTGGCGATGGATTCGCAGATGATCGTGACGTGTTTGAAGCGGCAGATAAGGCTGCCGCGGGTCGTGAAGTTCTGGTACCACGGGGAAACTTCCGCATCTATGGGTCCATCACGTTCCAAACCGCGTGCGCTTTGTGGGCAATATCACCATGCCGGACTTGGCCCGTCTGACCCCACTCAAAGACTTTAATCTGCCCAGCTATATTGACGCTTTTGGCGATGAGGTCGTGGCGCTCAAAAAAGCCTATCAATCCTTGTTGAATTTCAACGATCATTACATCCTCGATATTGTCGGGCGCCGGATTGAGTTGGATGGACCTCTCGATATGAAAGCGGTGGTCGACAATAAAACTGTGTTCAATAGCCGTCGAGTGGTTCGAAATGGTCAGATCCAAGGCAACGCCAATGCCGCGTGGACCCCAGATCAAGTGATGGCTCAGGTGACCTATTCAACCTCTGATCCGAAATCGCTGACCTCTGTGGCCAATATCGCCAATATTGCCGATGGATCTTTGGTTGGAGGCACAGGCGTTGGACGGGAAGTCTATGTCAAAGAGGTCAATGTCGGGAGTCAGTCCTTAACCTTATCCCAACCGCTTTATGGCGCAGCGGGCACACATCAATTTACCTTCACACGTTTCAAATACCTGCTCAATTTTTCTGGATTTCAAAAGGTCAGCGGGGCTCATTTTGATGGGATTGATTTTCAATATACCGGCAATGCTTCGGCAGTGTTGCTGCTGCCCGATGGCGAGACCTTCCACTTCCGGGATTGCTTGATCGTGAAGCCGAAAAATCGCGGCACCACCTCCCCAGGGACGGCCTGCCAGGGGATGATGTTTGATCGCTGTCAATTCATCTCAAACGAAAGCCCGCTAAAGGTGCAAGACCGGGTGTCCATTGCCTTTAACGCCAATAAAAACAACGTTAAAATCCGCGACTGCCGGGCAATGCATTTCAAGCATTTCGGCATTATGGGCGGATCGGGGTCAGTGATTACCGGCAACCACTGGTTTCATGGCGACCGAGAAACCAATGGGGTGCGCAAGGGTGGGATCGTTTTTGCCACAACAAATCTCAAAACTATGATCACTGGCAATTATGTCGACAATAACATCATTGAATGGACCAATGAATATGAGGCGGATCCGTCCTTTGCCAACCAATATTCCTTTGGGGGATTGACCATCAGCGGCAATATTTTCACTGCCAATGATGTGGCCTCTTGGTTTAGCTTTTTGGTGATTAAACCTTATGGACCTGGCCATTTCGTGCATGGGCTGACGATGATCGGCTATGTCTTTCGTTCAATCAACGGGCCAATTGACCGCGTCGAGACCGTGGACAGCATTTTCGCCACGCTCAACTACAGCAAGGCGCGCAATGTCGTGGTGCAAGGCAATACGTTCAATGCCATCAGTGAGCCAATCTACAATCCCTGCATTTTGGAGCATACACAAGCGTCAGACACTCAGACCTGGGTGGTCGATTTTGCGCCACAGCTGCCGTTCAATGGCCGCGGGCCTGTTGCCCCTTTTTGCGAGGGGTTATGTCTATTTGCGCCGCCGGGCACCGCCCCTTTGACCTGCGCGTCCCCCTTTTGACCGGCCGGAGGCATTATGGGCGTCTTCAACTGCTTTTTCGACCGCATATTGCCGGGCCAGGGGATCATCTGAGATCGTTAGCTCAACTGTCTCGAGGCGTTTGACCTCGTCGCGCAGCCGGGCGGCTTCCTCAAATTCTAAATTCTCTGCAGCTTTGCGCATATCGAGCCGCAGACCTTCGAGCACGGTTTGGATATTGCCGCCTTGCAAGGCCGGATCAATCTTCGCCGTGACCCGCGCCATATCGGTATCGCCCTTGTAAAGGCCGGCCAGCACATCCTCGACATTCTTTTTCACTGTCAGAGGGGTAATTCCATGGGCGACATTATAGGCATGTTGCTTTTCGCGCCTACGGTTGGTTTCGCCAATCGCGCGTTCCATCGAGCCCGTCATGCGATCTGCATACATGATGACCCGCCCATCGGCGTTGCGCGCGGCCCGGCCAATGGTTTGAACCAAAGAGGTTTCAGACCGTAAAAAGCCCTCCTTATCTGCGTCAAGGATCGCAACCAAACCGCACTCAGGGATATCGAGCCCCTCGCGCAGAAGGTTGATGCCCAGCAGCACATCAAAGGCGCCAAGTCTCAGATCCCGCAATATCTCAATACGCTCAATCGTGTCGATATCGCTGTGCATGTAACGCACCCGAATGCCCTGCTCATGCAAATATTCGGTGAGATCTTCGGCCATGCGTTTGGTCAATGTTGTGGCTAGAACCCTTTGCCCCATAGCCGTGACTTTGCGAATTTCATCCAGAAGATCATCAACCTGCGTTTCCACGGGGCGAATTTCCACCGGCGGATCCAGCAGGCCTGTGGGGCGGATCACCTGCTCTGTGAACACGCCGCCTGCTTGGTCCAGCTCCCATTTGGATGGGGTGGCAGAGACAAAAACAGACTGCGGCCGCATCGCATCCCATTCTTCGAACTTGAGCGGTCGGTTGTCCATACACGACGGCAATCGGAACCCGTGTTCGGCAAGGGTGAATTTACGGCGGTAGTCGCCCTTATACATGGCGCCAATCTGCGGCACGCTGACATGGCTTTCATCGGCGAAGACAATCGCATTGTCTGGGATGAATTCAAACAGTGTGGGGGGTGGTTCACCCGGCGCGCGGCCCGTGAGATAGCGCGAATAATTTTCAATCCCGCTGCATACGCCTGTCGCTTCAAGCATTTCCAGATCGAAATTTGTGCGCTGTTCCAGCCGTTGCGCTTCGAGCAATTTGCCCTCGCTCACCAATTGATCAAGCCGCATACGCAGCTCTTTTTTGATCCCAATCACAGCCTGCTGCATGGTCGGGCGCGGGGTCACATAGTGGCTGTTGGCGTAGATCCGCACCCGTTCAAACGTATCGGTGCGCGCCCCTGTCAGCGGGTCAAACTCAACAATGGTCTCCAGCTCTTCGCCAAAAAAGCTCAAACGCCAAGCCCGGTCGTCCAAATGCGCCGGCCAAACCTCCAAACTGTCTCCACGCACCCGAAAGGTGCCGCGTTGGAAGGCTTGGTCATTTCGGCGATATTGTTGGGCGATGAGATCGGCAATGACTTGGCGCTGGTCATAGCAATTGCCACTGTGCAAATCTTGAGTCATCGCTCCATAGGTTTCAACTGATCCTATGCCATAGATGCAGGAGACTGAAGCCACGATAATGACGTCATCACGCTCCAGCAAAGCGCGGGTCGCCGAGTGACGCATCCGGTCAATCTGCTCGCTGATCTGGCTTTCTTTTTCGATATAGGTGTCCGAGCGGGCCACATAGGCTTCTGGTTGGTAATAGTCGTAATAGCTGACGAAATATTCCACGGCATTATCGGGGAAAAACCCTTTGAATTCGCCATAAAGCTGGGCTGCGAGGGTTTTGTTTGGCGCAAGAATAATCGCTGGGCGCTGGGTGTCTTGTATGATCCGCGCCATGGTGAAGGTCTTGCCCGTGCCCGTGGCCCCGAGCAAAACTTGATTGGTCTCTCCCGCGGTGATCCCCTCCACCAGCTCTTTGATGGCGGTGGGTTGGTCGCCTGCGGCGGTGAACTCGGTTTCAAGTCGAAAGGCCTTGCCCCCTTCCATCTTTTCCCGGTCGCGCACATTCGGAGCGGGGTTTTGCAAGACGGGCATTTGTTCGGGCGAATTATTGTGCATATTTGATTCCTTGTGCCTCCTAGATTTGGCCTTCTGGGGGGCAGAAACAAGGGGGCGGGGTGGCAAAGTCCGATTCAATCCCTCGCTGTGATCATTTTTCTCCGCTGGGGATGAAAATTGCTTCCGTCGCGCGCCGCGAACGTGTCATGACTGGTCAAGGAGGCGCCAGCGCAGGGAAGGGCAGGATATGACGGCAGCTGCAAAAGTTGTGATCGTGGGATCTGGAATCATCGGCGCGAGCACGGCTTTGGCCTGCCAAGATCTTGGTGCAGAGGTCATTGTTGTGGATCAGGGGCCTTTGGGCGGCGTGGCCAGTGCCAATTCTTTTGGCTGGATCAATGCCAGTTTTGCCGAAACCCAAGCCTATTTTGATCTACGTAACGCGGCCCTAGAGACCTTCCGAACCCTGGGGCAGAGGTTAGCATTACAGGCCCATGTCAGCTGGCCAGGCACGCTGTGGTGGGAAGATGCGGGGCAAGCTTTTGAGGCGCAATTTGCCAGTCTGACCGCGCGAGGCTATGGGGCCCGGCGGCTTGATCACGATGAGATCGCGGCGCTTGAGCCCAATCTGCGTGAGTGTCCAGCCCATGCGCTGCTCACGCCCATGGAAGGGGCCGCACAGGCTCAATCTGTAGCGCAGTCCCTTCTGGCGCATGTGGCGCAGCGCGGCGGAAGGCTTTGCCCCGACCAGGCCGTCAAAGCTGTGCACCCCAGTTCTGGCGGTGGCCATATTGTGCAGACTTCAGCTGGAAATTTACCCTGTGATTTTGTGATTTTGGCCACGGGCGCTGCGGCCTGCTGCGGTCTGGCGGGTGTCGAATGGGCTTTGCCCATGGCCAATAAACGCGGCATGATCTTGCAAACCCGGCCGGTGCAGACGTGCATTCATCATATTCTTATGACGCCTGATGTGCATTTTAGACAAAATCCTGATGGTAGTCTTGTGGCAGGGGAAATATTCAGCGGTGACTTGGATCCATCTGAGGATGCGCCCGCACTTGCGGACACTGTGATCGCGCGGATTCGCCAAAAACTGCGTGGGCAGCCGGATGTTCAGCTGGCAGAAGTAAAGCTGGGGGAGCGCCCCGTGCCCTTGGATGGCCTGCCTGTTGTGGGCGCGGTCCCCGGCGCCCCGGGGGTTTTTCTAGCTGTTATGCACAGCGGCGTGACCCTTGGTCCTTTGATAGGTCAGTTGCTGGCGCAGGAAATTTTGCAAGGTGGCCCGAGCCCCTTGCTGTCGAGTTTTCGCGCCTCGAGATTTGCCGAAGCTTGAGCACTACCCCAGCGCGTAGAGCCAGAGGCTTGCGGTGAAAATCGTGAGACCGGTGCTGATCAAGACGGCGGAAGCTGCGACCCGCTGTGCGCGCCCGTACATTTGCGCGAAAATATAGGCATTGACCCCGGGCGCCATGGCCGCTGTCAGCACCGCACTGCGAAAATCACTGGTGGAGAGATCGACATAGCTTCCCGTGATCCAAACTAAGGCAGGATGAACCACAAGCGAAATCGCGCAGATATATAAGATCACCCGGATATCGCCCTCTGGCTGGTAGCGCACCAAAACACCGCCCAAGCCAAACAGGGCCGCCGGCAGAGCCCCCCGGGCCAAAAGATCAACGCCATCGGTGACGATT
>NYTV01000033.1 GCA_002683685.1 Paracoccaceae bacterium
CAGGCTTTCTTAGAAAGACGGGGCGTTGAAGCGCTTGGTTTGATTATTTTGGCGGTGGGCGTGGCCTTTGCCCTGGCTATGGCAAGCTATGCACCTGGAGATTCGGCTTGGATTTCTGCCGGTGGCCCGGAAATTCAAAACTGGCTTGGGCAGATGGGTGCCATCGTGGCGGCGCCACTTATCAAGATTATAGGGCTCGGCAGTTGGGGTATTCCGCTGACGTTTGTGGCATGGGGCCTACGGTTGATCGTGCATACGGGTGCGGACCGCATGGTCATGCGCCTGGTCTACGCACCTATTTTTTGGGCCCTCTGCTCGCTTTATGCGGCAACCCTCACACCTATCAGCAGTTGGTCACATAGCTTTTCAATGGGCGGCCTGTTTGGTGACACGGTGCTCTTCATGATTTTACAGGTGCTGCCTGGGTCGGTAACTCTTGGCGCAAATATCGTAGCTCTGGTTTTGGGCGCTTTGGTTTTGATCCTTGGTGGCTATGTGACCGGGTTGATCTTCGGCGAAATTAAAACCTTTTTCCGTATCGTGAGCTTGTTGGTCAGCCGGCTGATTTTGGTTTTGGTTTTTGTTTTGACGCGTGGTTGGAGCGGGCTGCGAGGGCGTCAGGAGCGCCGCGCAGCTGAACGAAGTGATCCGAATATGGATCCCTTGTCACAGAGTGAAAGCGAGCGGGTCGCATCCGTGATTAGAGCCAATGCCGATGTGCCAAATGCACCTGGGGGACTTGCTTTACCGCCGCAACCACAGCCAAAGTCACTTTTTGCGCGGGTGCTGAAGCGCGGGGTTGAGCCAGAGCCTGTACACGCCCCGATGGAGCCAGTTTTGGATCGTTCCTTTGGCGGGGCTGGTGATCCAATGCAGGATCGTATTCGTGGAAAAATTGTCGAGGCCATTCGGTCGCGCGATCCAAAAGCGGCTATGGCGGCGCAGGGGCAAACTCCAATTGTGACCGTCAAACCTGGTCGGCCCACAGGTCCGGTTCCGATCATCTTGCAGCATCCTGCGCCGGAAGCGCCTTTTATCGAGGATGAGGCCGAGGGTCTTGAGGAGCACCAAGCGGTGCCGCCGCAATCGGAATATATGGCCGACCCCCCGCTCAGCGCTTCGCACAAGCAGGTGGTGCAACATGGGGCGCGGCGGGCAATCAAACCGTCCAGCCAAGCGATTGCCGAAGCGCAGCCAACATTGGATTTAGAACCTAAGGCTGTGGATAAAACCTATATAAAACCGCCTCTAAGCCTATTGATGAGCCCATTGTCTGTTGAGCGGCATGTCTTGAGTGACGATGCTTTGGAAAGTAATGCACGCATGTTGGAAAGTGTGTTGGATGACTACGGCGTCAAAGGTGAGATCTTGAGCGTGCGCCCCGGTCCAGTTGTGACGATGTATGAATTAGAGCCAGCCCCTGGCTTAAAAGCGAGCCGCGTGATTGGTCTGTCGGATGATATTGCGCGCTCTATGTCGGCGCTCTCCGCGCGGGTCAGTACAGTGCCGGGCCGTTCAGTGATTGGGATTGAGCTGCCCAATGAAAGCCGCGAGATGTGTGTTCTGCGTGAAATTTTGTCTGCGCGTGACTTTGGTGATGCGAATATGCGTCTGCCTTTGGCGCTTGGCAAAGATATCGGTGGTGAGCCAATTGTGGCAAACCTCGCAAAAATGCCGCATTTGCTGATTGCTGGGACCACGGGTTCGGGGAAATCTGTTGCGATTAACACGATGATCCTATCATTGCTCTATCGTCTGACGCCAGAAGAATGCCGGATGATTATGATAGATCCAAAAATGCTGGAACTCAGTGTTTATGACGGCATCCCCCATCTTCTCAGCCCCGTTGTCACCGACCCCAAAAAGGCGGTGGTGGCCTTGAAATGGACGGTCGGGGAGATGGAAGAGCGGTATCGCAAGATGTCGAAAATGGGCGTGCGCAATATAGATGGTTACAACAGCCGCGTTAAAGATGCTCAGGCCAAGGGAGAGATGTTCAGCCGCACGGTGCAAACAGGCTTTGACGAAGCCACGGGCGAGCCGCTGTTTGAGACTGAACAGTTCAAGCCCGAAACGCTGCCCTATATCGTTGTTGTGGTCGATGAGATGGCTGATTTGATGATGGTGGCGGGCAAGGAAATCGAAGCTTGCATCCAACGTTTGGCGCAAATGGCGCGGGCCTCAGGCATTCACATTATCATGGCTACACAGCGCCCTTCAGTCGATGTGATTACAGGAACCATTAAAGCCAACTTTCCAACGCGCATCTCGTTTCAAGTGACCTCAAAAGTCGATAGCCGTACTATTTTGGGTGAAATGGGTGCCGAGCAGCTTTTGGGCATGGGCGATATGCTTTATATGGCCGGTGGCGGCAAGGTTACGCGTGTGCATGGTCCTTTCTGTTCTGATGAAGAGGTGGAAGATGTCGTTAATCATCTCAAAACCTTCGGCCCGCCAGACTATCTTTCTGGAGTTTTAGAGGGTCCGAGCGAGGGAACCGAGAGTGATATTGATGCGGTGCTAGGGCTTGGTGGGAATACGGACTCAGAAGACGCGCTCTATGACACGGCCGTTCAAATCGTCGCCAAAGACCGCAAATGTTCCACCAGTTACATCCAGCGAAAACTGGCCATCGGTTACAATAAAGCCGCGCGGCTTGTGGAGCAGATGGAAGAGAATGGGTTGGTCAGCGCCGCAAATCATGTGGGTAAAAGGGAAATCTTGATGCCAGAGCACAATTGAATAGGTGCTGTGGTGACGCAATCGTGATGCTGGCAGGCTTTCCACCTTTTCGCAAACAGGCTAAGGTTGTGATATGAAGCTCATTTCTATCCTTTGCATGGTGCTGGCCAGCCCAGTTGCAGCCGAAAAAATCAGCCTCAATGAGATCTCATCGTATTTCAATGCGATGACCACAGCAGAGGCTCAGTTTTCGCAAATCACGGATACGGGGGAAACCTCTACCGGGCGGCTGTTTATTCGGCGGCCTGGTCGCATTCGTTTTGAATATGACCCGCCAGAGGCCACCTTGGTTGTGGTTGGCGGCGGTCAGGTGGCCGTTTTTGATCCCAAGTCCCGCGATGAGCTTCTGCGGTTTCCGCTGCGCCACTCCCCGTTGAATCTGGTTTTGGAACGGGAGGTGGATTTGGCGCAACGCGATATGGTGGTCGCGCATTTTGAGGTCGAGTCCCAAACCGCGGTGACGTTACAAAACCCGGAAAACCCTGATTATGGGTTCATTCAACTGATTTTCAATGACAATCCGGTGCAACTGCACCAATGGACCGTGCAAGACAATTCCGGCGGCCAAACCCATATCATCTTAGATAGCCTGACCAGAGGTGGAAAGCTGTCGAATATGTTGTTCAACATCCAACATGAGATGCGAAAGCGCAGCGACTGAGGCTTGAAAAGGGTCGGCTCATACCTGCCGCCGGCAAGCCTGGCTGCTACCCCTTACCACAGCTGATCAATTGCCGCTTATACATCGCCGCCCGGCGGTCGAGGCCATTTGCGATATTCACCAGCCAGCGTTTGGATTTATGTGATCCACGGCGGTAACCGGTTCGGCCCTCGTGATAAGCGAGGTATTGGTTGCGGGTGTCGGACATGGCAATGCCAAGAGACCGGCGGCTTTGGGCCATATACCATCCCATGAAATCAGCAGCATCACGGATATTGGTGCGACTGGCGCCCCAGCGACCCGCGCTTTTCTTATATTCTTTCCAGGTGCCATCAAGTGCTTGGGCATAGCCATAGGCAGAGCTTTGACGGCCCGAGGGAATGATCCAAAGTTTGTATTTCTTTGGCGTCTTGGCATTAGCTTTGAATTTGCTTTCTTGCCAAATGATTGCCATTTGCGTCGAAATCGGCACGCCATATTTGCGCTTTGCCGCGCGAAAGGCCGGCAGGAAGCTGCGGCGCTGGTCTAAAATCGAGCATGCATTGTTCAAATTCCGAGGCGGATTTTTATGAACACCAGAGAAAGAGCACCCCGCTAAAAGGGTGATCAAAACGAGGCTGCGAAGAATACTGCTCATGGGCACGGTCACTTTTTTTATTTGGCCTGCTTTTATGCCAATCAATAGCGCGACTTGCTGAATTTTGCAATAGTTTCGAGGTTTTGCCAGCTTATTGGCTCTTTGCGGTATCATGGCAAATACCCGTATCAATTTTGCGTGACCGCATAGACATTTTGATTCAAATCCGCGTAGAAAGAGGTTGGATCATTAGGTGACCTGTGCAAGCTGAAGCGAAATATCATTTGGGCCAAATCGTGCGGCATAAAAAACACCCGTTTCGCGGGGTTGTTTTTGACGTGGATCCAGAGTTTTCTAATACGGACGAATGGTATGCAGCCATTCCGGAAGAGGCGCGACCGATGAAGGATCAGCCCTATTACCATTTGTTGGCTGAAAACGATCAAAGTTACTATATTGCCTATGTCTCCGAACAAAATCTCGTGGCGGATATATCGGGGGACCCGGTGGACCACCCCGATATTGAGGATATCTTCGGCCCGTTTGAAAACGGCGCCTATCCTTTGCAATTTCAGCTAAATTAATAGCCCAGGGCGCAACCGTCTTTGCGGGGGTCGGACGCGCCTTGCAGCACGCCGTCCGCTCCAATCAAGATCGCCTGAGCGCCACCAATCGGCCCGGCTGGAATTTCGACTTTATGGCCCATATTTGACAAGTCTTGCGCAACCTGTGGCCCATATCCGCGCTCTACTTTCATGGTGCCTGCGTCGGAGAAACAACGCGGTGCGTCAATTGCCTCTTGTGGGTCCAAACCGAAATCAACCATGTTTGACAAGAAACGCGCATGGCCGTTGGATTGGTATGAGCCGCCCATAACACCAAAGGGCATGGTGATCCGCCCGCCCTCAGCCAGCATACCGGGGATGATGGTATGCATAGGGCGCTTGCCACCGGCCAACTCATTGGGATGGCCTGCCTCAAGCGAGAAGCCCGCCCCTCTATTTTGAAATAAAATTCCAAATTTGTTTGAGGCAATTCCAGATCCAAACGCATGAAATATTGAGTAGATCAATGAAACGGCCATACGGTTTTTGTCGACAACGGAGATGTAAATCGTATCTTTATGGATCGCCTCCGATAGCCCATGCGGATCTGCCATGGCGCGCTTTGGGTGGATCAACCCGACCAGCTGCGCGGCGGTTTCGGGTGCCATCATATGATCGACGCGGGTGGCATAATCGCCATCGGCAATAAAGCGATTGCGCGCATCATAGGCCAGCTTGGAGATTTCGGCTTCGATATGTGCCCGTTCTGTCCCGAAAGGTGCCATTGCGGGGATGTCAAAATGTTTCATCATATTGAGCATCAATAGGGCCGTTGCGCCCTGACCATTGGCGGGATGTTCAAGCATTTCAACATCCTTATAAGAGGCGCGCAGCGGTGTGCCATAGGTGGATTTAGTAGCTGCAAAATCCTCAAGGCTGTGACACCCTCCAGCCGCGCGCAGGCTGGCTTGCATATCTTCGGCAACTGCGCCGGTATAAAACCCATCGCGGCCTTCTGCGGCCACCCGCTCGAGAACCTCCGCTTGACCGGGCGCGGCGAAGAGTTGCCCAAGTTTTGGCGCTGCGCCAGCGGTTAGATATGTGTCGCGCGCGGATCCTTGCAGCGCCAAAGTGTTTTGGGCCCAGTCAAAGGCGACTTTTGGGGCAACGGGCACGCCTGCACGGGCATAATGAATAGCAGGCGCGAGGGTCTCTTTTAGGGGCAGGGCGCCGAAATCTTTTGCCAGGGTACAAAATCCGTCCATCGCGCCGGGTATCGTCACCGCATCGACGCTGTGCAGTGGGACCGTGCCGTGCCCTGCATCGCGCAAGGCAGCTGCATTTGCAGCCAGCGGCGCGCGTCCAGATCCGTTGAGGGCGACAACCTCAGAGGCTTGATCTTTTTGGACCAGGGCGAACATATCGCCGCCAATACCGGTCATTTGCGGCTCACAGATGCCTAACAAAACCGCCGCTGCAATCGCCGCATCCGCCGCGTTGCCACCCGCTTTTAAAATATCAATCGCAGTGACGGCGGCCAAAGGGTGAGAGGTTGCGACCATGCCATTGGTTGCAAAGACGGCCGACCGGCCAGGAAGGTGAAAGTCGCGCATGTGCAGTTGAGCCTTTTAGATTGAGCTTATTCGAATATAGCGGATTATGCGGCGGAGGCGAGGGGGCTACGTCAGGTTTGTGATTTTCTGATGCAAAGCCTTGCCCCCAAGGTGCCGCCCGCGTCATAAGTGGGCTGGAAATGTATCAAAGAGGCCTGTCATGGAAGATGTGTATATCGTAGGAGCGGCCCGTACGCCGATGGGGGGGATGCAGGGGGCTTTGGCCGATGTGCCTGCCAGCCAATTGGGCGGTGTTGCGATCGCAGCGGCTCTGGCTGCCGGTGATGTTGCGCCCAATGATGTGGATGAGTTGCTCATGGGTTGCGTTCTGCTAGGTGGGCAGGGCCAAGCGCCAGCCCGGCAAGCGGGGTTTGCCGCAGGGCTGAGCGAAGATGTCCCGGCAACTACGATCAACAAAATGTGCGGCTCGGGCATGAAAACCACCATGATGGGTTATGATCAATTGGCCTTGGGCCAGGGTCAGGTGATGGTCACGGGCGGCATGGAAAGTATGACCCAAGCGCCATATCTGTTGCGCAAAATGCGCGGTGGTGCGCGGCTCGGCCATGCGCAAGTGCAAGACAGCATGTTTCTGGACGGCCTTGAGGATGCCTATGACAAAGGGCGTTTGATGGGCACATTTGCTGAGGATTGTGCGATGCATTTTCAGTTTTCCCGCGCCGCGCAAGATGCCTATGCGCTGCGCTCTCTTGAGCGTGCTCTGGTGGCGCAGGCCAGCGGAGCGGCCAAAGCTGAAATAGCGCCTGTGACATCGGCCGGGCGCAAAGCGAAGGTCGAGGTTGCAATGGATGAGCAGCCGGGCAATGCGCGNCCAGATAAAATTCCACATTTGAAACCCGCATTTNGNGAGGGTGGGACGGTGACAGCGGCCAANTCNTCTTCNATTTCTGATGGGGCGGCGGCCTTGGTTCTGGCCAATGCCTCTGGTCTCGNGGCAAAGGGNTANACTGCGCGGGCNCGTGTGATGGGTCACGCCAGCCATGCTCAAGCGCCCGGCTGGTTTACCACCGCCCCTGTTCCGGCCGCCCGAAAGCTGCTGGATCGTCTCGGCTGGACGGTTGCGGATGTAGATTTGTGGGAGGTTAACGAGGCTTTCGCTGTGGTGCCCATGGCCTTTATGCATGAGATGGAACTTAGTCCGGATGTGGTAAATGTTTATGGCGGGGCTTGCGCCTTGGGCCATCCCATCGGCGCTTCGGGCGCGCGAATCTTGGTGACCTTGCTGAACGCTTTAGAGCGGCACGACCTCAAGCGCGGTGTCGCGGCGATTTGCATTGGCGGGGGCGAGGGCACTGCCATTGCCATTGAACGCATGTAAAGGCTGAGGCTATGGCGCGGGTGAATTACAAAGACTTGAGCAAAACCATCGCGAGCCTATGTGCCGGCGAGGACGATATGATTGCTCTTATGGCCAGTGTGGTTTGTGAGCTTCATCATAGCGATGACCGCTTCGATTGGACGGGATTTTATCGCGTAACCGGTCCGGAGATGCTTAAGATTGGCCCCTATCAAGGCGGGCATGGTTGTTTGCAAATACCATTCTCACGCGGGGTTTGTGGTGCGGCTGCACGCTTGAGAGCCATGCAGTTGGTGCCGGATGTTGAGGCCTTTGAGGGTCATATTGCCTGCGCCAGCTCGACTCGATCTGAGTTGGTTGTGCCGGTATTTAACGGCGCGGGTGATGTGATAGCTGTATTGGATATAGATAGCAATCAAGCTGATGCATTTACCTGCGAAGATGCCGAGGCTTTAGCGGTCATTCTTGCTTCGGTTTTTAGCACATAAAACCCTGTGAAAATTTGTTGCCTTTTTTCATAGTTTCTGTCAACGGTAATTTTGAGAATGAAAAAATGCTGGAAAATTTCACACAATGTTACAGGGCCAGACAGATCTAAACACCCTTGGGGCTGATATTCGGGCTTTGCGTAAGGCGCGGGGATTGACCCTCGCGGAACTGGCGCAAACCCTTGGCCGTTCGGTGGGCTGGTTGAGCCAGGTTGAGCGAGATATGTCCGAGCCCGGTATCAACGATTTGCGCGACCTGGCTCGGGCCTTGGACGTGTCGATTTCGTCACTGTTTGGATCCGGTCCCGCGCCCGCCGATGAGGCTGGATATGTGGTCCGCAAAGACAGCCGGCGTCCGATTGGCAGCCGAGAAGCAGGTTTGATCGAAGAGCTGCTTTCTCCTGATTTGACTGATGATTTTGAGATGCTGCATTCGACATTTGAACCGGGTGCAAAGCTATACCCAGCGGTCTCCCGCCCCACGCAGGAGGTGGGATATATTCTTTCTGGGCAATTGAAGCTCTGGATTGGCGATGCAGACTTCCTTTTGGAACCCGGCGATAGTTTTCGTATCAAGGGCGATTTTTTTCGTTGGGAAAACCCAACAGACAAACCCTGCCAGGTTATCTGGGTGATCGCACCACCGGTGTATTGATGACATTTCAGGGTTGGATCATATTTGCGGGATTTTGGGTAGTTTTCGTGACCACACCTGGCCCGAATGCGGTCAATTGCATTAACAATGGCATGAGCTACGGTCTGCGCCGAGGTCTTTGGGCTGTATTGGCGATTTTGACTCAAGCAACCGCGTTTTTGATTCTATCGACCTATGGCATCACCGCGCTGCTCTTGGCGGCACCGACTGCTTTTTTCCTAGCCAAGCTGATTGGTGCGGTTGTTTTGATTTTTCTGGGCATTCGCGGTTGGATCATGGCGGCCACTCCGCCTAAGCTTAATCCAGCGGCTGGCTCCATCTATGGGCGCGCTTTGGCAATTGCGACGATCAATGCAAAGTCAGTGGCCGGATATTTGGCCGCGTTTAGTCAATTTGTGCAGCCTGATGTGCCTATTTGGGATCAAATGGCTGTGATTATGCCCACGGCTTTGGGTCTGACTGCGCTGTCCTATACTGGCTATACCGCCCTGGGTGCCGCTTTTGGCAGATCGGCTATGGTCAAAGTCTTCAATGTCTCTTTGCGGCGTGGGCTGGCGCTTTGCTTTATCGTCTATGGGCTTTTGCTCGGTGGCAGTTCCATGCGGAGCACGGCATGAGGGAGGCTGTTCGATGATATGGGAGATCCTTCGGGGATTTGAGCCTGCGCTGATCACCGGATTTGTAATTGCTGGCTTGATCTTAAACATCACGCCGGGAGCAGATTCCCTTTATATTATGTCGAGCGGTCTTTCTGGCGGTCCGCGCATTGGCGTGGCTGCGGCATTGGGTGTGAATCTCGGTGTTGTGGTGCACATTTTGGCCGCGGCTGCCGGGCTGTCCGCTTTGTTATTTGCGCATCCAGCGACTTATGACCTCATTCGAATCTGTGGTGCGGCCTATCTGGCTTGGATGGCCGTGCAGGTTTGGCGCCGCAGCAGCACAGTGGCGCGCGCGCGCTGCTGCCGCGGTGTTCGCAAAGCGGCGCGGCGTGGGTTTTTCATTAATGTGTCGAACCCGAAAACTGCGCTTTTTATCTTCGCCTTTGTTCCACAATTCACCGACCCCACCATTGGCCCGATATGGGTGCAAATCTTGATCCTTGGCGCGATATTTTTGGTGAACGGGGCATTATTCACGCTCTGCCTTGGTGTTGGGTCGGGCTATTTCGCGGCTGCGTTGGGCAGGCGGGTCGGCGTTCTGAACAAAATATCTGCAATTTTACTCGGCGGGCTGGCAGCTCGTTTGATTATCGACTGAGGGAGACCAAAATGAGTGATTTTCCAACTACGGCTCGGGTTGTCATTATCGGAGGCGGCATTGTCGGCGTATCGACTCTTTATCATTTGGCAAAAGCCGGGTGGACCGATTGTGTCTTGCTCGAAAAAAATGAGCTGACCGCTGGATCGACCTGGCATGCGGCGGGCAATTGCCCATCCTTCTCGACCAGCTGGGCCATTATGAATATGCAGCGGTATTCGCTGGGCCTTTATGCTGGTTTGGCTGAGGAGGTTGATTATCCGATGAATTATCATGTCACGGGCTCTATTCGCTTGGCGCATGATAAAAACCGCATGCTGGAGTTTGAGCGTGCACGCACGATGGGTCGATATCAGGGCTTGGACATTGAGATGATGTCTATCTCAGACATGAAAGATGCCTATCCCTTCTTGGAAACGCATGATCTGGCCGGCGGGCTTTGGGATCCCGATGACGGGGATATTGACCCAGCCCAGCTCACTCAAGCACTGGCCAAAGGTGCACGGGATATGGGTGCCAGTATTCAGCGGTTTTGCCCAGCAACAGGCGTCACGCAGGTGGGCGATGAATGGATTGTCCACACCCACAAAGGCGACATCCGTTGCGAAAAAGTGGTCAATTGTGCCGGTTATTATGCTCAGCGGGTTGGTGAATGGTTCAAACCCTATGGCGGACGCACAGTTCCCATGACGGTGATGAGCCATCAATATTTTTTGACGGAAGAAATTCCTGAATTGAAGGAATGGACAGAAGCCAATGGGTGCAAAGTGCCCCTGCTACGGGATGTGGATTCCTCCTATTACCTGCGGCAAGATAAACATGGGTTGAACCTTGGTCCCTATGAGCGCAATTGCAAAGCGCATTGGGTGACACCCGAAGATCCAATGCCCGAGGATTTCAGCTTTCAGCTATATCCTGACGATTTAGAGCGTTTGGAGTGGTATATCGAAGACGCTATGGCGCGGGTTCCGATCTTGGGCTCTCAGGGTGTGGGCCGGGTGATCAATGGCCCTATCCCCTATGCGCCCGACGGGCTTCCGCTCATCGGTCCGATGCCCAGAGTGAAGAACGCTTATGAAGGTTGTGTTTTCACATTTGGCATCACGCAAGGCGGTGGGGCCGGTAAGGTCTTGGCAGAATGGATCACGGAGGGGGAAACCGAGTGGGATATGTGGGCG
>NYTV01000034.1 GCA_002683685.1 Paracoccaceae bacterium
TCTTTTGGCCGCACCAATGGCACATTTTGGCCCAAAAGATCTGCCCAAAGTGGTTTCACCGCCATGGGAATGATAGTAACCCGTTGAATAAAGCGGTGTGATGTCTATCTTATATAGAGACCGACGCTATATCGTGTCGACACATTGCTGTTCTAATAGGAGTTTCCCTTGGGTAATCTACGCAACCTCGCCTTTTGGTTTGTATTGTTCATCTTGCTATTGATGTTGTTTCGTTTGTTTTCTGGGGATGCAGGTACAGCCTCTAGCCGCAGTACGACCTATTCTGACTTTGTGCAGGCGGTTGAAAATGGGCAGGTCAGCCGCGCAACGCTGGATGGTGAAACGGTTACTTACACGGGGCCAAATGGCACAGAATACGTCACAATCGTCCCCGGTGATGCGCAGATCAGCGAGTTGTTGGTGTCTAAAGGCGTGAGCGTTGCGGCCACGTCGCAAGAAACGTCAATGTTCCAATCGATTCTGTTGTCTCTCCTGCCAATCATGCTTCTGGTTGGGGTGTGGATCTATTTCATGAACCGGATGCAGGGCGGTGGTAAGGGCGGCGCTATGGGCTTTGGCAAGAGCCGCGCGAAGATGCTGACTGAAAAGCAGGGCAATGTCACATTTGACGATGTCGCTGGCATTGACGAAGCCAAAGAAGAGCTGGAAGAAATTGTTGATTTTCTGAAGAATCCGCAAAAATTTAGCCGGTTGGGCGGCAAAATTCCCAAAGGGGCCTTGTTGGAAGGCTCTCCAGGCACGGGTAAGACGCTCCTTGCGCGGGCCATTGCGGGTGAAGCGGGCGTGCCTTTCTTCTCGATCTCTGGTTCGGATTTTGTGGAGATGTTTGTGGGCGTCGGTGCGAGCCGCGTCCGCGATATGTTTGAGCAGGCGAAAAAGAATGCGCCCTGCATTTTGTTCATTGATGAAATCGACGCGGTTGGCCGGGCGCGGGGTGCGGGCTACGGCGGTGGAAATGACGAGCGTGAGCAAACCCTCAATCAGCTTTTGGTTGAAATGGATGGTTTTGAAGCCAACGAGGGCATCATTATCGTGGCGGCGACAAACCGCAAAGACGTGCTTGACCCCGCTTTGCTGCGTCCTGGGCGTTTTGACCGTCAGGTCACTGTTCCCAGTCCGGATCTGAGAGGGCGCGAGAAAATCTTGGGCGTGCATGCGCGCAAATTGCCGACGGGCCCTGATGTGGATTTGCGGATCATTGCCCGCGGCACCCCCGGGTTCTCGGGTGCGGATCTTGCCAATTTGGTAAATGAATCGGCCCTAGCCGCCGCGCGTATTGGGCGCCGGTTGGTGACGATGGAAGATTTTGAAAAAGCCAAGGACAAAATCCTCATGGGCGCGGAGCGGCGCTCCATGGTGCGCACCAAGGAACAATTGGAGAAAACAGCCTATCACGAGGCCGGTCATGCTCTGGTCGGTTCGCTTTTGCCAAAATGCCAACCGGTTTATAAAGCCACAATCATTGCCCGGGGCGGCGCTGGCGGTATGGTGATGAGCTTACCAGAAATGGATCGCCTCAACTTCCACCGTGACGAGTGCCACGACGAGTTGGCGATGACCATGGCGGGTAAAGCAGCTGAGATCTTCAAATATGGCGAGGATCAGGTGTCCAATGGTCCGTCAGGCGATATTCAACAGGCCTCTAATCTGGCGCGGGCCATGGTCATGCGTTGGGGCATGTCCTATAAAGTGGGCAATATTGACTATTCCGAAGCGGCAGAAGGCTATTCTGGCCGGACATCTGGCCTGTCGACCTCTGCGGCTACCAAGGAATTGATCGAAACCGAGGTGCGCAGTTTTGTGCAAAATGGCTATGATTTGGCCATGAAGACCATCCTTGATAATAAAGAGCGCTTTGAGAATTTGGCGCAGGGTCTTTTAGAATATGAGACCCTCACCGGAGCGGAAATCAAAAAGGTGATGGAGGGCGAGAGCCTTGACCGTGATGGCGATGAGGATGACAGCGCGACATCTGGCGGCACACCATCGGTGACGGCAGCGCCCAAAACCAAGCCCAAGCCGAGCAGCGGCGGCGGCGCGATGGAACCTGAGCCCACGGCCTAACACTTTAAGTCCCTGCCTGATACCAAAGGCGGGGGCTTTTTTGAATGAGGTGCAGCGATGCCTGCTTTGCGCGCAACAAATATTTATCTCACCATTACTTGGCTGGGCGTGGTCACCCATCGGCGCGACATTGAAATCGAGACAGAGCCGCGCAAAAATCTGGACTTGGATTGGGACGGGGTTACCGGTGCTGCGTATCGCGGGCGGACCCGCGCTTCGGACAGCCGTGTCTTGCAACAGCATCCGCGTGGCACGCAGATCATCAATGTGCGGCAGCTAAGCATCGTCAGTCAGGAAGAAATTGATGAGATTGCGCGCGACATGGGGCTTGCGCATTTCAATCCCCAGTGGCTGGGGGCGACGATGGTGGTGTCAGGATGCCCAGATTTTTCCCATCTCCCGCCGTCTTCTCGGCTCCAGACACCGCAAGGCACGACTCTGGTGGTGGATATGCAAAATCATCCGTGCCACCAAGTCGGCATGACCATTGAACGCGATCTGCCGGGGCAGGGGAAATCGTTTAAAGCCCATGCCAAGGGCAAGCGCGGTGTGACCGCTTGGGTCGAGCGACCAGGTGAGCTGGCCGTGGGTGATGTGCTGCGTTTGCATTGCCCCGAGCAACGCGCGTGGCAGCCAGATGGTCAACAGCGGTTTTCATGGGCCTAAATGGCCGTTTTGGCCTAGGTGATCCAAAGAATTAGATAGGCGGCACTAATGAGCATGGTGATGTGCAAAATGATAATGACTCGGTTCAATAGCGTCTCCAACAAATATCCTATGATGTTAGCAAATAGGTTTCAAAGTTGCAGCAGGGGTTTCCAATCAACCCCATAGAGGTCAATCGCTTGCCGCACACGCGAGTGCAAATGTCGGATTCACTCTGCTACTTTGTCGCAGATGGCGATAGATGCAACGCTATACTTTGATCAAGCGGTCACATTGGAGACGTAAAGTGAGCTACAAATCGGACATTGAAATTGCACGCGGTGCTTCAAAAGCCCTGATTCAGGACATTGGCGCTAAGATTGGAATCCAGAGCGAAGACCTTCTGCCTTACGGCCATGATAAAGCCAAAGTCAGCCAGTCTTTCATCAATTCGGTTCAAGACCGCGAAAATGGCAAGTTAATCTTGGTCACCGCCATCAACCCAACGCCAGCAGGCGAAGGTAAGACGACCACGACTGTTGGTCTTGGCGATGGTTTGAACCGCATTGGTAAAAAGGCGATGGTCTGTATTCGCGAAGCCTCGCTCGGTCCGAATTTCGGGATGAAGGGTGGCGCTGCCGGGGGCGGCTATGCGCAAATCGTGCCTATGGAAGATATGAACCTGCATTTCACAGGCGATTTCCATGCCATTACTTCGGCGCACAGTCTTTTGTCAGCAATGATCGACAACCACATTTATTGGGGCAATGAGCTCGACATCGACACGCGCCGCGTGGTGTGGCGCCGGGTTGTGGATATGAATGACCGCGCGTTGCGGCAGATCACCACCTCTTTGGGCGGCGTGTCCAACGGATTCCCACGCGAAGCGGGTTTTGACATCACCGTTGCGTCGGAGGTCATGGCCATTTTGTGTTTGGCCAAAGATCTGACGGATCTACAAAAACGCCTCGGCGATATGATCGTCGCCTACCGCCGCGACCGTAGCCCGGTTTTTGCACGCGACATCAAGGCGGATGGCGCGATGACCGTCTTGCTGAAAGATGCGATGCAGCCCAACCTGGTTCAGACTTTGGAAAACAACCCGGCCTTTGTGCACGGTGGCCCATTTGCCAATATCGCCCATGGGTGTAACTCGGTGATCGCCACCACAACTGCGCTGAAACTTTGTGACTATGTGGTGACAGAGGCCGGGTTTGGCGCCGACTTGGGCGCAGAGAAATTCCTTAACATTAAGTGCCGCAAAGCGGAACTCGCACCATCAGCTGTTGTGCTGGTGGCCACAGTGCGGGCGATGAAAATGAATGGTGGTATCGCGAAGGCAGATCTCGGCGCCGAGAATGTGGACGCGGTGAAAGCCGGTTGTCCGAACTTGGGACGCCACATTGAAAACCTCAAGAGTTTTGGCGTACCCGTGGTGGTCGCGATTAACCATTTTGTCACCGATACTGAGGCTGAAGTGCAAGCGGTGAAAGACTTTGTTGCCGGGCAGGGCTCTGAAGCCATTGTTTCGCAGCATTGGGAATTCGGCGGTCAGGGCGCAGAGGCTTTGGCCACACGCGTGGCTGAAATCGCTGATGCGCAAATGGCCAATTTCGCGCCGATCTATGCAGATGAGATGCCATTGGCCGAAAAAATCCAAACCATCTGCAAGCGGATCTACCGCGCCGATGAGGCCTTGATGGACCAAAAGATCCGCAATCAGTTGAAAGATTGGGAAGCGCAGGGCTATGGGCATTTGCCTGTCTGTATGGCCAAGACACAATATAGCTTCAGCACGGATCCAAATCTGCGGGGCGCGCCTGTGGGCCACTCTGTGCCGGTGCGCGAAGTGCGTTTGTCCGCCGGCGCTGGCTTTGTTGTGGCGGTGTGTGGTGAAATCATGACCATGCCGGGATTGCCGCGCAAGCCGGCGGCTGAAACAATCATGCTCAATGATGCGGGCGAAATCGAAGGCCTGTTCTAAAAACATCCCCCCGCGCCTTTGGGCTGGGGGGAGTCGTCTTCGGGTGTCTGACTTGAAGGCAGAAATCATGGGTTTGGGAGACGGAAGATGACTGCACAGTTAATTGATGGCAAGGCTTTTGCGGCCCAGGTGCGCGGGCAAGTGGCAGAACATGTGGCGCGCTTAAAGCAAGATCATGGCATTGTACCCGGTCTTGCGGTGGTTTTGGTGGGCGAAGATCCGGCGAGCCAAGTCTATGTGCGCTCAAAGGGGAAACAGACGGTCGAAGTCGGTATGGCCTCTTTCGAGCATAAGCTTGACGCCTCTGTCAGCGAAGAAGAGTTGATTGCAGTGATCAATCAGTTGAATGCCGATGATACGGTGCATGGAATTTTGGTACAATTGCCTTTGCCCAAGCATTTAAACGAGGAATTGGTTATTGGCTGCATTGATCCGGCCAAGGATGTTGATGGATTCCATATCTCCAACGTTGGCCTATTGGGCACGGGGCAAAAATCTATGGTGCCCTGCACACCCTTGGGCTGTTTGATGATGCTTCGGGATCATTTCGGATCCCTGTCAGGCTGTGAAGCTGTGGTCATTGGTCGCTCAAATATTGTTGGCAAGCCGATGGCGCAGCTCTTGGTGGGCGATAGCTGTACGGTCACAATTGCCCATTCGCGTACCAAGGATTTACCAGAGGTCGTTCGCCGGGCCGATATCGTGGTGGCGGCGGTGGGCCGTCCGGAGATGGTCCCCGGTGACTGGATCAAACCTGGTGCTGTTGTGATTGACGTCGGTATCAACCGAATTGCCGCCCCGGAAAAAGGTGAAGGCAAGATGAAGTTGGTGGGCGATGTCGACTTTGCCAGCTGCGCGGAGGTCGCCGGGGCGATCACCCCTGTACCCGGTGGTGTGGGCCCAATGACCATTGCCTGCCTTCTGGCCAATACTTTGACGGCGACATGCCGGGCCAATGGTTTGCCTGAGCCGGAAGGTTTAACTGCTTAAAGGTGTTTTCATGCCGCGGAGGCAAGGCTATATTGGCGCATGTCTGATGCTTTGCCTGCCACCCTTACTGACTGGTTCACCCAAAAAGGCTGGCAACCCCATTCGCATCAATTGCAAGTCATGGAGGCGTGCGGCAGCCCCGCTTGCCTGCTGATCGCCCCAACTGGCTGCGGTAAAACCTTGGCGGGTTTTTTGCCGAGCCTTGCGGATTTGGCCCAGGGCCCCCATGCGGGCCTTCACACGCTCTATGTCTCGCCCCTCAAAGCTCTAGCGGCAGATATTAAACGCAATTTGCGCGGGCCGGCGGAAGAGATGGGCCTAGATATTCGGATCGAGGATCGCACTGGCGATACCAGCGCCACGCAAAAACGTCGCCAGCGCATGGATCCGCCGCAGATCTTACTGACCACACCGGAAAGCCTGGCGCTTTTGACCAGCTACGGCGATGCAGAGCGCATTTTTTCTGGGCTCAAGCGGGTGGTGATTGATGAGGTCCACGCTTTGAGCGAGTCCAAACGTGGTGATCAGCTGATGCTGTCACTGGCGGCCTTGCAGAAAATCTGTCCGGATATGCAACGGATTGGCNTATCTGCGACTGTGCAAGANCCNGAAGAAATTGCCCGGTTCATGGCCTGCNACCCNACACCNTGTCAAATTATTNAAGCGCCATCGGGTCCTTTGCCCGATATCGCCATATTGCAGATTGANGCGCCTGCACCTTGGTCNGGTGGCGGGGCNGGCTATGCGATCCCGCAGGTGCTGCGTGAGGTGGCGCAGCACAACACAGTTTTAATTTTTCACAACACGCGGGCGCAGGCGGAGATATTTTTTCATCGGCTCTGGCAGCTTAATGAGGACAACCTGCCAATCGCCATTCACCACGGATCTTTGTCGCGTGTGCAGCGCGAAAGAGTCGAGGCGGCTATGGTCGCCGGCGCTTTGCGAGCGATTGTTTGCACAGGATCGCTGGATCTTGGGCTCGATTGGGGAAATGTGGATCTGGTGATCCAAGTGGGCGCGCCAAAGAACGTCAAACGCTTGGTACAACGCATCGGCCGGGCCAATCACCGCTACAATAGCCCATCAAAAGCCCGTCTGGTGCCGGCCAATCGGTTTGAGGTGGTGGAATGTGTTGCCGCTTTACAAGCGGTGCGCGACCATGATCTGGATGGCGAGCCGATGGGGCCGGGCCCACGCGATGTTTTGTGCCAACATATCTTGATCGCTGCCTGCGCCGGGCCATTTCACGCTGATGATCTTTACGCGCAGGTCACCACAGCCGGCCGCTACGCGCAGCTTACGCGCGCAGAGTTCGACTCCTGCCTCGAGTTTTGCGCCACCGGTGGCTACGCGCTCAAAGCATACGATCGCTGGCGGCGTTTGCTGCAAACCGCTGACGGCAAGTGGCAATTGCGCGACACGCGAGCGGCACAGCGCATTCGTATGAATATTGGCACCATCCAAGACAGCGATCGGCTCAAGGTTCGAATGCGGGGCCGCGGTGGCCGTGCCTTGGGGGAGGTGGAGGAAGCATTTGCGTCAACGCTTGTGCCGGGCGATAGCTTTCTGATTGGGGGGCAGGTGGTACGCTATGAGGGTCTGCGCGATCTCACGGTTGAAGTGACAAAACAGCCAGGTAAAAGGCCCAAAATCGCGACCTTCAGTGGAACGAAATTTGCCACATCTACCCAGTTGAGCCAGCGGATATTGGCGGGGTTTCAACAAGAAGATTGGCCAGAGCTGCCCGGCTATATGCGCGACTGGATCGCATTGCAGCGCTGCGTGAGCCTCGTGCCGCGCGCAGATCGGCTTTTGGTGGAGAGCTTTCCCCATGAGGAGCGCTTTGCAACGGTGGTCTATGGGTTCGCTGGGCGCAATGCGCTGCAAACGCTTGGGCTTTTGCTCTCAAAGCGGATGGAAGAGGCGGGATTGGCCCCGTTGAGTTTCGTGGCTACGGATTATGCTGTGATGCTGCTCTCTCTTGAGCCGCTGCGCGACGCAGCAGAGCTTTTGGCACCTGCGGGGCTGCGGGACGGGCTTGAGACTTGGTTGGCTGGCAATGCCGTCATGAAGCGTAGTTTTCGCGGCTGTGCCGTTATTGCGGGTCTCATCGAGCGCAATATGCCAGGGCAGAGAAAATCAGGCCGGCAGGCGACATTTTCGTCGGACATTCTCTATGACACTTTGCTCAAATATGATCCGGACCATGTCTTAATGCAGATCACCCGCGAAGAGGCTCGCAGGGGTTTGGTGGATTATGATCGTATTGAAGAGATGCTGGCGCGCTGTGCCGGGCGGCTGGATCATAAAGAGCTGAAGCGTCTGTCGCCCTTTGCAGCGCCGCTCTTTCTTGAAATGGGCCGTGTTCCGGTGCAAGGGGCAGCGGAAGAGCGGCTATTGGCCGAACAGACAGCCCGGTTGATGGAGGCGTCAGGTCTGAACAAGATCGTCATAGCGGCTTTGCAATAAAACTTGCCATCCCCCCTCATTATGCGCGATGCAGGGGCATGAGTGATGGGCATGTATTTTCATTGTTTGGCGCAGAGCTGACCGCGCGGGCTTCGGGTGTCTTATGGTGGGCACATCGACGTATTTTATGCGTGTCAGATTTACATTTGGGAAAATCTGATCGCTTGGCGCGCCGCTCAGGCGTCATGACGCCGCCCTATGATACGGCAGATACGCTCTTTAGGTTACAAAGTGAAATCGAGGCTTTGGCCCCTCAAATTGTGATTTGTCTGGGCGATAGTTTTGACGATATGCAGGCCTCTGACAGCCTTGATGCTGCGCAAAGCGCCTGTCTTTGTCGCCTGCAAGCTGGGCGGCAATGGATTTGGATTGAAGGGAACCACGATCCGGGGCCAGTGCAATTCTCAGGTGCGCATCTGGCAGAGTACCGCGATGGTCCATTGGTGTTTCGACATATCGCTGAAGCTGCGGCCGAAGCGGAGGTCTGTGGTCACTACCATCCAAAAGCTGCCGTGTCATTGGGCCGGCGCCATATCACGCGGCCCTGTTTTTTATATGACCAGCACCGGGTGATATTGCCGGCCTTTGGAACCTTTACCGGGGGGCTGCGCAGTGATGCGGCAGTGTTGCGTGATTTGATGCGACCTGCAGCTGTAGCGGTTTTAACCGGCGAGAGATGTCATGTCTTGCCAATGCCAAGGGGATAGAGATGGAACGGGTTACCAAAAGCTTTGAACGTCAGAGCATCATGCAAACCTTTGGTGCGCAAATGACGGTGGTTGAACCGGGGCATGTTGAGATTTCTGCGCCGATCTTGCCCGGCAGTCAGCAGCAGCATGGCTATGCCCATGCCGGTTTAATCTTTGCGCTCGGTGACAGCGCGGCGGGATATGCGGCCTTGACGATGATGGAGGAGGGCTGTGAGGTTTTGACGGCAGAAATGAAAATCAATCTTCTGGCACCGGGGCGCGATGGCCCGCTTCGGGCTGTGGGGTCTGTCGAGAAATGTGGCGCACGTCTGGTGATCGTACGGGCCGATGTCTTTGATGGGGATGTCAAAGTTGCATTGATGCAAGGAACGATGGTGCCTGTACGCGTTTGAAGGCAATTGCTTTCATTAAGTTTTTAATATAATTTATTGTTATAAATTTCTTTTATAGCATGAACAGGCCGCCGATCAGTTGTAACAGGCGTGGTCGGCGGATCAGTCGTCCGGTCGAAAGAACGGTATCAAAAAGACCAAGCAGGCCACCAAAAACAGTATCGATCCCACCATGGACCAAAAACTTCCGATGGAGGCGATGACGAACCCAATCGCGGAAAGAATAAAGAGTGTCCAGCCGATGAAATTGATCTGTTTATTGCTCATAGTCATTCCCAATTTACAAGCCGGTGATGATAGAGAGACTAATGGTTAATTTCGGGAATACAACGCCGCTGCGATGACCCGGCTGCATGGCCATTGTGACCTTAGAGCCGGGTTGCTTGATTCCAGGCCGCGGCGCGAAAGACGCGGTCTTCTGTGTTGAAATAAAATGTTTCAGTCGCAATATTTTTGTCTTGGTTACTGTATATCATGACTAACATCTCATGTCTTTGAAGAACATCCTGGACTTGAAATTTGAGTTCTGGCTGGTGCTTGAGCGCTTTGGCCCAATAGTGGCGCAATTCGCTATGGCCGACGAGCTCTCCCTTTCCAACCAAGGCTTGGGCCCTGGCCGATCGAAACACCACCTCTTCATGGTAATGTGCCATGATCCGGTCCAAATCGTGACTGTTCCAACCGTCTTGCCATTCCTGAGCAAATTTCCAAGGGTCAATTGTGTATGCTGTCGTCATTGGGTGTTTCTCACGCGTATCTAAGCCACTCTCTTGTGGAGGTTTTTCGAGTCTCTCTGCGCGCTGAAAGAAGAGTTCAGGACACAAACTGTCAATGTAAAATTGTTTTGCATGGCAGGTTAATAAACTGTTAAATATTTACAAAATGATGTCTAAGGCGCAGGACTCATCGTGCGGATCCGGTTGTGGAGCTCATGTGGGATGAAAGTGTCTTGTGAGCAAGAGTGGGCCAGTGATAGGGCCCGTGTAAATCTGACAGCTGCGAGGCACCGCCTGTCATGAAAAGACTGAGCATAATGTTTTGGGTGATTGCCCTGTTGGGGCTACTGTGGAACGCCCTCGGATGTTTTAATTTTATCATGCAAAGCAATCTGGATGCCGTGGCTGATTTGCCGCTCGCCTATCAGCTGGTGATTGCCAGTCGTCCCGGCTGGATGACGGTTGCTTTCTTTATTGCGGTTTTCGGTGGGGTGCTGGGTTGCGTTCTGATGCTGCTGCGCCGTACCACGGCGCGGCCTGCTTTGTTTCTGTCCCTCATTGGCGTGCTGTTGACCACGGGCCATGCGCTTTGGCTGGGGGCTGCGGCCACCGGCGGTCTGTCTGTGGGAATTTCAAGCGGCATATCCGTGGCAGTGGCGGGCGGTTTGGTTTGGTACACGCACCGCGAGCTGGGGCTTGATATGCTGGGTTAAACCCATGCGTTCAGCTGTTTTGCGATGCGCTGACGATGGACAGATACCGGGCAGGAAGATCTGCCGCAGCCGTCGGCCCATGGGGGCAATCGGCATCAAATTGTAAGCTGTCCCCTGCGGTCAGCCGGTAGAGCTTGTCGCCATGCCGATAGTCCATTGCACCTTCCAGCATATAAATTGTCTCAGTGCCGCCATGTTGGGACGTCGGAACGTCATCCGCCTCTTGGCTCAGAGTTACCAAATATGGTTTTGCAATGACCCCGCTGGATGGGGCGCCGATATGTCCCAAAAGAAGTGTCTGGTGACACGCCTGTCGGTCAGCCTCCTCGGTTGTGATCCCTTCACCGCTTTTCGTGTGGATGGCATCGCGGCGCGCATCGAAGCGGCGAAAAAAAGAGGTGATTGGCAAGGAGAGCGCTGTTGCAAAGGTCTTCAATGTCTTGAGCGAGGGAGAGGTATTGCCATTT
>NYTV01000035.1 GCA_002683685.1 Paracoccaceae bacterium
AGGTGGATGCCGATAGGATTGAACAGGAAGTCGTCGTTTTACTTGCCCGAAGCGAAGTCTCAGAAGAGATTGACCGGTTAAAACTTCATTTCGACGATGTCGAGCGAACACTCAACAAACCGGAACCAATGGGCCGACGTCTTGATTTCTTAATGCAGGAATTAAATCGCGAAGCCAACACCCTCGGCTCGAAATCCAGTCATCCCGAGCAAACGAATGCGTCGGTTAACCTGAAAGTCGTGATCGAGCAGATGCGCGAACAGGTTCAGAACATCGAATAAGTTGACGATGGAACGCGTGAGCCATCAGGCACAGGTCTTTATTCTTTCGGCCCCTTCGGGGGGTGGTAAAAGCAGTCTCGCCCGCGCGTTAGCCGAAAATTGCGATCATGTGATGACCTCGGTTTCCCACACCACCCGCAACATCCGGCCGGGAGAAACCGACGGCGTGGACTACAACTTTGTTGATGTAGATACCTTTGAACGCATGATCGCCGGCGGCGACTTTGTCGAGTACGCGAATGTCTTCGGGCAATATTACGGCACCTCGCGAGAGGCGATTGTCGGCAATCTCGCGGCAGGCAAAAGCGTGGTTCTGGATATTGACTGGCAAGGCGCACGCCAGGTCCGGGCCGCGTTTAAAGATGCGGTGAGTATCTATATCCTGCCGCCCTCACTGGAGGTGCTCGCCGAGCGGCTATCCGCGAGAGGGCGTGAAGATGACCAACAGCTTCAAGAACGGCTCTCGAAGGCCTCGAGCGAGATGAGCCACTTTAATGAATACGATTATTTGATGATTAATACTCATTTCGAAGACGCGCTTTTGGAGCTTGAGAACCTCGTTCTACGCGGAAAACGTCCGACTTCGGCCGATAATTTTGATGTTAAGGGTCTTGTGTAAACCCGAAAAATCGTTAGACTAAAAAGAGTTGACGCAGCAACGCTTTAGGCAGGCTTTCAAGAAACATGTCCTAAACAATGTTGTAAGTCGTGGTTAGCCCCCGATCCGCGCCAGGGTCGTTCCGGGCAAGGGTATTTCTGGAGAATTTCGGATGGCAAGAATTACAGTCGAGGATTGTCTCGATAATGTTGAAAATCGTTTTGAGCTCGTCTTGGTAGCGGCCCGACGCGCGCGCCAGTTGCATCTTGGACATGACCCGCTGGTTCCTGAAAATCGGGACAAGCATACGGTCATCGCCCTTCGTGAGATCGCCGAGGGATTTGTGACTCGCGATATCCTGAAGGAAGCGGAAGTGGATCCTCGTGAAGAGCTCGAGGAAGTCTTTGGAACAGCCGAGGGCTCGGAAGAATCGACGGAAGGGGCATCCGGTGAGGCAGCGACCCCAGAAGCCGCTAGCGGCGACGGGGAAGAAGAAGTTGCGATCTCGGCTGATGAACTGGCAGAACTCGCGGCACTGGCTGATATGATTGAGGCGGCGCCTCTAGAGCAGACTCCTGACGCGCAAAGCGAAGAGGACACCCAGAATGCCGATGACGCCGGCGACGACGGAGAGGAAAAACCCGCGCAGTGAAAAACAGCAGTCGGCGCCCGGTGATACCGGTGATCGACTGCTTATCGGCGATCTGCTTGACGCGCTAAAGGAGTATCTGGGCGACGAGGACACCAGCGCTGTTTACGCGGCTTACCTTTTTGGCGCTAAGGTCCATAAGGGCCAGCGCCGTCGCAGTGGTGAAGCCTATATTTTTCATCCGGTGTCCGTGGCCGCGATTCTCGCGGAGATGCGTCTGGACAGCCGCAGCATTATTGCGGCGCTTCTCCACGACGTTATTGAAGATACCCCGACGGCAAAAGAAGACCTGCAGTTCCGTTTCGGTGAAGATGTTGCCCGACTGGTCGATGGCGTTAGCAAAATTGATCAAATCGAGTTTGATTCCAAAGAGCACGCCGAAGCCGAAAACTTTCGCAAAATGCTGTTGGCAATGGCGAAGGATATCCGGGTTATTCTGATCAAACTGGCGGATCGCTTGCACAACATGCGCACGCTAGACGCGCTGGGCGTTGATAAGCGAAAACGCATCGCAGCCCAAACCCTTGAGATTTATGCCCCGATTGCCAATCGTCTCGGGATGCGCAATTGGACTCAGGAGCTTGAAGATCTCAGCTTTCGCCACCTCTATCCAAAGCGCTTTGATGCGATTTTTAAAGAGCTTGAAAAGCGTCGTGGCAACCACCGCGCGGTGATCGAAAAGACCGTTTCAAAGCTGAAAGCGGAACTGGATGAATCTGAAATCGAGCATTCGGTAGACGGGCGGGAAAAAAACATTTACAGCGTGTATCGCAAGATGCGCTCCCGCCATGTGCCGATGTCGGAAATGCGCGACATTTTTGCCATTCGCGTCATCGTGCGGACGGTCGAGGATTGCTATCGCGCGCTGGGGGTGATTCACAATACCTACAAGCCTGTGCCGGGTAAATTCAAGGATTACATCGCGATTCCCAAAGCCAACGGTTATCAGTCTTTGCATACGTTATTGTTCGGCACGTTCGGCCAAAGTATCGAGGTGCAGATCCGAACCACCGAGATGCACCGGACCGCAGAAAACGGGGTGGCCTCCCACTGGCGATATAAAACCGGCGAGACCAAAAAAGGCGCTGCGGTCCCGTCACATCACTGGCTTATGGATTTACTCGATACGCAGGAGCAAGCCGGCAATCCGGCGGAATTCCTCGAGCATTTGAAAATCGATCTTTATCCTGATGAGGTCTATGTGTTCACGCCGCATGGCGATATTAAAAAAATGCCCAAAGGGTCGAGCGCAATCGATTTTGCGTATGCGGTGCATTCCGATATTGGTAATCGCTGTATTGGCGCAAAGGTCAATAACGAGCCGGTGCCGTTGCATCACAATATCGCCAACGGCGATCACGTCGAGATTTTGACGGCCCGCTCGGCCAATCCGACGCCGCTTTGGCTTAACTACGCCGTCACCGCAAAAGCCCGTGCGGCGATTCGTGATTTCCTGAAGCATCAGCAACAAGAAGACGCCAGCAAGCTCGGCAAACAGCTACTGGAGCGCGCATTAAAGACCGTGGGCCTTAAAACCCGCCTTCGGACCGATCAGAAAATTCATCTGCTCAAGCGCATCGGGCTTGAAGACTGGAATGAACTGCTGACCGATATTGGCATCGGCCGTCGCTTGCCGATGGTCGTCGCGCGGCAGTTGTCGCCGGATTCCGCGGCAGAACAAGTCGAACGGAGCGAGCCGTTGCCGATTCGGGGCGTTGAGGGGATGAGCGTCTCCTACGCGCGGTGCTGCCGGCCGATTCCGGGCGACGGAATCATCGGGATTTTTTCGAGAGGTCGNGGGATCGTGATCCANCGACCCTCNTGNCCCAACGCAAAAGAGCACAGCAAAAAGCCCGATGCCTGGATTGGCGTCGAATGGTCAGATGACATTAAAACCACNTTTGAAGCGGATATNCGTCTNGAGGTGATTAATCGACGTGGCGTNTTNGCCACCCTTGCATCGGTCATCGCTGANGAAAATTCAAATATTAATCATGTGCTGGTGACGGCAAGAGACGACCGTAATTCGGCAATTCGTTTTACCATTGAAGTGACGGATCGAAAACATCTGGCAAACGTGATTCGGCGACTGCGCGCGCGCCGCTCGGTGATTCGTGTGTCCAGAACGCGTGGCTAACCATTTTATTTTTTGAGGAGTTTTTATGAGCAATAAAGAAGCAATCCAAACGGATCAGGCGCCCGCGCCCATCGGACCTTACTCACAGGCGGTCAAGGTCGGTGAGACGATCTACCTATCGGGACAGATCCCGCTCGATCCAGCGACAGGCGAGCTCATTGATGGCGATATCGACGCGATGTCCCGCCGTATTTTTGAGAGTCTTTCTGCGGTGATGCAGACCGCCGGCGGATCGCTTGCGAACGTTGTGAAGCTCACGATTTACCTAATTGATTTAAACGATTTTGCCGCGGTCAACGCCGTGATGGCTGAGTACTTTGATGCGCCGTATCCGTCCCGTGCGACCGTTGCGATCGCCGCGTTACCCAAAGGCTCACCGGTTGAGGTCGAAGCGATCGCGCATCTGTAGGGCACTGCCCCAAGACTCAATAATCGAGTTTGATCATGGTGGACACCGGCGAGGCCCGCGTGAGCGCCTTAAAAGGCGTTGGCCCCCAGCTCGAGGGCAAGCTCGCCGGTCTCGGCGTGCATTCGGTTATTGATCTGTTGTTTCATCTGCCGATTCGTTATCAGGATCGCACCACCACACTCGCCATCGGCGAGCTACGATCCGGCAGTGAAGTCCTGATCTCGGGCCGAATCGAAGCCAGCGGCGTGCAGTTTGGTCGGCGCCGCAGTTTGATCACGGTCATCTCGGATGACACCGGGCGGTTGACCGTGCGCCAGTTTCATTTCAACGCATCCCAGCGTCGTGGCCTTAAACGCGGGGCGTTTATTCAATGCTACGGCGAGGTGCGATCAGGGCCCACCGGGCTTGAGATGGTGCACCCCGAGTACCGGCTGATTGAAGGGCCGGATGCCGTCGAGGTGGAAACCACCCTCACCCCGGTCTACCCCACGACCGAAGGCATCGGTCAGCGGCGCTGGCGCGATCTCACCGGTCAGGCGCTCGCCCGATGCGGCGAAGCGGCGTCTGAGCTATTGGGAGATTGGGCGGGCTTTGAGTTCAGTGATCTGCCGCTCTCGGAGGCATTGACGCAGTTGCATCGACCGCCCGCGGGTGTTGATCTCGAAACCCTCAAAGCGGGTACGCACCCGGCACAGCAGCGCCTTGCCTTTGAAGAACTGCTGGCCAATCATCTTGCGGTGCGACGGCGCCGTGAACGGCGTGATGCGTTATCCGCGCAGTCTATTCCGGCATCAACGGAGTTCTGGCCGCGCCTTCGAGACGCGCTGGGGTTCACCCTGACCAACGCCCAAAGCCGAAGCATCGACGAGATCATGCAGGATCTATCAAATCCCCACCCGTCGCTGCGGTTGCTTCAGGGCGACGTGGGGTGTGGCAAAACGATTGTGGCTGCGGCGGCCGTGCTGGCGGCGATTGAGGGAGGCCAGCAAGCCGTGGTGATGGCGCCAACGGAGCTGCTGGCTGAACAGCATCTTCGGGTCTTCAGTGGCTGGTTCGAGAAGGTGGGGATTAAGCCCGTTTGGTTGAGCGGCCGGATAACCCAGCGCGAGCGTCGGGCGGTTTGCGAGCAGTTATCGAGCGGCGCGGCTCGCGTGGTGGTGGGCACGCACGCGGTCTTTCAGGATGATGTGAGTTATCACAACCTGGGCCTGGTGGTGGTTGATGAACAGCATCGTTTTGGCGTGGCGCAACGGCTTGCGTTGCGCGACAAAGGTCAGCGCGAAGGCAGCGCACCCCATCAGATCATCATGAGTGCGACCCCGATTCCAAGGTCGCTGACGATGGTGATGTATGCCGACATGGATCTGTCGGTGATCGATGAGATGCCACCGGGCCGACAGCCGGTTGAGACCGTGGTCTTGCCCAACACGCGTCGCGAAGATGTTCAGGCGCGTATTCGCGAGGCCTGTGCGCGTGAGCGAAGAGCGTATTGGGTATGCCCGCTGATCGAAGACTCTGACGTGTTGGCGGTTCAGGCCGCCACCAGTCGCGCAGAGGCGCTTAAAGCCGAGTTGCCCGAGCTTCGCATTGCGCTGTTGCACGGCAAGATTCCCTCCGCCCAAAAAGACCAGATCATGGATGACTTTCGTCAGGGGCAAGTCGACGTGCTGGTGGCCACCACCGTGATTGAGGTGGGAGTGGATGTTCCGGAAGCCTCATTGATGGTGATTGAAAACGCCGAGCGACTCGGCCTGTCGCAACTGCATCAGTTGCGCGGGCGCGTGGGCCGGGGCGATCAAAAATCCGTGTGCGTGCTGATGTATCAGCCCCCTTTAGGCCACAACGCCAAGGAGCGTTTGGCAACGATGCGCCAGAGCACGGACGGGTTTGCCATCGCCCAAAAAGACCTTGAGCTGCGCGGGCCGGGGGAACTGCTGGGCGTGCGCCAGAGCGGCGCGCCACAATTTCGTATTGCGGATCTGGCCCGTGACCGGGCATTACTGCCGGCCGTTCAGCACGGTGCGGTCAGGCTACAGCGCGACTATCCTGAAAAAGCCGAGCCTCTTATCGCGCGCTGGGTTCGTGAGGGGCTTTCGTTTTCCAATGCCTGACAAACTAAAACGCTATTGGCGTCTGGCGCGGCTGGATAGGCCGGTGGGCTGGCTGTTGTTGCTCTGGCCCACGCTCTGGGCGCTGTGGATCGCCGCCGATGGTCAACCTGATCCACGAGTGGTGCTGGTTTTTGTGTTGGGGGTCATCGTCATGCGCGCCGCGGGTTGTGTGATCAATGATTATTTTGATCGCGATTTTGATCCGCAGGTCGCGCGGACAAAAGACCGCCCGCTTGCGAGCGGGGCAGTGACGCCGAAAGAAGCATTAGGCGTGTTTGCGGCACTGATTTTTTTGGCGTTGTTGCTGGTGCTCACGCTCAACCGCCAGACCATTTTGCTGTCGTTTGCCGGCGCGTTCATCGCCGTGACTTACCCGCTCGCCAAGCGCTTTACAAATCTGCCGCAGGTGTACCTGGGCGTGGCTTTTTCGTGGGGTATTCCGATGGCCTTCACCGCTCAGGACAGCCCGCTGATGCCGTTGGCGTGGTGGCTGCTGGGCACCAACCTACTCTGGACGGTCGCTTATGACACGATGTATGCCATGGCGGACCGACCCGACGACCTGAAGGCCGGCATCAAATCCAGCGCGATTATGTTCGGGCGTTATGAGCTCGCCATCAATGCATCGCTGCAACTGATAACGCTTCTGAGTCTCGCGTTAATGGGGTTGTATTTAGGCTTTGGCGTTATTTTTTATCTCGGCCTTGCCGCCGCCGCCCTCACGGCCGTTTATCAGTTTTATCTCTGCAAAGACCGTGATCGGCAGGGGTGTCTCAAGGCATTCCTGAACAACATCTGGTTTGGTGGATTTGTTTTTGTAGGGCTCTTTCTGAC
>NYTV01000003.1 GCA_002683685.1 Paracoccaceae bacterium
CGCAAGATCTGCGCGCCTTGCCCAGCAGCAGCCAATGCCACAGCGACCGAGCCAGCCATGCGGTCTTGGGTCTTCTCAGCGCCCGAAATTGTTCCAATAAAGCGCTTACGGGACGCGCCCAAAAGTACGGGACACCCCAAGCTGTGAAACAGGGCAAAACCGCGCAAAAATGCCAAATTATGCTCCAAAGTTTTTCCAAACCCTATGCCAGGATCGACAATAATATTGTGCTGCAACACGCCCTGTGACAGCGCAAAATCCACCCGTGCAGCCAAATAATCATACACATCCAGCAAAACATCTTGGTATTGCGCGTTTTGCTGCATCGTTTTGGGGTCGCTGGGAGCGTGCATCAGGCACAATGGTGCGCCACTACGGGCCGCCACCCCCGCCATCTCACTGTCAAAACTCAAAGCGGAGACATCATTGATCCAATCAACACCCGCATCCAAGGCCGCCGCCGCAACAGGCGCTTTGCGCGTGTCAATTGATAATGGCACAGAAGACACCTGCCGCACGTCAAGAATGGCGGGCTTGGTCCGCGCAATCTCTTCCTCCAGGGCAACTTCATCCGCACCGGGGCGCGTGCTTTCGCCCCCAATATCAATGATATCTGCACCCTCTTGCATCAAGCGCACGGCATGGGCACGCGCGTTTGCCCGGCTGTCAAACTGCCCACCATCAGAAAAACTATCTGGCGTGGTATTTAAAATACCCATGACCTGCGGCCGCGCTTTTGTGCTAGTGCCCAAATCAGAGCGCACGGAGGTGAGCCGACATAACATATCCTGCGGCACCTCATCAGCCGATATCAACTCAGCGCTCCCATGCCGCGACAGAACTTCGACCTTGGAAAAACGGCACCAGCCCCCCGCAAGCACATGCGAGCCCTGCTCTTCGACCAAAGGCCGATAATACAGTGTCATAACCGTGCCAGATCTGCCTGAGCCTGGCGGGCAATAGGCAAATTCCCTGTTGGAGTGACGCCGACAAACACCAGCTGCGCCGCCTGCATTTCTTGGGCAAACCATTCGACCAGAGCAGAAATATCGACCATCTCCGGTGGCGGACCATCGACCGCGTCCAAAACAATTTTCGAGGGTGCCCAGAGGCTGATCTGATCGTGGCGCATGCCCCAATCCAATTCTGTCTTCGTACCCACAACCACACAGCGCGGATCGTGGCTGGCAAAAATCCAAGCATTTTGTTCAATCGCCAAGAGGTCAATGCGGCGTTGCACCATGCGATGCCTCGTCACCTGCGGCGCTCCCACATCGGGCATACCGACACAGATAATGACCGGGCGGGTGTTGTGCTCAGCGGCGGAGAGCCAGGCATCTAAATGCCCCTCTTCGATCACAGTATTTGCCAAAAACAGAACAATCGGATGCGGCGTCTCTTCCAACACCGGAAGGTCCGTTTCAACGGCGCATGACTTTGAGCGCACAATCTCAACGCCCAAATTGCCCGGCCCACGATCAAGCTTTTCAATCCGCACAAAAACCCGCTGCGCTTGCGGCGCGAGCAAGATGCGCTCTGCAACACGTTCCGCCAAAGTTTCCAGCAAATTCAGTCGTTCTTCGGACAAGGCCGCTTTAATGGCCTCTGTGACCCGATCATACGACAGAATGCGATCCACATCATCGTCGATTTCGTCGCTCAAGGGCTCGACTTCAACTACCACATCAAAACGAATGCGTTGCGTGGTGCCGCGTTCAGCTTGAAACGCACCAATCTCCACAGTGAGGATATAGTCGCGCACAGAAATTCTATCAAAAGGTGCCTCAGCTGTCGCCTCTGACCGCGCACTGGGATGAGCAAAAGCATGTTTTAGATCGTCGGTCATTTTGGCCTCTTGCCCTGTTTGACAGCCGCGCCCGGCGTGGCGCAACCATTATTTCTCAGCAACGCGTCTAACGGGTTTATAAAATTTGTGTACCCCGATTGTGGCCACATGCTGAAAACGTCGCGCCCAAGATGGGGACACAAAAGTGGCATGATAATAGGTAGCCCCCTTTGTCAAAGGCCGCGTCTTGCGGTCCATCGACACCCGCGCAACTCTTTTGACTTGATCATAGGCAGTCCCATTGGCGATATACTCCAATTTCCCGTCGCAATTATAACTAAATTGGCACGCATGTTTGCGCCCCGTACCTTGGCGCACCACACCGCAAATGCTGTTTGGAAACTTTGGACTGTTAACACGATTGAGAATCACTTCCGCCACCGCAAATTGTCCTGCGACCGGTTCTCCGCGGGCTTCGAAATAAATAGCCTCAGCCAAGCACGCCCATTGCTTGCCGCCACTTGGCTTTGCCAAACTGCGCAGCCAACGGCCAGAATATCGCACTTCAGATTCCTTTGGGCGCTCTTCAGGGCGCGGGGAGGTCAAAACCGCAACGCGGCTCAAAGAGATCGCCGAGACCATCGCTTTTTCATGGCGCAGGGCATCTTCTAACCCCGTCGATGGAAAAGCAGAGGATAGATCACTGGCCTTGCTAGGCTGTAGGGCTAAACCCTGCAAAGCCAGCCCGGCACAGATCGCCATGGCGACGGTGCGAAACTCTCCAAACCCCATTGATACTCTCCCAAAAGCTCGAGACGCTTTACTCAAATATGAGGGCTTCGTCCAGCGACCGCGGAATTTACATCAAGGGAATTTACAAAAATAAATAAAAATCAGNTAGTTATTTTGTCTACAATGGCACATTGCGCAGCCGCAAGGCGGGCAACGGGCACACGGAATGGCGAACAGGATACATAGGTGAAACCACATTGGCGAATAAAAGCAATCGCCGCCGGATCGCCCCCATGTTCTCCACAGATCGACAGGACCACTTCGGGCCGCGCGGCCCGGCCACGCTCAGCGCCAAGCGTCAGCAATTCGCCAACGCCTTCTTTGTCCAAGCGATGAAACGGATCTTCTTCATAGACCCCCTGCTGCACATATGAAGACATAAACCGCCCTGCATCATCACGAGACAGCCCATAGGTCATCTGCGTCAGATCATTGGTGCCAAAGCTCAAAAATTGGGAATAGGCGGCAATTTCTCCAGCGCGCAGGGCCGCACGCGGAGTTTCGACCATGACTCCAAGAGAATAGCTAAAGCTACGCCCACGTTCGACCCGCACCGCGGCGGCAGCGGCATCAATACGCGCTTTGACCAATTCGACTTCGCGGCAGGCCGACACCAATGGAATCATGATCTCTGGTGAGGCATCAACGCCGCTGTCTATCGCCGCTTCAAATATCGCCCGTGCCTGCATTTCGTAAATTTCAGGAACTGTGATCCCAAGCCGCACACCGCGCAGACCGAGCATCGGGTTATATTCCGACAATTGCTCTACCCGTTCCGTCACGCGCGATAGGGGCAGATTGAGCGCTTCGGCCAAATCGCGTAACCCGCTGCGATCGGCGGGCAAAAACTCGTGCAAAGGCGGATCAAGCAACCGAATGCAAACCGGGCGCCCCTCCATGATTTGGAACAATTCGGTAAAATCGGCCCGTTGCATTGGCAAAAGTCGCTCCAAAGAGGCGGCGCGGTCCTCTTCGTTTTCAGCGAAAATCATCTCCCGCATCACCGTCAAGCGATCAGCTTCAAAGAACATATGCTCACTGCGACACAGGCCAATGCCGTCAGCCATAAAATTTTTGGCCGTTTGCGCATCACGCGGCGTATCCGCATTGGCTCTGATTCCAATATCGCGCAGCTCATCTGCCCAGCCCAATAGGGTTGTAACAGCGGTATTGAGGCCAGCTTCCACTGTCTCCACATGCCCAACCAATACCTCACCATGAGTGCCGTCCACAGTGATAACATCGCCCTCGCGCAAAATTTGTTGGTTGCGGCCAATGATCAACTTCTTTTGTCCGTCGATGCTCATGTCCGAGGCGCCCACCACGCAGGGCAAGCCAAGACCGCGCCCAATCACAGCAGCATGGCTCGTGACCCCGCCGCGTTCCGTGAGAACCGCAACCACAGAGTGCATCCCGCGAATATCTTCCGGCCCTGTTTCTCGCCGCACCAAAACAGCCGCCTCGCCGCGTGCAGCACTGGCTTGCGCGTCAGAGGCTGTAAAGACTATCTTTCCAGTCGCCGCCCCCGGGCTTGCGGCAATGCCCTTGGCCAATACGGTGCGCGATGCATTGGGTGCCACTTGCCGGTGCAGCAGTTCGGACAATGCCTTTGGATCAACCCGCATAAGTGCATCTTCACGCGGTATGATGCTGTCGCGGGCCAAGTCCACGGCAATATGGACCGCCGCACTTGAAGATCGACCGATACGCACCGCATCCAAAATCGCCAGCTTGCCACTCTCGAGCGTAAATTCAATTTGCATCTCTTCACGCAAGCGCTTTCGGGCCAAAACCGAATACTCCAAAAGCTGAGCAAAAGCCTCGGGACAAGTTTCCTCAAAGGACGGACCACGGGGATCTTTGGTCAGATATAAAGATCCAACCTGACGATCCAATGCCTCCCGCCCTTGAGATTGTCGCAGATAGCGCCCGTGGATTTCGGGCAGGCCCGTATCAGAAGAGGCAAATTGTATCACACCCGAGCCACATTCACCGCGCCCAACCCCAATGACCATCGCCTGAACCACAAGCCCAAGCCCCGCATCCACAGGTGCGCCTTTAGCCTGGCGCAACAGCCGCGCACTAGTGCCTTCCCATGCGCGGGCCATAGATCGCAGCACATGGGACAATTGCACATCAACCTCCTGCGGGAAGGGCTCATCGGCCTCGTCGCTATAGGTGGTCAAAGCCTTTATCACATCACCAGCATTCGGGGTTTCAGGATCATCGAAAGCATCTGGATCCAGCCGTGCCACATGGGTCGCATAGGCGTTGATAAATCGCAGATAGAGGGTGGCCGCTGCCGTTTCACCGTGGCTTTCGCAGAGCGCTGAAAATTTAACATCATTCATGCCGATGTTCAAAATCGCACCCGGCCCACCCCAATCAGGACTGCCAGAGGACGGCCGCACCGAGAGCAAGGGCGCCGCGCCAAAATGTGGTAAGACCAAGTCAAGATCCAAGGCGTGGCCTTGCGCCAATCCATGCACCGCCTCAAAGGAGAGCGCCACCGTTGTCGGAACCGGCATATCAAGCCGGATCAAGCGCTGCGCACATTTGGCCCGCCCGCCATAGGCGGCGGCGGTCATTGGAGCTGTATTGGTGACCAATACAACAGGGGCTAATATTTGATCGTTCTGCACTGCGGCATCCTCATGTTCTGCTGCAGCATAGGCCGTTGACTGCGTAGTGCAAGAGGCAGTTGTCAGCCGTCGACTTTGGTCAAATCAGCAACAGACAGGCAGGTTGTGCGAATCCGGCTCAAAAGATTCAGCCGATTGCGGCGGACCAATGCGCTGTCGGCATTGATCTTAACCGCTTCAAAAAACGCGTCGATCGGACCACGCAATGTGGCCATAGCTGCCATAGCAGTGGCAAAATCCTGTGTCGCCATAGCAGGTTGAATCTTCTTATCCGCTGCGTCCAGCGCCGCAAAAAGCACCTTTTCCGCTTCATTTTCGGCAAATTTTGGATCTGCACCGAAGCTATATTCAACCCCGTCCTGCGCTTCGGCTTGGCTCAAGATATTGTTGGCACGTTTAAAGCCCTGAATTAGGTTCTCACCATCATCGGTGGTCAGCGTGCCTTGCAAGGCCTCGGCCCGCTTGACCAAAAGTGCCAGATCGTCACTTTGCGGCATGGCGATACAGGCGTCAATCACATCATGACGAATACCGCGGTCGCGCAGATAGGTTTTCAGCCGATCTTGGAAAAATCCGAGCAAATCCGCAGCTCCAGCACCCGCATCCGCAGGGGTCAGCCGATCAGCTAACGGCAAGGTGAGGTGGTTGTCTAATATCAAACGGATCACCCCCAGAGCTGCGCGACGCAGTGCAAACGGATCTTTCGAGCCCGTCGGCTTTTCATCAATCGCCCAAAACCCTGTGAGAGTGTCAAGCTTATCGGCCAGAGCTACAGCAACAGAAACCGGCGCTGTCGGCACGTCATCAGACGGTCCAAGTGGCGAATAATGCGCTTCACAGGCCGCCGCAATCTCAGCTGACATGCCCGCTTTTGCCGCGTAATAGCGCCCCATGAGTCCCTGCAATTCGGGAAATTCNTAGACCATNTCTGAGCTCAAATCTGCCTTGGCCACCAAAGCGGCCTGCTCNGCCATATCGGGATCCGCGCCCACCAGTGGNGCCAAGTCGCGGGCCAAAGCCGCGATACGTTTGATNCGCGCGGCCTGGCTGCCNAGCTTGTTGTGAAAGGTGACGTTTTCCAAAGCCGNCTGCCAGGCTCCCATGCCNNCTTTTGCTTCGCGCAGATCATTCTCCCAAAAGAATTTCGCATCNGCAAGACGNGCGGCCAGCACCTTTTGGTTGCCCNTCANTATCGTAGCGCCCTGATCGGCCGCCTCNATATTTGCCACAGTCACAAAGCGCTCAATACGGCCCGTTTTCGGATTTGCGACCGAGAAGAATTTTTGATGTTCTTTCATAGAGGTCTTCAATACCTCTGGCGGCAGATCCAAAAATTCCTCATCAATTTGGCCCATGAGGACAACGGGCCACTCGACGAGCCCTGCCACCTCTGCCAGTAAGCCGGCATCTTCCACCACGCTATAGCCCAGCGCAAAAGCTTGGGTCTGGGCCTCCTGCCAAATCGCCGCTTGACGCTCCTCGGCTCGCAAGATCACTTTGGCGCGCTTCAGCTTAGTGTCGTAATCCTCAAAACCACTCACCGCAAAAGCATCGGGGGCCATGAAACGGTGACCTTGGGTCTGGTTGCCCGCCTGAAAGCCATCCACTTCAACCAGGACAATCGAGACTTCGGCCTCATTCGACAAGATACAAAGGATAGATTGCAAAGGCCGCACCCAACGCAGGCTCCCCGAGCCCCAGCGCATTGATTTTGGCCAAGGAAAATTCCGAATAGTCGACTCTAACACCTCGGCCACAATCTCAGAGGCGGGCCGTCCAGGCTTGGTGATCTTAGCGAAATAGACCTGACCTTTTTTGTCGTCGCGCACTTCGAGGTCATCCATAGACACACCCGCGCCACGCAAAAATCCATTGATCGCCTGCTCCGGCGCGCCAACTTTCGGGCCCTTACGCTCCTCTTGCACGGTCGGGCTGGCGTCAAGCAAATCTTCCACAACCAAAGTCAATCGCCGCGCTGTGTGAAACACTGAAGCCGTGGCATAGGTCAAGCCCGCCTCGACCATCCCATTGGTCAAAAGTTTCTTGAGATTCTCAGCCGCTGGGGCTTGCAAACCTGCGGGTATTTCTTCCGAAAAAAGTTCAATGAGAAGATCCGCCATTATTGATCCCTTTCCGGGCAGTCGTCAGAGGCCTGCGAGCCGTCATAAAGTTTGTCGCCACAATCGTTGATCTGATGCCAAACAAAGCCGCGCCCGTCATCGTAAATTGCCACAATGCGGTCGATCCCAAATTCGTAATTCGCCGCGCCAAGATAAGCGGTCGCAAGGCCTGCGTCGATGTCAGCGGCTATTTGGGCCGCATCGAAACACCCAAACCACTCAGGCGCGTTGCGCGGCTCTGAGCGCTCAAGCGTGGTGAATGTCTCTGTGAGCATGGCCGTGCTCAAAGGAGTTTTGAAACAGGCACGATAGCGGATTGGGCTGCTGTCTGCATCAATGCCCTCAAACTCCGTCACCGGAATGCGTGTCGGCTCACCACTAACGACCGAGGTCAAGGCGACCTCTCCCTGGGTGAAGGTTTCGTAATAGCCATAGACCTGCGCATAATAGACGCCAATCCCGAAGGCCGCTGTTATCCCTAAAATTCCGCCGCTGATCACTTTTCCACTGACAGCCATCAGGCCGCTCCCGCTGCTGAAGTCTGAACGAAGGCATCGGCGCATTTGGTCGCCAAACTCCGAACGCGGCCAATATAGGCCTGCCGCTCTGTGACTGAAATCACGCCACGCGCATCCAGAAGGTTAAACATATGGCTGGCTTTAATACATTGATCATAGGCCGGATGGGCCATGATGATCCGCTTGCCGGTTTTGGGGTCGACCGCCTCTTGCGCCAAAATGGTCTCGCATTCTGCCTCAGCCTCTTCAAACTGGCGCAGTAAAACCTCTGTATTGGCCACATCGAAGTTCCAACGGGCGTATTCTTCCTCAGTTTGACGGAAAATATCCCCATAGGTGAGCGCGATGGGCGCCGAAGGATCGTTAAAGGGCATATCCATCACATGATCCACGCCCAAGACATACATGGCCAAACGCTCCAGACCATAGGTCAGCTCGCCAGAAATCGGGTGGCAGTCGTGGCCACCGACCTGCTGGAAATATGTGAACTGCGACACTTCCATACCGTCACACCACACTTCCCAACCCAGTCCCCAAGCCCCCAGAGTCGGGCTTTCCCAATCGTCTTCGACAAAGCGGATATCATGCAGGGCCATATCAATGCCAATGGCTTTAAGACTGCCCAGATAGAGCTCTTGCAAATTCGGCGGGCTGGGTTTGATGAGCACCTGATATTGGTAATAATGCTGCAAGCGGTTTGGATTTTCTCCATAGCGGCCATCGGTTGGACGGCGCGATGGTTGCACATAGGCAGCGGTCCAGGGTTTAGAGCCCAAAGCCCGCAGCGTGGTGGCGGGGTGAAACGTGCCAGCACCCACCTCCATGTCATAGGGCTGCAAAATGGCGCAGCCCTGCTCGGCCCAGTAGGTTTGAAGGCGCAAAATAATCTCTTGGAATGATTTTGGAGTGCTCATATGGTCCTCGGCCGCTGATCTGGCGCCTGAATAGGCGCTGCACGGGCCAGCGTCAATCAAGCCACCGATGCGAAATCAGCGCAAATCCCAAAACTTTCGTGCACCGACTTGATTTACGCAGCAATCGCACAAATAACGGGACAAATTTTTAAAAGGTTCTAAGATGAAAGTAGCGCTTATCTACAGCCTCGTGGCTATGATGTTGACCTGGGCACAGGTTGCTTTGGCACAATCGACTGTGACTCGGCAGGTTTGGATCCAGCTCGAAACCCGGCTGCATCTCGAGGCAAGTTTGGACAGGATTGAGATCTACACTCGCGATCTGGATAATGTGAACGGGTTTGAAATTGACGGAGGTTGGTTCGGCGTGGCCATCGGCCCATATGATCCAGAACAGGCCGACGCCGCCTTGCAAAAATTCCGCGCTGAGGGAATTATTCCCCGCACCAGCTTCACCACAAGCGGCTCATCCTATGGTGAACGCTTCTACCCGCGCCCGCGCACAGCTCAAGTCGCCACACAAACCGATGCGCGGCCAAATCCGGCACCCCGAACCGAGGCNCCCGCCGCAGATCAAGAGCCTAGCGCGGTGCCCGNTGGGNCNGCGGAAGTGACCCTACCGGAGCNGCCAATCAGCCTGNCCGAGCAGCTTGCCCAAGCCAAAGCCACAGAAAGGGCGATGACAGAGGNCGAGAAAAAATACCTGCAACGCGCACTNGCTTGGGCCGGGTTTTATGAAAGTGCCATTGATGGGCTTTATGGNCCGGGNACGCGTGCGGCTATGACGCGCTGGCAAAGNGCCAATGGCTATCAAGAAACNGGTGTTCTTACCGCCGAACAAAGAGCCGAAGCNATTGNGGATTNTCAATTTTTATTGGCAGGANTGGGATTTGAAGAGGTGGTTGATGCGCAGGCTGGNATCGCGCTGCGCCTGCCCAGCGCCCTTTTGGCACCAGTCTCCTANAANCCNCCCTTTGCCACCTATGCCGCCANAGGCACAGGCTTGGCGCAGGTGATCCTCATCAGTCAACGCGGCGATAGAGCCCGGCTGGCGGCCCTCTATGAGGTGATGCAAACTTTGAGCATCCTACCAGAAACCGGCCCGCGCAATCTGGCGAAATCTAGCTTCACGATAGAGGCCTATGACGACCGGCTCCACACCACCGGCTTTGCCACATTGCAGGGCGGTGACATCAAAGGGGTGATATTTGTCTGGCCGCGCGGGGACGCAGCACGCCGCGCACGCGTAGAAGAGGAAATCTTCACCAGCTTCACATCTGTTGCTGGCGCGCTGGGCGAGGCACCCATTCTTGGCACGGATCTCAAGCCGAAAGACTCCCTGGGCGGCCTGACCATTCGTCAACCAAGCTTCACGCAATCGGGAATTTTCATCAGCAGCGCGGGCCATATCCTCACGGCGGCGCAAGACTTTTCCGAGTGCACAAGCTTGCTTTTACAAGATGGTCTCCCACTCAGCATCGCGGCGCAAAACGCGGAGCTTGCGGTCTTGGTTCCCATACAAGGCGCGGCCTCCCCGTCGGTTGGCCGGTTCGAAACCGAGCGTCCCGATGCGCCACAATATGTTGCATTGGGGGGTTACTCCTATGGTGGCAAACTTGGCGCGCCGTCCATAACCATGGGCCAGTTGCAAGCACTGACCGACCTCACAGGCCGCGCAGGTATTGCCCGATTGGAGATCGACAGCCTGCCGGGCGATATTGGCGGGCCGATTTATGACCAATATGGCTCTGTGATCGGTGTGCTGTTGCCGCCACCACCGCAGGGATCTCGCCAACTGCCTGAAAATGTACAATTCATGGCCAATTGGCCATTGATTTCTGAGACATTGATCGCGGCGGAGGCCGCCGCCAGCACCGACACCAAGACCGTCAAGCTGGAGCCTGTGGATTTGGCCAATCTTGCCCAAAACACCGTCGGCCTGATTGCATGTTGGCCATAACCGGCCAGAAATATTTTCAACTTTAGGGCCCAAAGAGTGGGGGATGCGGGGCCAATCGGCCCCGCATTTTATTATTTGACCGAAATACGGCCATCAAGATAGGGCTCATAGCTTCCCTGCGCGGCCATAAATTCAGCCAGAACCACTTCGAGACCCGGCCCATAATCATAGGCATTCAAACCATCGCGAAACATTTTGTAGCCATCTCCGCCATTGCGCACATAGTTATTTGTCATAATAGAGTAGAGGACCGCAGGATCAATCGGCGCATAGCCGCCATTTTGCGCAACCAGCACCACGACAATCCGTCCCTCATTGGGTGCAACCTTCGGGTCCCAAGTGTATTTCAAACCGGCAACCTGTGCAAAACGACCAGCGACCTCCTCGACCTGGCTGACTGAGTTTTCAAGCGCATCAATCACCCCCTGGCCAGAAATTTGGAACGTTGCCAAAGTGTTTTGAAATGGCAGGACGGTGAGCACTTCTCCCATGGTCACTTCGCCGGCATCAATACTGGAGCGCAGACCGCCAGAATTGGCAATCGCAATTTGCACACCCTGATCGGCCACACGCGCAAGCATCGCATCAGCCACCAGGTTGTCCATCTCACATTCTTGCACGCGGCACACGGATCTGTCGCCTTCAATCGCGGCGGCGGACATCGCGACGACTTGATTGCGGATCGCCTCTAATGGTTCGGCGGCCTCGGAAATGCGCTCCTTTGTGGCCCCGTCCTCACCCACTGATCCATCCATGATCAGCGGCTCACCAACGGCCTCAACAATGCGGCCGTCATCATCAAAGGTGCTATTCAATTCACCCAAAACTTGCCATAGGCATAGGCTTGAACGATCACCGTATCACCCACCATTGTGGGATAGGCCCCTTCAGCACGGTCATTTGTATTGGACAGCAATGTGTTAGAATGCCCGCCGACGATCACATCCACACCGGTGGTATTCGCCGCAACCCGTTGATCGACCNGNTAGCCAGAATGCGATANCACNATGATCTTATGCACCCCCATTGCGGTCAANCGGTCCACNTCGANCTGAACCGCNTCAGACGGATCGGAGNANATNACATTCGGCCCAGGGCTGGCCAGCTCATCGGTATCCTCNGGCGTCAGNCCGATNANACCAATTTTCTCACCAGCCTGCTCANTCACCACCGACTTCTNGATCACATCGCGCAGCAGTGCCTCGCCGCTGATGTCANCATTGGACATTANGATTGGAAAATTCACCGCATCGACAAACCCGCGCAGGACTTCCGGCCCATCGTCAAACTCGTGGTTGCCAACGGTCATCGCCGTATAGCCCATTTTGTTCATCATCTCAGCGGCCAGTTTTCCCTTATAGTAGGTATAAAATAGGGTGCCTTGGAATTGATCTCCGCCATCCACCAAAATTGAATTTTCGGACCTTGCGCGGGCTTCTGTGATGGCTGTGACCAATCTAGCTGAGCCACCAAAGCACTTTCCTTCTGCGTTATCTTCCTCACCGCATCCGCTATCATATTTTGATATCGGCTCAAAACGCGCGTGGAAATCATTGGTGTGCAAAACTGCTAACGTATAATCCGCCACAGCCATCCCCGCGGTCAGAGCCACAGCAGCTGCGCTAGCAAGCATTGTTTTCATCATTATCATTTCCCCAAAATAATTATTATTTCCGGAAATAAATAGAGGCATCATCGATCCACATCTGCTGAGTCGAGTCAATTACAACCGCCAGAAAGCCCATACGCAGAAAGGATGGTTGACGATTTTCTCATGACACGGCACAGGTGGGGGATGATTATTTACAAAATATTCCGTGCCGCTGAGTGGCACGCCTTGCAGGCCGAGGGCGAGACCAATGGGGCGCCGATCGATCTTGAGGATGGCTATATCCATTTCTCCACCGCCCAGCAGGCCCAAGATACAGCCGATAAACATTTCGCAAATGTCGAAAATCTTTTTCTCGCAGCTGTCGAAACTGAGGCTCTGGGCAGTGCAATAAAATGGGAAATCTCACGCGGCGGCGCTGAATTTCCCCACCTTTATGACAGGCTAAAAATGTCAGAGGTTCTTTGGTGCCGGCCCCTGCCGCTGGTTGGTGGACGCCACAAATTTCCCGAAGGTCTGACATGAGCCTGCGAGAAAAATTAGGCCTGAAGCTTCTGCATCAGTTTGAGCCAGAGCGTGCACATGGATTGTCAATAAAAGCGCTGAAGCTGGGACTGGCCCCGCTGCACGGCGCTCCGGTTCATACGGCGCGCCTTGAAACCTCACTGGGCGGCATCGCCCTGCGCAACCCGCTTGGCCTGGCAGCGGGCTATGACAAAAACGCTGAGGCGCTGGCGCCAATGGCGAAGGCGGGATTTGGGTTTTTGGAGGTGGGTGCCGCGACCCCGCGCCCACAGCCCGGCAACCCAAAACCGAGGCTGTTTCGCCTGACCGAAGACCAGGCAGTCATCAATCGCTTTGGCTTCAACAATCAAGGCATCGCTGAAATCGCCGCCCGTCTCTCACAAACCCCAACGGCCATACCGCGCGGGTTGAACCTTGGTGCGAATAAAGACAGCGCGGACCGAGCCGATGATTTTGGCCATGTGCTCACGCAGGCCGCCGCACATATCGATTTCGCGACGGTGAATATCTCTTCACCCAACACAGAAAGGCTACGCGATCTTCAAGGCAAAGCGGCCCTCGAAGATCTGTTGGGCCGTGTGAACGCAGCCAATGCGGCTCTGGCCAACCCCCTGCCCATCTTCCTCAAAATCGCGCCTGATCTAACAGATGCGGAAATACAAGATATCGCGGATCTGGCGCTCTCAGCCGGGCTCGCGGCCATTATCTGCACCAATACCACTTTGGACAGGGCCGGGCTTTCCTCTGCGCAGCGCGAAGAAACCGGCGGCCTTTCAGGACACCCGCTGTTTGAAAAATCCACCCGCATATTGGCGAAAATGCGCCAAGCCACGCGGGGCAAGATTGATCTGGTGGGCGTGGGCGGCATTGGATCGGCACAGGACGCCTATGCGAAGATCACTGCTGGCGCCTGCGCGGTGCAAATCTATTCAGCCATGGTGTATCAGGGGCTATCTTTAGTGCCGCGCATTGCAACTGGCCTGGATCAGCTTTTGGCACAGGACGGCTATGAGCGGCTCGATCAAGCCATCGGCACGACCACACAAGACTGGCTCTAACACCAAGCGCAGCTGCAAGGCTCAAGGCGCAGCGGCTACCCGTTCCAGCGCCGGATAGCGGAGCGCCAAACTGACCCCGCGCAGGATGAAAAATCCGTTCATCGCCATCCAAAGCCCATGGTTGCCGAAACTTGGCAAGAGCACGAGCACCAAACCACAGTAGCCTAAAAACGATAGGATCATCATATTGCGCATATCCTTGGTGCGTGTGGCACCGATAAAAACTCCATCAAGCATCCAAGCCAAAGCGCCGAGCAGTGGCGCGGCCACCATATGCGGCAGATATAATCGTGCCGCCTGCTGCACAGCGGGGTCTTTGGCCATCACATCAATAACAAAAGGCCCCACGATCCAAAATCCTGCGGCCAAAGCAAAGGCCGTTCCAAAGGCCCAAACCGCCGTCACCGATGCGCCCCGCCGCAATTGCGCC
>NYTV01000036.1 GCA_002683685.1 Paracoccaceae bacterium
GCCAATCCTAAAGAAAGAGCGCGATCGTGAAACTCTGTGGCGTCAGCACATGTGAGGTTCCTTTATTGATTTCGTCTGCCTAGCGCAGCGGTACGGGCCGTGGCAAGACTGTGTGCGCTAACACTGGTGTCGTTCTGTGCAACAGCCCCGCAAAGCCACCGCGCGTGCCTGGCCTGGCCGGGTCAAACTGCTTCGATACGAAGAGCAACCGGCTGACCCTCGACAACGCGCGTTTTGGCAAAGTCTTCTAATATTTGATCAATTGCCGCACGGGTTGTCTTATGGGTGACGATGAGCACAGGGGCTTGCTCGGCATCATGGCCATATTGGCGCATTCGGTCGACCGAGACCCCCGCATCGCCCATAACCGAGGCCACTTTGGCCAGGGCGCCGGGCTTGTCGAGCAATTGCAGGCGCAAATAAAATGGCGCCGTTGTTGCTGTCGTGGCCGGTTGCGATTTTACCAATCCTGTCGCGGCCTGCCCAAAAGTATTGAGCCGCAGGCCGCGCGCGAGATCCAAAACATCTGACATGACCGCAGAGGCCGTTGGCCCCTCGCCGGCACCTGCACCGCGCAGCACGATCTGCCCCGCATCGCCGCCCTCCAAGATGACCATATTGGTCCCGCCTTGGAGTTGGCCCAAGGGCGAATTGGCCGGAACCAAACAGGGTGTCATGCGCTGCTCAAGCCCGCGGCCGGTGCGTTGCGCAACACCCAATAGTTTGACGCGATAGCCCATATCGGCGGCGGCATGAATGTCTTCGATGGTGATGGCGCCAATGCCTTCGATCACCACAGATCCAAAATCAACCTCTGTGCCGAAGGCGATGGAGGCGAGCAGAGCCAATTTATGGGCCGCATCAATGCCACCCACATCAAGGTTTGGATCGGCTTCGAGATATCCCAAACCATCGGCCTCGGCAAAGACCTCTTCATAGGTCAGGCCGGCATCTTCCATGCGCGTGAGGATATAGTTGCAGCTGCCATTCATGACCCCGAGCACGCGTTGAATTTCATTGCCCGCAAGGCCTTCGGTCAGTGCTTTCACCACGGGGATACCCCCGGCGACGGCGGCCTCATAGCGGATGACACGGCCGGCAGCTTCGGCCGAGAGGGCCAATGAATGCCCATGTTCTGCCAGCATGGCTTTATTGGCGGTGACCACATCTTTGCCGGCGGCAATGGCTGCCTGCGTTGCCTGTTTTGCCGGGCCTGTGCTGCCGCCGATCAATTCGACAAAGACATCCACATCGTCCCTTTTGGCCAAAACAATTGGGTCATCTTCCCAGCCATAGCCCGACAGATCGACGCCGCGGTCTTTGCCGCGTGATTGGGCGCAGACCGCAGAAATTGTGATCTCGCGACCTGCGCGCTGCGTAAGTAACGCCGCATTCTTCTGGATCATTTTCACAACACCGACGCCGACAGTGCCGAGCCCTGCAATGCCAAGTCTAAGAGGGGCAGCGGTCATGGGTTACTTCCTTCTGGTCACGAATTCATCGCCCGTGTCTAGTCGTAAATCTGCGCAACCGCAACGGGGCGGCTGTGGAACTCGGTCCAATTTAACGGATATTTTGGGTGGGTTTGGGCCTATTCGCCGGTCAGATCCCGCTTGCGCAGCGCCTCTGCCCTCTAATCCAATTGCGCCTGCCGGGATGGCTCTGCGGCGGGCTGCGACGGCTGGTCGGTGCCGACGGCGGCGCGTAGATCGCGGGCTGAGAGAAACGCGGGGTAGGCACCGGCCTGTTTCACGGCCGGTTCGCCAGCATCAAGCTGCGGAATCGAGCCACAACCGGCCAGGAGTGCTGCAATGCACAGATGATAAAGAGATAGATATCCAGTCATAAAAACGACGTAGCGCGCAAAGTGATCGGCAGCAAGCAATGATCATTGATCTGAACGCTGGTTCAGTTAATATCGACGCATGGCGCGAAAAACTGGCTCACACTCAGAAATAACCGGCCCAAAAATCAAGCAAGCCGCGCTTGAGCTTTTTGCGCGCCATGGCTTTGCGGCGGTGACCATGCGCCAAATTGCGGCGCGGGTGGGGGTGCAGGCGGGCGCAATCTATAATTATACACCTGACAAACAAGCGCTATTATTTGACCTTCTGCGTGGGCACATGGCGGATCTTTTGGCCCGCTGGGCCGCAGAACAAGTGCCGCATGATCCGGTAGCGGCACTGGATCACTTTGTAGCCTTCCATCTGGATTTCCACATCCAGCGTCCAGACCTGGTTTTCATCTCCTATATGGAGCTGCGCAATCTCACTGAGGAGAACTTTAAGGAGATTGAAGAAATGCGCAGACGCTATGAGAAGATTGTGTATGACATGATCCGAAAGGGCGTGCTCTCAGGAGATTTTCAGGTGCCTGACGCTAAAATTACCAGTTTCGCTCTGATTGCTATGCTGACCGGGGTGGTGGATTGGTTCCGCGAAGATGGTCGCTTGTCCAGCATAGAGTTGACGCGCCATTATTGCGCTTTGACGCGTCAAGCCTTTGGGGTTAATGCGCTGGCTTGATAAAGGTTCCGTTGCGCAATTCGCTGAAGGCTTGCATCAGCTCCTCACGGGTGTTCATGACGATCGGACCGTGCCAGGCTACCGGCTCATCAATCGGAGCACCGGAAATCAACAAAAACCGCACCCCCTCTGCGCCGGCCTGTAGACTGACCTCATCGCCATTTCCAAAGCGGATCAAAGTGCGATTGCCGGACAGATCACGGATGTTTACCTCTTGCCCGGCTACTTCTTTTTCAAGCAGTACGCCCGTTGGTTTCGCCGCATCCACAAATGCCGCGGCGCCTTCAAAGACATATGCAAAGGCCCGACGATAGGTGTCTATTTTGAAGGTCTTTTGTACCCCTGGCGGGACATATATGTCGAGATATTGCGGATCGGCCGCTATGCCGTCAACCGGACCCTTACGACCCCAGTATTCGCCGACAATGACCTTCACGCGCGTGCCATCATCATCTATGACCTCGGGAATCTCTTGGCCGGCGACATCTTGATATCGCGGGTCTGTCATTTTCAGACTGCCGGGTAAATTTCCCCACAGTTGGAAGCCATGCATCTGTCCGCTGCGATTGCCCTGGGGCATTTCTTGATGCATGATTCCACGGCCCGCGGTCATCCATTGCACGTCACCTGCACCGAGCGTACCTTTGTTTCCAAGGCTATCGCCATGTTCAACACTGCCCGACAGCACATAGGTGATGGTTTCAATGCCGCGATGCGGATGCCAGGGGAAGCCCTTTTCAAAATCTTCCGTTAATTCATTGCGAAAATCGTCAAACAACAAAAAGGGATCCATTTCTGAGGGGTCTTGAAATCCGAAAGCGCGGTGCAATTTGACACCGGCCCCCTCTAGGGTCGGGGTGGCTTGCCGTGTTTCAAGTGTCGGGCGTAATGACATGGGCTGTTCCTTTATTGTCGATATTGTAGCTTGTCCGGGAGCTAATCCACAATGCGGCGGAATCAACAGCGGCCAAGAACGGGCTCCGCCGCCGCACGGGGGATGATATCGTGCCCAAACAGGCGGAAATGACAAAGGTTCTTTGGAAAAACTCTTCCAATTGCGAAGTGGTTTCAATGCTGGCGGCAAGATCGTCTGAGTTTCCATAGAACATCTCGCAAAATCACAGGTAAGATGACAAGCGTCGCAAATGAGTGCGACATGTCGACAATGGCTGCTTTTCTGCTGTCAAAGTTCATTTGGGAGAGAACGCATGAAAGTTGGATTTATTGGCTTGGGTAACGTTGGGGGCAAATTGGCGGGCAGTTTGCTGCGCAACGGCGTGAATCTCAGCGTTCATGATCTTAATGCTGCCTATGTGGCAGATTTTGTGGCGCATGGGGCAAAAGATGGGGCAAGCCCAGCGCAATTGATGCAAGACTGCGATGCGGTCATCACCTGTCTGCCGAGCCCTGCGGCCTGTGATGCGGTGGTCAGTGAGATGTTGCCTCATGTCGCGCCGGGTAAGATTTGGATGGAGATGTCAACGACAGATGCCAGTGAGGTGAAGCGGCTGGGGGCATTGGTTTTAGCTGCCGGTGGTGAAGCGGTTGATTGCCCAGTGTCCGGCGGTTGCCACCGGGCTGATACGGGCAATATTTCGATCTATGCCGGCTGTACCCGTGAGACCTTCGAAAAAGTGGCGCCAATCTTGACCTATATGGGACGGCGCATTTTGCATGTGGGAGAGATTGGAAATTCCAGTATTTTGAAGGTGATGACCAATTACCTCGCCACAGCCAATTTGATCACAGTTTGCGAAGCGCTGACTGTGATGAAAGCCGCCGGAATGGATCTTGGCATGACCTATGAGGCCATTGCGATGTCGTCTGGCACCTCCTTTGTGCATGAAACCGAAAGCCAGTTGATCCTTTCGGGGTCGCGAGATGTGAATTTCACGATGGACTTGGTGAAAAAGGACATTGGCTTGTTTCAAAAGATTGCGGATGATCATGGCGTGGCTTTGGAAATTTCACCAATGATTATTGATATCATGACTGACGGGCAAAAACGCTATGGAGTCCGCGCGCAATCGGATCGGATCATTGAGCGTTTGGAGGAGGCTACGGGATTGAGCATTCAAGCTCCGGGCTTTCCACAGGAACTGGTGGATGATGAACCTGAAGAGCGCGGCTATGAGGTGGTGGTGCGCCGCTAAAGCAAAGTTTAACCTTCCATCTTGGCGTGTTTCAAGGCAGGTAGATAGCGAGGCGTCCGCCTAACAAGTGAAATTTGAGGAAGGCCGAAATGTCAGATTCTGTGATAGCGCGTCTCAAAGCCTCGCCAGTACGCCGTGGCTTTGGCCTGTTTGTCATGATGCTACTCGGATTTTTGCTCCTGTATCTGACGGTCACTATAGAGGCGGGCTTTGTTCATAAGCTGTTCTTGGTTGGCGTTGCGGCGGCTGTTCTGTGGATGGCCCGCACCATGCAAAGGGGCACTCGCGGCCATATTGAGTTGCGTACCACTGGGCTATATTTTGAGGATGGCCGAATTTTGGCTGCGATGGACGAAATTTTACGCGTGGAGCGGGGCGTGTTCGCATTCAAACCCTCCAATGGCTTTGTTGTGACCTTGCAAAATAAGACGGAGCGGGCCTGGATACCGGGCCTATATTGGAAATTCGGCACGCGGGTTGGCATTGGCGGGGTCACAGCGCCGTCAGAGGCAAAATTTATGTCGGATAGTTTGGCGGTTTTGCTCAAAGCGCGCGCAGATTTTCTCCAAATGAATACGAAATTGTGAGAGAATAGGCATTTTATTTCATATCAACTGCGCTAGACTCCTGTCACGAAAGTCAACTTCCATTTAGGATAGGTTTAATGAACGTCTCTAACGCATCTGAGCCAAGTTTTCGCGACAGTGTTGATATCATGTTCAATCGCGCCGTGGCGCTTTTGGATTTATCGCCAGGATTGGCGGAAAAAATTAGGGTCTGCAATGCCACCTATACGGTGCGCTTTGGTGTGCGCCTGCGTGGTCAGATGACGACATTCACCGGCTATCGTGCAGTGCATTCGGAACATATGGAGCCTGTCAAAGGGGGCATTCGCTATGCGCTCGGCGTTAACCAAGATGAGGTAGAGGCGCTTGCCGCTTTGATGACCTATAAATGTGCTTTGGTTGATGCGCCCTATGGCGGCTCAAAGGGGGGCCTGCGGATTGATCCTTTGGCCTATGATGAGCATGAATTAGAGCAAATCACCCGGCGCTTTGCCTATGAGTTGATAAAACGTGACTTGATCCACCCGTCGCAAAATGTGCCAGCACCGGATATGGGCACGGGCGAGCGGGAAATGGCTTGGATTGCTGATCAATATCAAAGGATGCATACAACCGACATCAATGCCCGAGCCTGCGTGACCGGCAAGCCGGTGAGTGGCGGCGGGATTGAAGGGCGTACGGAGGCAACCGGCCGCGGGGTGCAATATGCTTTGCGAGAATTTTTTCGTCACCCCGAAGATCTGGTGGCGGCTGGGCTGTCTGGAAATCTCGATTCTAAAGCTATCGTTGTACAGGGGCTGGGCAATGTGGGCTATCACGCAGCGAAATTCTTAACTGAGGAGGATGGCGCGCGGATCACGGGGGTGATTGAGCGAGACGGGGCTGTGCAAAATCCCGATGGTTTGGACATTGAGGCGCTCAAGGCTTGGGTCGCCGAACATGGTGGGGTGAAGGGATTTGAGGGCGGCAGCTATACCTTGGACGGGGCCAGCGTTTTGGAGGCAGAGTGTGATATTTTGATCCCAGCGGCCTTGGAAGGGGTTATCAACCGTGACAACGCCAATCGGGTGCAGGCGCGTTTGATCGTCGAGGCGGCCAATGGGCCAGTGACGGCCGGGGCCGATGCTATTTTGCGTGAGCGCGGCGTGGTGATTATCCCGGATATGTATGCCAATGCGGGCGGCGTGACAGTCTCTTATTTCGAATGGGTGAAAAATCTCAGCCATATTCGCTTTGGCCGTATGGAGCGGCGACGCGAGGAGTCGCGCAACCAACTTATTGTCAATGAATTGGAGCGATTGAGCAAATCTAGCAATGTCAATTGGCAGCTGACTCCAAATTTTAAAGAGAAATATCTTAAAGGTGCCAGTGAATTAGAGCTGGTGCGTTCTGGCCTCGATGACACGATGCGCGGCGCATATAACGATATGGCAGAGGTGTGGCGGCGGCGCGCCGACGTGCCAGATCTGCGGACCGCGGCCTATCTGGTCAGCATCCGCAAGGTCGCGGCATCATACAAAAACAAGGGGTTGTAGCGCTGTAGGCACGCGGTGCGAGCCAGGCTCATGGAGCAACAACCGCCGATTGACCCGCCGCATGACAGGCGCCAATGCCACGGTATCTCGCCGGTTTGGGCGCTGGGCTGCGCCTGCGCGCGTCATGTTGAAAAAGAAAATGACTTCTGCTAGGACAGTGGTGCTGGGACTGGAGTGTTGGTGGCAGCATTGTTTTCGGTAAATCTGCCTGGCTTTCACGTTTGAATAGCGCGCTTCTTTGAGGTCACATGAAATCTTCATCTTCCTCTCCACGAGAGCCACTATCCATGATGCTGCCAAATATCGTCACGATTTTTGGTATATGCGTCGGGTTAACAGCGGTGCGTTCGGCACTGCAAGGCAACGTCGGCGTGGCCCTATATCTGCTGGTTTTGGCAATGATTTTGGATGCCGCCGATGGTGGGCTGGCGCGGGTTATGAAAAGTGAAAGTAAAATTGGTGCCGAATTGGACACGCTGGCCGATTTTTTCAATTTCGGGATCGCGACACCTTTGGTGATTTATTTCACAATTTTCGCAGGGTCGGAGGCTGCAAGATTTGGGTGGATCGCTGTCATGATCTTTTCGATCTGCTGCGCCCTCCGCTTGGCGCGCTTTAATGTCAGCCAGTCGGATGGGGTGAAATCGGTTGATTTTGTTGGAGTGCCGGCGCCCGCATTGGCCTGTTTGGGACTGTCGCCGCTATTTTTGGTTATGGCTGGGGTGGATGTGGTCGGTCATTATGTTGAGGCGGCCATTGCATTCGTTGTGGTCTGTGCCGGTCCTGCGGTGGGTACATTTCCAACCATGTCGCTGAAGGGCACAACTTTCCCCGCCTCCATGCGACTGCCGGTGATTTTACTGGCGGTGGCCTTTGTGATCAGCCTGTTTGTATTTCCTTGGTATACGCTGTTGTTTGCCAATGTGATTTATTTGATGATGATCCCTATTTTTAGCCTCTCAAAACGTGCAAAAAAAGCGGCCAAAAGGTCTTAAATTGTGGGATGGTTCAGACCGTTGCCTCCATTGTATTTGTCGCGCCCAAGCCCGAGCCCAATCGTGAGCGCGAAATCTTTGCTGGCTCTGGGAGCAACGGATGAGCAATAACCTACGAAAACCTGACAAAATTCAGGGACTCGCCCATCTCTCTGCCGCTGCATGCTACTCTATCGCCGGAGCGCGGCGACTCTGGCGGGAAACAGCGTTTCGTCATCAGCTTTTGATGGGTCTTTTTATTGTTGCGATCTTGATCTGGGTTGGGGCCGAAACCACTCATATCGGCATATCTATGCTATTGCTTGGGCTGACGATTATAACAGAAGCACTCAACACCGCGATTGAGGAAATTGTCGATCTTGTATCACCGGAGTGGTCACTTGCGGCAAAACATGCCAAAGACCTCGGATCATTCGCGGTTTTCTCTATGCTCTGTCTGAATGGGATTTTTGCGCTTTTCGTGATCTTAACAACTTTGAATTGGATCTAATCTGATGAATATGATGAAAGTCATCGCCGTTCCTATGCACCCTGAAGGACGCAAATTTGTGGCGATATTTGCGGCTGTGACCGCCGCGCTTTGGCTGGTCTGGGAGCCGTTATTTTGGTTTGGTCTGGGGCTAACTATTTGGTGTTATTATTTTTTTCGTGACCCGGTGCGCTCTGTGGCGCAAAGGCCGGGGCTTATCCTTTCTCCGGCCGATGGGGTGGTGTCTTTGATCACTAAGACCGTGCCGCCATCAGATATGCAACTGGGCGATAAACCTCTGACGCGCGTGTCTGTGTTCATGAATGTCTTCAACTGTCATGTGAACCGAGCCCCCATGGCCGGCACGGTGGTGGCGATAAGTTATCATCATGGCAAGTTTCTCAACGCCTCCTTAGACAAGGCGAGCGAGCATAATGAGCGGAACTCGATCACCATTGAATCTGCCGATAAAACCAGAATCGGGGTGACACAGATCGCTGGGCTCGTGGCGCGCCGCATTGTGTGTTTCACAAAAGTGGGCACGCATTTGGGCGTGGGCGAGCGGTTTGGCTTGATCCGCTTTGGCAGCCGTTTGGACATTTTCCTGCCCGAAGGCGTGGAACCTGCTGTCGGCTTGGGGCAAACAGCGGTGGCCGGTGAAACTATTTTGGCTCGCTTGGACGCGCCTGCGGAAGACTGGCCCATTCAACCGGTTTGATGTTCAGGCGCAAGTTGCGGCGATCAGAGCCATGGAATTTTGTATTCCCTCTTGCCAAACTCGGCATATTTTCATTCACTGGCCCGTGTTTCAATTTGCAGGTTTAAGACATGCGGTTTTCAGCTATGAAAGTCCTGACTCAAGGCTTGACCGGTAACCGGGGTTGGCGGGCGCATTGGCGCGATCCAGAGCCAGCGGAGGCTTATGACATTGTGATCATTGGAGGTGGCGGACATGGGCTGTCGACTGCTTACTACCTGGCAAAAGAACATGGGCTCAAGCGAATTGCCGTGCTGGAAAAAGGCTACATTGGCGGCGGCAATATAGGCCGCAACACGACCATTGTTCGGGCCAATTACTTTTTGCCGGGGAACTCGGAATTCTATTCGCATTCTTTGAAGCTCTGGGAAGGGCTGGAGGCGGATCTCAACTACAATGTGATGCATTCCCAGCGTGGGCAAATTGGCCTGTTTCACAGTGATGGACAAAGAGATGCGGCCATTCGTCGGGCCAATTCCATCTTAAACCAAGGTGATGATGCTGAGCTATTGTCCGTCGCGCAATTGCGCAAGATGGTGCCTTACCTCGACTATGATCAGGGGCGTTTCCCGATTTATGGCGGCCTGTTGCAGCGGCGGGCGGGTACGGCGCGGCATGATGCTGTTGCTTGGGGCTATGCGCGGGGGGCGGATCGGCTTGGTGTGGATTTGATTCAAAATTGTGAGGTAACCGGCATTGACATCACACAGGGTGTGGTGCGCGGCGTACAAACCAGCCGCGGTGCCATCCGCGCAAAGAAAGTGGCGATGGTTGTCGCGGGGCGCTCCAGCCAAGTGGCGGCTATGGCAGGCATGCGCCTTCCCATCGAAAGCCATGTGCTACAGGCCTTTGTCACCGAGGGGCTGAAGCCCTGTATTGATCACGTCATAAGCTTTGGCATGGGGCATTTTTATATCAGCCAATCGGACAAGGGGGGTTTGGTCTTTGGGGGCGATCTCGATATGTATGCCAGCTACGCCGCCCGTGGCAATCTGCCTATGGTCGAGCATGTAGCAGAGGCTGGGATGACGCTTATGCCGTTGATCGGCAAGGCGCGGATGCTGCGCAGCTGGGGTGGCATAATGGATATGACCCCCGATGGTTCACCCATTATAGATAAAACCCATATTGAGGGTTTATATTTGAACGCGGGCTGGTGTTATGGTGGGTTTAAGGCTGTGCCGGCTTCTGGCCATTGTTTTGCACATCTTTTAGCGACAGATCGCCCGCATGCCGCCGCCGCGCGCTTCCGCCTGGATCGATTCCGCAGCGGGAGTGGGTTGATGGATGAAGAGGGCACCGGTGCCCAGCATAATTTGCATTAGGAGCGGTCGGATGTTTTTGGATGATTGTGATGTCTCTATCTGCTGTGTCAAAGGAGGGCTGATATGCGCATAGAGTGTCCTCTTTGCGGCACGCGAGATCGGCGTGAGTTTTACTATTCTGGCCATGCCACAGCTCTTGCGCGGCCCGCGCCCGATGCGGGGGCGGAGGCCTGGGATGACTATCTGCACAACCGCGAGAACCCAGCCGGGATAACCGAGGACCTTTGGCATCATGAATTTGGCTGCGGAGCCTGGCTCGCGGTGCGCCGTGATACGGTTTCGCATGCGGTTATCTCTGCGCGTTTGGTCAAAGGAAATCAGCTGTGAGAGTGGTCGGAAAAGGATTGGTTGACCGAAGTCGCGTCCTGGGGTTCACGTTTGGCGGCCAGAGCTTCGAGGGGTTCGCCGGCGACACTTTGGCGAGCGCCCTTTTGGCCAATGGTCAAAGGCTTGTTGGCCGATCATTCAAGTACCACCGCCCAAGAGGGATTGTAACTTGCGGATCGGAGGAGCCGAATGCGCTGGTGACTGTGGCGCGCGGTTTGGCGCGCGAGCCCAACAGCCGCGCCACGATGCTGCCGCTTTACGATGGGCTGGTGGCCATGCCGCAGAATGCTTGGCCGTCCTTGAAATGTGATGCTTTGGCGGTAAATGACGTTTTGGCACCCTTTCTATCGGCTGGATTTTATTACAAAACCTTTATGTGGCCACGGAAATTTTGGGAATGGGTCTATGAGCCTGCCATTCGCCGGGCGGCGGGTCTTGGAGCTTTGTCGACCCGTTATGATGATGAGATTTACGAAAAAGCCTATGCGCATTGCAATGTATTGATCATCGGTGCCGGTCCATCGGGGCTTATGGCAGCCTTGACGGCGGGACGGGCTGGATTGGACGTCATTTTGGCCGATGAACATGACCAGCTGGGTGGCCGCCTCTTATCGGAAATGGAGCATATTGACGGGATGCCAGCTGTGGCTTGGGTCCAGGCGGCATTGGCTGAATTGTCCGGGCTTACCTCGGTGCGGATCATGGCAAATACCACTGTGACTGGCGCTTATGACCAAGGGGTGTTCGGTGCCCTGGAGCGCGTCGGGCCGGGGTTGCAGGCGATCCCGGACGGATTGCCGCGCGAAACTTTTTGGCGCATTTATACCAAGGGGGCGATCCTATGCGCGGGCGCTCTGGAGCGGCAAATCGCCTTTGAAAACAATGATCGTCCCGGCATTATGACCGCGGGTGCCATGCGCAGCTACCTCAACCGGTTTGGGGTGAGCCCCGGCCAAAGAGTGGCGATCTTCGGTAATAACGCCGATGCGCATCGCACGGCGCGAGATTTTATGGAGGCAGGCGTTGAGGTTGCGGCTATGATCGACAGCCGCGCCGAGGTGCGCCCCTTGGGCGATTACCCGCTTTATACAGGCGCAGTGGTCACCGGCAGCCGCGGGCGATTGGGTTTGAAAAGCATTGATATTCGGCAAAGCGACGGATCGGTGAAAACGATTGACTGCGATGCGCTGGGCGTTTCGGGCGGATGGAATCCTTCAGTGCATTTAACCTGTCACATGAACGGCCGCCCGATTTGGGATCCGGCTTTGGCAAGTTTCACACCCCAGCCGGGCGCCGTTCCTGGCTTGGTGGCGGCGGGCGCTGCCGCAGGGGAGATGAGCACGCAAGGCGCTTTGGCGCAGGGGCAGGCGGAGGCCCTGACTTTGGCCAAGGCGCTGGGGAAACGGGTCAAGCCAAGCGCGCTGCCTGTTGCGGAGGACACCCCCTATGAGATCACGCCGTTTTGGGATGTCGGCGGCACCGGGCGTGCGTGGCTTGATTTTCAAAATGATGTGACGGTCAAAGATATCAAACAGGCCGTTCAGGAAAATTTTCGCTCGGTCGAGCATATGAAACGCTACACCACCCAAGGCATGGCCACTGATCAGGGCAAAAACTCCAATATTGCCGCGCTTGCGGTTTTGGCCGATGCCACCGGTCGAGGCATACCGGAAACGGGCACGACCACCTTCCGTCCGCCCTATGTGCCAGTCGCCCTGGCCGCCCTTGGCGCAGGTGGACACGGCAAAGGCTTTGCGCCAGAGCGGCTTTTGACTTCTCACCAGATTAGCAAAGACCGCCGCGCGCCGATGGTTGAGGCGGGGCTGTGGTATCGGCCGAGCTATTTCCCGCTCGAAGGTGAGACTCATTGGCGTCAAGCCTGTGATCGCGAGGTGCAGATGGTGCGCACGGCAGTTGGCATTTGCGATGTCTCGACCTTGGGAAAAATTGATATCCAAGGCCCGGATGCGGCTGCTTTTCTGGATCTGCTTTACACCAATTCTTTTGCCAGTCTTAAACAGAACCGGGTGCGCTATGGGTTGATGTTGCGTGAAGACGGTCACGTTATGGATGATGGCACCTGTGCCAGAATTGGCGCGCAGCACTATCTGATGACCACGACAACCGCAGCGGCCGGGCAGGTGATGCGGCATTTGGATTTCGTTCATCAAGGGCTGCGACCAGATTTCGATGTGAGCTTTACATCTGTCACAGAGCATTGGGCGCAATTTGCCGTGGCGGGGCCAGAAGCTCGCGCTTTGCTTAACGGTATATTAGATCGCAAGATAAGCGATAAAACCTTGCCGTATATGGGATATAAAGCTGTGCAATTGGGCGGCATTGCCGCGCGGTTGTTTCGGATCTCTTTCTCTGGGGAACATGCTTACGAATTGGCGGTGCCCGCGCGCAACGGTGAAAGCCTCTTTCAACTGCTGCTCGAGCGGGCCGAGGCGCTGGGTGGCGGGGCTTATGGTCTCGAAGCGCTCAATGTCTTGCGTATTGAAAAGGGCTTTATCACCCATGCGGAAATTCATGGGCGCACCACTGCGTTTGACATTGGTCTCGAGCGGATGGTGTCGGCAGGCAAAGACTGTATCGGCAAAACCATGGCGGCACGGCCAGGGCTTGTGGGGCCCGAGCGCGATCAGCTCGTGGGGTTGCGGCCCATCGGTGAGGTGAAGCAGATTATTCCCGGCGCGCATCTTTTTGCGCCAGAAGCGCAAGCTGTTTCTGACAATGACGAGGGCTATGTGACCTCCATGTGTTATTCTCCGACCTTAGGGTCGGTAATTGCCCAGGCATTTCTGCGCGGTGGGCGAAATCGCCACGGGCAGAAGATCAAGATGGTGGAGCATTTGAGCGGTGTCACCACGCTTTGTGAGGTCTGTGCGCCAGTATTTTTTGATCCAGAGGGGAGGCGGCTTCGTGGTTGAGCTTTATGAAACATCGGCTGCGGGCGCGGGGCTGCCCTTGGAGATCGGCACGGTTTCGGTTCGTGAAGTGCAAGCGCCGCTGTATCTGCTGGCACCCTACAAGGGGCAGGCGGCTCAAGCGGCCTCTGCGTTCAACACGCAACTGGGACTGGAATGGCCCGGTCCCAATGAGCTGAAACGCAAAGGCGGGGTCCATGCGCTCTGGTTTGATCACGCACATATTGCTGTGGCGGGCGCAACGCCGTCTGGCCGCTTGACCCGTCATGCGGCGGTGACTGATGTTCGTGATGGCTGGACTGTTTTGGATCTAAATGGTGCGGATGTGCGCGCTGTTTTGGCCCATCTTACCCCTTTGGATCTGCGGGTCAAATATTTCAAAACTGGCATGAGCCAGCGCAGCTCATTGATGCATATGCAGGCGGTGATCTCTTGCCTTGGCAAGTCGCGGTTTCGGGTGATGGTGTTTCGCTCCATGACGCAAACCCTGCTGCATGATTTGACCTGCGCGATGGAATCAGTGGCCGCGCGCGCGCATTTGGTTTAGAAAACCCCATGTCATTGCCACCAGGATTTTTGGATGAGTTGCGCAGTCGAGCTTCGATCTCTCAGGTCGTTGGGCGCAAGGTCATGTGGGACACTCGCAAATCCAATCAAGGCAAGGGCGATATGTGGGCCCCCTGTCCGTTTCATCAAGAGAAAACCGCAAGCTTTCATGTGGATGATCAAAAAGGCTATTATTATTGTTTTGGTTGTCAAGCCAAAGGCGATGCTTTGGGCTTCATAAAAGAGACAGAGAATGTCTCTTTTATGGAAGCTGTGGAGATATTGGCCGGTGAGGTTGGCATGCCGATGCCCGAGCGCGACCCACAGGCGCGGCAAAAAGCCGATCGCAGGACGCAATTGGCCGAGGTCATGGAACAGGCGCTGCAATTTTTTCGATTGCAGCTGAACACCTCAGCCGGGGCAGATGCGCGGGCCTATTTGAAAGGTCGCGCTTTGTCACAGCTGGCACTGGAGCGTTTTGAGATCGGGTATGCGCCGGACAGCTGGCAGGGGCTTTGGGATCATCTCACCGGCAAGAGTGTTAGCGAAGAGCTGATCCTCGCGGCAGGGCTGGCCAAACCCTCCAATAAGGGCAAACGCCCCTATGACACATTTCGCAATCGCATTATTTTTCCAATCCGTGATCCGCAAAAGCGCTGCATTGGCTTTGGTGGCCGGGCGATGGATCCCAATGAGTCGGCCAAATACCTCAATTCACCAGAGACCGAGCTCTTTGATAAGGGGCGTTCGCTCTATAATCACGCGCCAGCGCGGGAGGCCTCTGGCAAAGAGCAAAGCTTGATCGTTGCAGAGGGGTATATGGATGTTATTGCCCTGGCGGAGGCGGGATTCAACGCCTCTGTCGCGCCATTGGGCACAGCGATAACACAGACCCAGCTACAACTGATGTGGCGCATCTGTGATGAGCCGATCATCGCTCTGGATGGCGATACGGCCGGCATACGCGCCGCGCAGCGCGTTATGGATTTGGCGCTTCCTTTGTTGGAGGCGGGAAAGTCTTTGCGCTTTGCGGTGATGCCCGACGGTCAGGATCCCGATGATTTGCTGCGCGCCGGTGGACCGAGCGTCATGCAAGCGCTTTTGGATGCGGCGCGCCCGATGGTGGATTTGTTGTGGGAGCGTGAAACCTACGGCAAGAATTTTGACAGCCCGGAACGCAAAGCCGCATTGGATAAAGCCCTTCGCGAAAAGCTTAAGTTGATCCAAGACCCCTCTATTCGCGGCCATTACGGCCAGGCGATAAAGGACAAGCGTTGGCAATTGTTCCGACCAAAGGCCGCGCCGAAATCGGCGCGCGGCTTTGCTGCCAAGACAGGCTATCGGCCTGTAACACCACAAGCGAGCACGCGTGTTTCGGCCCTGGCCAATGGCTCTGAACCGAGCCATATCCTGCGTCACTCGGTTATTTTGGCCAGTTTGCTCAACTGCCCGCAAGCCCTGCCCAAGGTCGAAGCGGCGTTGGAGGATTTGCAGTTTGAAAAGCCACTGCACCGCGATCTCCAGCAGTTTTTGTTGCAATTTTCCGGATCGCCTGAGCAGCTTTGGTCAGAGGCGGAACAACTGTTTGGGCCACCGCAACTTGAAAACTTGATGCATCTGCCCCATGTGCGCATTGCGCCCTCTGTGCGCAACGGCTCGGATGTGTCTTTTGTGATCGCCTGCCTGCAGCAAGAATTTGCTCAGATTTTTGCTATAGATGCACATGGGCGGGAGGTTGCAGAGGCGGTTTTGGATGTGTCGGATGTTGATGATGAGGGGCTGACCTGGCGGATCAGTGAATCTGCCAAGCATTTGCAGGCCACAACCCAGGGCGCCCAGGAAGATGATACAGAATATAAGACCGCGAAAAACGGTCTAAAAGTAAAGTTAGAAGAACAAAATACATTAGATGATCTGCTGCAGCAGATTAATTATTCGAAACCGAACCGACCTTAAGCTCGGTGGGGGTGGGAACTGGGGGACGAATCAGGCTAAATAGCGTTGCGAATCAGTTTTAAAACCGATTCGTTTTTACGTTTAGTGAGAGTCCCAAGGACAAGGAGCCACAGCGCATGGCCGCCAAGGATAACGACGACCGCAAGCAAGATGCCGACGCCAATGAACCGATGATCGATATGAGCCAAGCGGCTGTCAAAAAGATGATAGGTGATGCGCGGGAACGAGGTTATATCACCTATGATCAACTAAACACAGTTTTGCCACCCGATCAGGTATCGTCCGATCAGATCGAAGACGTCATGTCGATGCTCTCTGAAATGGGCATTCAGGTAACCGAAGAGCATGAATCTGAAGAAGATGAAGACAAAGGCCCAACGGATTTGGTGGCCACCAATCAAAACCGCGATGTAGCGCTTGCGGGGGCAAATAACGAAAAACTCGACCGGACGGATGATCCGGTGCGTATGTATCTGCGCGAAATGGGCTCGGTGGAGCTCTTGAGCCGCGAGGGTGAGATTGCCATCGCCAAGCGGATCGAAGCAGGTCGCAATACAATGATTTTGGGGCTTTGCGAAAGCCCGCTGACATTCCAAGCGATCACCATCTGGCGTGACGAATTGCTGAGTGAAGATATTTTGCTGCGCGATGTGATTGATCTGGAGACTACGTTTGGTCACCACATGGGTGAAGAGGAGGAGGCTCCGGTTGTGGCGGCACCTGTTGCCACGGAAAGCCCTGCCAGCGCCAGCCCTGAGCTGGATGCGGATGGCAACCCTATCATCGCCGATGATGACGACGATGATGAAGGGGCCAATCTGTCGCTGGCCGCTATGGAGGCGGCGCTCAAGCCAAAGGTGCTGGAGACGCTGGACCTGATTGCCTCTGATTATATCCTTCTATCTGAGATGCAGGATGTGCGTATCTCTGCGACTTTGAACGAGGATGAGAGTTTCTCGGACGGGGCCGAGGCGAAATATCAAAAGCTGCGCTCAGAAATTGTTGAATTGGTGAATGAATTACACCTGCACAACAACCGGATTGAGGCGTTGATTGACCAGCTGTACGGCATCAACCGCAGGGTGATGTCGATTGACAGCGCCATGGTGAAACTTGCTGACCAAGCGCGGATTAACCGCCGTGAGTTCATTGATGCCTATCGCGGCCGCGAGCTGGATCCAAACTGGTTGACCGATATGGGCGAGAAAACTGGCCGCGGCTGGACCATGTTTATGGAGCGTAGTGTCGATAAAGTGGAAGATCTCCGCGCAGAGATGGCGCAGGTTGGCCAATATGTTGGACTGGATATCTCTGAATTCCGCCGCATTGTGCAACAGGTACAAAAAGGCGAGAAAGAAGCGCGCCAAGCCAAGAAAGAAATGGTTGAGGCAAATCTGCGTTTGGTAATTTCGATCGCCAAAAAATACACCAATCGCGGATTGCAATTCTTAGATCTGATTCAGGAGGGCAATATTGGTCTCATGAAAGCGGTAGATAAATTTGAATATCGCCGGGGCTATAAGTTTTCGACCTACGCCACATGGTGGATTCGCCAAGCTATCACCCGCTCTATTGCGGACCAAGCGCGCACCATCCGTATTCCGGTGCATATGATCGAAACGATCAACAAGCTCGTGCGCACGGGGCGCCAAATGCTGCATGAAATCGGTCGTGAGCCCACGCCTGAGGAATTGGCAGCCAAGCTGCAAATGCCTTTGGAAAAAGTGCGTAAGGTCATGAAAATTGCCAAAGAGCCAATTTCTTTGGAGACGCCAATTGGCGATGAGGAAGACTCGCAGCTGGGTGATTTCATCGAGGATAAGAATGCCGTCTTGCCGCTCGACAGTGCGATACAAGAGAACCTGAAAGAAACCACAACGCGGGTCTTGGCCAGTCTGACCCCGCGTGAAGAGCGGGTGCTGCGGATGCGCTTTGGCATCGGCATGAATACAGACCATACTTTGGAAGAGGTGGGCCAACAGTTCAGCGTGACCCGCGAACGTATTCGCCAGATTGAAGCCAAAGCCCTGCGCAAGCTCAAGCACCCAAGCCGCAGCCGTAAATTGCGGAGCTTTCTCGACCAATAGGTCCGTCACAGTAGTGAAAATTTGATGAGAACGGCCTCGCTCTGCGTGTCCTTTCTCATTTTGGCAGTGGCGACATCGGGCAGCCACCCCAAAATGCAGTGGGCCAAAATCTCCTCTACCCAAACCGTGGTGAAATGTTATAAGGATAGTGGAAGTTTAAGCGCTCTGCGCTATCGGAATACGAAGAGGGGATGGCACATGCGTTGCCCGTTTTGTGGAAATGTTGACACTCAGGTAAAAGACTCGCGCCCAGCCGAGGATCATGTAGCCATTCGGCGGCGGCGGTTTTGCCCAGCCTGTGGCGGGCGGTTTACGACCTATGAGCGCGTGCAATTGCGTGATTTGGTGGTCATCAAATCAAATGGTCGCAGAGAAGATTTTGACCGGAGCAAACTTGAGCGTTCCATTCGCATTGCCCTGCAAAAACGTCCAGTTGAGCCTGAGCGGATGGATCAAATGATTTCTGGCATCGTGCGCCGGTTGGAAAGCATGGGAGATACAGATATCCCCTCTACATCCATCGGTGAGATCGTCATGGAAGCTTTGGCGCGGATAGATACGGTCGCCTTTGTGCGCTTTGCCAGTGTCTATAAAAATTTCCAAGCTGCCGATGATTTTGATAAATTCGTCTCTGAGCTGCGGCCAAACCTGCCGCCTGAGGAGTGAGCGCTCTAAGTGACGCGCGCTTTATGGCGCTGGCCCTCAGTCTGGGTCAACGCGGTCAAGGATCTGTTTGGCCCAATCCGGCGGTGGGATGCGTTATTGTTCAAGGCGGGCGTATTGTTGGTCGCGGCTGGACGCAGCCCGGCGGCAGGCCTCATGCAGAAACCATGGCTTTGGAACAGGCCGGGGCCAGAGCGCAGCAGGCTACAGCCTTTGTCACCCTAGAACCCTGTGCTCATCACGGAGCAACGCCGCCCTGTGCTGAAGGGTTAATTGCAGCGGGCATTGCGCGCTGTGTTGTGGCGATTGCGGATCCAGACCCGAGGGTCAGCGGTCGGGGAATTGCCAAGCTCCAAGCCGCAGGAATTGAGGTCAGTCTTGGCTGCCAAACCCAAGAGGCTTTGGTGGCGCATAGCGGATTTTTTAGCCGCCTGCAGAATGGGCGCCCGCGGGTGACGTTAAAATTGGCCATATCTTTAGATGGGCGCATTGCGACGGCCAGCGGTGAAAGCCAGTGGATCACAGCGGCTGAGGCGCGGCGCGATGTGCATGGTCTGCGCGCCTGTCATGACGCGGTATTTGTCGGCGGCGGCACGGCCCGGGCAGATAATCCCAGCCTCACCCAGCGCGGTTTGGGCCTCGACAGGCAGCCCATCCGCATTGTGGCCTCACGTCATTTAGATTTTGACGCGCCTGCCTTGCAGACTAGCCGGGATATTGCGCCACTTTGGCTGTGCCATGGACCGCAGGCTCGGATGAGCGGCGTTTGGCAAAGTCAGTGCGACGCGCTCCTACAGGTTCCTCTCGCGGCTGATGGGCAGCTCGATTTGGCTAAGCTTATGCAAGCCTTGGGGGCAAAGGGGTTGACATCGGTCTTGTGCGAGGGCGGCGGGCAATTGGCGGCCTCATTGCTGCGGGCCGGATTGGTCGACGATGTGATCCTCTATACGGCTGGTGTGGCGCTTGGTGCGGACGGGCTGGCTGGCTTGGGGGATCTGGCCTTGTCGCATTTGCATCTGGCACCGCGCTTTGAGCTCATCTCAGCCCGCAAAATTGGTCAAGATACCCGCCAAGATTGGCGCCGCTTGTCGTAGAACTTACTCGCCAAAGCGCTGGCCGTTTTGACGCGACATGATTTATCGCCACAGATGGGCTTGGCTGGCAAAAATCCGCTGAATTTTGGCCAATGGCCGCAAATACCAAGCTTGTGGGAGATCTGCGGCCTTCGCCAGCCGTTCCACGACGACCTCAGGCGGGCAGGGCAATCTGCTCACCGGTTCGAAATATCTCGGATATTCAATAAGGCAGGCATGGATCAGCCCCAGTATATCAGGCCGTGCTTGCCGCCGTGGCACCGCATGGCGGTCATGAGTTAATCCCCAGCCTGAATAAAAGGGCAGGCCCAGACAGGTTACGGCCTTGCCGCGGATCAAGGCTTCAAACCCTAAAGGCCAGGAAACGCCCAATTGTTCAGTAATATGTTCAAGTGATATACAAAACTATAGAATGCATGTTGTCGGATATCGCCCCAATGGGCCGGGGCCTCGGTGAGGTCGATTCGGGCTTTGCAAAGAACTTTTTGCATTTGCGCTACGGTCATCCCCATCAGGCGGGAATTCCCATTGGCACCGCCGCGCTCGTAATTGACCCAATAGGGGCGCAAGTAGCCTTCTTCAAAAACATGAACCCGCAACCCCAAGCCCTTGGCCAGCTTTATGGCTTCGGCATGTACGGTACGTGTCTCTCCATATAACACAATATCGGTGATGGATTTCTCTGCGACGATCTTGCCGAGTGCCGTGGGCCAAGCCTCTAAGCTTTCGGTATGGGCGATGAAGCGCGCTTTATTGCTCTAAAAAATGCGTCACCGCCATTAAAGCCGACCCGCCAAGCTTTTGCGCCTGTTTGGTCCAATAGCTGCCTGAGCTGGTTGAAAAATGGACCATGCGGGCCCTATAACAGCAGGAAATTGCGCTCGAATCCGTCTGACATTTTCAAATACCCCGCTGCGTGCCGTGTGAAATGGGACGGCTTTTTTGAAAAAACTTCTGTGGGTTGTTCTTAATTGCGAATTGTCGCAGTTTCAATTCCAACTGTGACCCTTGCCCCAAGCGGGGTCTGAGGATAGGGACAGCGCAAAGGGGAACATCATGTTTACAGGTATCATAACTGACGTTGGCACCATCCGATCTGTTGTGCAGCGGGGGGATTTGCGGGTTGAGATCGCCACAGGCTATGATGTGACCACGGTCGATATGGGGGCATCTATTGCCTGTGACGGCGTGTGCCTGACGGTGGCGGAAAAAACTTCTGACAGCTTCTGTGTTGATGTGTCTGCAGAGAGCGCGGGATTGACCAATATCGGCGGATGGACAGCCGGCCGGCCGATCAACTTGGAGCGGGCCTTGAAGGTGGGTGATGAGCTGGGCGGGCATATTGTTTCAGGCCATGTGGATGGCGTGGCTGAGATTGTCGCCCTGCGCGATGAGGGCGACAGCACGCGGGTGACGCTACGCGCGCCAGAGGCTTTGGCGAAATTTATTGCCCCTAAAGGTTCGGTCGCATTGAACGGCACCTCTTTGACTGTGAACGAGGTGAACGGTACAGACTTTGGGATCAACTTTATTCCACACACGAAGGCTGTCACAACTTGGGGTTCTGCGGCGGTGGGTGACCGCGTGAACTTGGAAATTGATACTTTGGCGCGCTATGTTGCGCGCTTGCGAGATTGGAGTTAAGGCATGAGCGATCTGTTACCATTCGAAACGCCGGGCGCCGTAGAGCGCGATTTGGCTGAGGTGATCTCGCCTATTGAGCAGATTATTGATGACGCGCGCAATGGGCGGATGTTTGTTCTTGTGGATCATGAAGATCGTGAAAACGAAGGTGATCTGGTCATTCCTGCGCAGATGGCCACGCCAGAGGCGATCAACTTCATGGCCCGCTATGGGCGTGGTTTGATTTGCTTGGCCATGACCAGCGAACGGACTGATGCTTTGGATCTGCAATTAATGTCGAGTTATAACTCCTCGCGCCATGAAACCGCTTTTACGATCTCAATCGAAGCGCGCGAAGGTGTGACAACTGGTATTTCCGCCCATGATCGCGCCCATACGGTTGCGGTTGCGATTGATGCTGGCAAAACTGCTGCTGATATCGCAACGCCGGGGCACGTCTTTCCCCTGCGGGCCCGTGATGGCGGCGTATTGGTTCGGGCTGGCCATACGGAGGCTGCCGTCGATATCTCACGTTTGGCTGGATTGAACCCGTCTGGGGTGATTTGCGAGATCATGAATGAAGATGGCAGCATGGCGCGTTTGCCTGATCTCATTGGCTTTGCGCAGCTGCACGGTCTTAAGATCGGCACCATCTCCGATTTGATTTCCTACCGGCGCCGGCATGATAACCTTGTGCGGGTGAAAGGTGAGGAGCTTATCCAATCCGAGTTCGGCGGTGAGTGGCAGATGTGGATTTTCAACGATGAAACCCAAGGGGCTGAGCATATTGCACTGATAAAAGGGGATATCAGCGAAGAGACCCCGGTTTTGGTGCGGATGCACTCTTTGGATCCGATGTTGGATATGATTGGAACCGGCCCCGAGGGGCGGGCCTTTGAATTTTCACAATCAATGAAAATCATCGCCGAGGAGGGACGCGGGGTCTTAGTCTTATTGCGCGATCTGCACATGAAAATTGGCGCATCGGATGATGGCAGCCCGCAAACTCTGCGCCAATATGGGGTCGGGGCACAAATTCTGTCGTCACTGGGCCTGTCACAGCTTACCTTGTTGACCAACTCACCGGAGCCCAAGATTGTTGGGCTTGAGGCTTACGGGTTGGAAATTCTTGGCACGCAAAAAATTTCGGTATCAAACTAATGGCCGCAGCAGAGCAACATCACACGCTTGTCCGCCCGTCTTTTGATGCGCCAGTCAAAATTCTCATTGTGGTGGCACCTTATTATAAAGACATCGCCGATCAACTGGTCGCCGGTGCCCAGGCCGAGATTGAGGCTGCGAATGGCCAGTGGGAGCTGGTAGAAGTGCCGGGCGCGCTTGAGGTGCCTACTGCTATGGCTATTGCGCATCGTCGGGCCGAGTTTGACGGCTATGTCGCCTTGGGCTGCGTCATCCGAGGCGAGACAACCCACTACGAGACAGTCTGCAACGACAGCAGCCGCGCGCTGCAGCTTTTGGGCCTACAGGGCGCCTGTATCGGCAATGGAATATTAACGGTTGAAAACCGCAAACAAGCTGAAGTGCGCGCAGAGACCGCCGGTCAAAATAAAGGGGGCGGGGCTGCCGCAGCGGCCCTGCATTTGATCGCGTTGACACGCAAATGGGGGCAAACCAAAGGTAAAATTGGATTTTTATCCACTGAGGAGACGGCAAAAGTATGAGCGGTTCTAATTTATCAGGCAATCAAAAGCGCCGCATGAAATCGGCCAGTCGCCTGTACGCCGTGCAGGCCTTGTTCCAGATGGAAGCCTCGCAATTGTCGATTGACGTGGTGTCACAAGAGTTCGAAGAGCACCGGATGGGTGTGGAGCTTGACGGGGTACAGCTCGCCGATGGGGATATCGCGCATTTCAATCGGGTGATTGCCGGAGCTGTCAACAATCAGGCGCGGATCGATCAGATGACAGATAGGGCTTTGGTCGCCAAATGGCCCATTGCCCGCATAGATCCCACGTTACGGGCTTTATTTCGCGCGGCGGGTGCGGAGTTTGTCGAAGGCGACACACCGCCAAAAGTGGCGATTGTGGAATATGTTGACGTGGCCTTGGCGTTTTTTCCTGATGGCAAGGAACGCGGTTTTGTCAACGCGGTTCTTGACCATATGGCCCGCGAGGCACGGCCGGAGGATTTTGCATGAGCGCAATGCCAACCCTCGATTGGGTGAGTGATCCTGTGCCGAAGCTGCGCGCGGGTTACGCCGCTCAGCGGGCCAGCATTTCGCATTTCTCTGCTCAGACTGTCGACATTGCCGAAGCCTCATTTGCCAGTGGCACGGGGCTGTGTTTCACACCGCAAGAGCTGCATGAAGGGGCTGATATCCTCTATTTTCACGGGGGTGGCTGGATCGTTGGCAGCCCTTGGACGCATCAAACCCTGTGTTCGTGGATGGCAAAGCTGACCGGCCTGCGGGTCTTCGCGGCCCCCTATGGCTTGGCCCCCGAACATAAGTTCCCCGCGCAAGCAGATCAAGCCGCCGAGATCGCCGAGCATTTCGCGGCCGGGCGCGATCAGATCGTTCTGGCCGGTGACAGCGCTGGCGGAGCTATGGTGCTTTGGGCCGCGGGTGGCATGGCGTCGCGCGCAAAAATACATGGGATGGTCAGCCTTTACGGGGCATTTGGCGGGCTTGAAGGCCCGTCCCATGACGCCTTTGGCGACAATTCTGAAGGCCTGAATGATACCGCGCTCCGGGTGATGTATGGGCATTTGGGTTGTGAAGATGTGTCAGGCTTTCGGGCTCGCCTATCAGAAGCCGGCGCACCCTTGCTCTTGGTGAAAGCAGAATGCGATCCGATTGCTGATGACAACGATTGGTTGGCCGCGCATACCGATCACCCGATCACGCATTTATTGGCCAAAGACCAACCACATGCCTTTTTGCAAGCCTGTGGTACAGACCGGTCTGCGGAGGCCGTTATGGGACAAATCGCAATTTGGATCCGAGGTTTGGCAAAGGCCTAAGCCTTTTCAGAGCCGAGATTATAGACGCGCTTCAATTGCGTCCCAAATCAGCCCGGCCACATTGGTTCCATCGAAGCGTTGTAATTCTTGCAGGCCGGTGGGGGACGTGACATTGATCTCGGTGAGATAATCCCCAATCACGTCAATGCCGACGAAAATTTGGCCCTTCTCGCGCAGTAAGGGCTTAATAGCGGCACAAATTTCTTTGTCCCGCGCGGTTAGACCGATTTTTTCGGGCCTTCCGCCAACATGCATGTTGGAGCGCGTCTCGCCGGCCGCAGGCACGCGGTTGATCGCACCAACCGCCTCACCATCCACCAAAATGACTCTCTTGTCGCCTTGACTGACGGCGGGTAGGAACTTTTGGATGATCAGCGGTTCGGAGTTTATTCCCGTAAAAAGCTCATGCAATGAGGCGATGTTGCGATCTTCTGGGGTGAGACGAAACACGCCCGCGCCGCCGTTGCCATAGAGCGGTTTGACAATCACATCACCATGTTGCGCGCGGAATGCTTTGAGCGTGTCCAAGTCGCGCGCAATTGTGGTCGGAGGGATCAGGTCAGGGAATTGTAACATTAACAACTTTTCAGGGTAATTGCGCACCCAAAACGGATCATTGACGACCAGAGTATCCGGTTTTAACAGGTCCAGTAAATGCGTGGTTGTGATGTAACCCATGTCAAATGGCGGGTCTTGGCGCAACCAAACCACGTCAAACTGGTGCAGATCCAAATCCTCCAGCGGGCCAAGATCCACGTGATTGCCGCGCTCGCGCCGCAGCAGCATTTTTTGTCCCTTGGCCGTGACTTTGCCATTTTCAAAGGCCAGCCTGCCGGGGGTGTGATAATAGATCTCGTGGCCACGCGCCTGGGCTTCCATCGCCAAATGAAAACTGCTGTCTGCGTCAATATTGACCGATTCCATCGGGTCCATTTGAAAGGCAATTTTTTTTGACATGCGCGCACCTCGGACAAATTTCCCAAACGGTTTAGGGCTCATTAAGGGCCCGCCGGTGTTTTGGCAATTTGTTTCTGTCACAGCCCTTCGGCAGCGCCCTATTGCATCATGGCATTTTCCATCACTTGAATCTGGCCCTGCCCATCAACCAAGGCTAGATCAAAGCGCATATCTGTTGCCAAAGAGCGACCGGAATCTGCGAGATATTCTGTGGCGGCCTGGTAAATGCGGTTTTGCTGCCTGTGGCTTAGGTTGCGCAGCGCTGCATCATGGCTGCGGCTCTTTTTCACTTCCGTGAAGATCAACCCATCTCCATCGGCAAAAATGAGATCAATTTCGCCCGATGTGCCGCGCCACCTATGGGCCTGCATATTCCGCGATCACTGAATGTTCAGCGGCCAGTCCAGCCAGATGATTGCTTGTACCGCGTGCAGCTTTGTAAAACATTACGTTACTCTTTGGTTTGCGCAGCCTGTAATTTGAGGGCCAATTGATAAATATCGCGCCGCGGCAGACCGTAAGCGCCAGCGACAGCGTCAGCTGCATCTTTCACGCGAAGACTTACCATTGCATGAACAAGTGCCGCCTCAAGATCATCTTTATCAACTTTAGCCTCTTCTCCGGCGCCAATCAGCACCACAATTTCGCCGCGGGCGGGCGTTTCGGCGTAAAATGCGCGAAGGCTCTCAACTGGCCCGCTTTGGACGTCTTCAAACTTCTTGGTCAATTCGCGGCAGACCGCCACGGGACGTGCCGGGCCGCCCGTCGTTTCAATATCGCTCAAAAGCGCGGTCAACCGCTTGGGGGATTCATATAGAACAACTGTTGCGCGCAGGGCCATAAGCTCTGCCAGCTGTTTTTGGCGGGCCACTTTCTGAGGTGCCAAGAAGCCGGCGAAATGAAATTGATCTGTCGGCAGGCCGGCCACAGTCAGAGCGGCGACACAGGCCACAGGTCCCGGCGCGGACCATACCGATAACCCGTCGCGCCGGGCATCGGCCACCAGCTGATAGCCGGGATCTGCGATCAATGGCGTGCCTGCCTCTGACACATAGGCGACGGATCGACCCTCCGCGACATGATAGAGCAGTTTTTGGCGGTCCTTGGCATGGCTGTGATCATGGTAGGCAATGATTCGCCGCCCCGCCAAGGGCACGCCATGTATATCCAACAATTTGCGTGCAGTGCGGGTATCTTCGGCGGCCAACACATCCGCGGAGGCCAAAATATCAAGCGCGCGCAGGGTAATATCGCGCGCAGAGCCTAAAGGTGTTGCCACAAGGTATAAGCCGGGCTCCAACTTCATCAAATTATGATTCACCTCTGGACCCCTTTGCGGATTGCAATAAACTGCACTTAACACAGGTCTATCAATCTCTGAAGGGCGCTTTGACTATGAATTTTCTAATCTCATCAATGTCGCAGCTGCGCGGCGCGCCTGTATTGGCGCTTTGTGCTATGGTTTTTCTGTCGGCTTGTGTTGCGCCTTCTGGCGGGTCAATTGCAGGCGGTGGCCTCCGGCTTGATGGCAGCAAAACAGTGCAGGTGGCGGTGCTCTTGCCGCTCACAGCTGTCGATGAACGAGTGCAGGAATTGGCGCTCTCCGCAGAGCAAGCGGCGCGTATGGCTATGGCTGATCTAAAAGGCCGGGTCGAGATGCAGATGCAAATCTACGACACGGCTGGGCTTGAGACCCAGGCGGCTGAAATGGCTCAGCTTGCTGCTCAAGAGGGTGCACAGGTGATCGTAGGTCCGCTTTATGCCGGTGCGGCCAATGCGGCGGGTCTGGCGGTGGCCGGCAGCGGTGTGAGCGTTTTATCGCTGTCGAATAATGTCGAGATTGCTGGGGGCAATGTCTATGTCTTAGGCCATACGTTTCAGAATACTGCCGAACATTTGGCGGCCTATGCATGGGAGCAGGGCAAATCGCGCGCCCTATTGGTGCATGCCAACACGGTGCCCGGGCAGGCTGGACGCGATGCTCTCGAGCGGGCCTTGGACGCGCAGGGCAGTTTTTTGGCTGGCGTGGAGGGGTATGAATTTACCCAGCAGGACCTGGTCGAGGCGATGAGCCGTGTCGCTGAACGCAATGAGGTCGTTGATGCCGATATCGTGTTTCTGACCGCCGATTACGACGGCGGGTTGCCCTTGATCGCGCAATTGCTACCTGAGGCGGGGGTGGATCCGCAGCTGGTGCAATATGCAGGTTTGGCACAGTGGGACGCTTTGCCCTCCGCCTTCCATTTGCCTGCGATTCAAGGTGGGTGGTTCGCCATGCCAAGCCCGCTGCGCAGCGAACAATTCAACGCGCGCTTTCAAAATGTCTATGGCCGCGCGCCGCACCCATTGGCGGCCATTGCTTATGATGGCGTGGCGGCGGTCGGCGCATCAGTGGCTACGGGCAGTCGAGATGCGGTGAACCGCCGGGGTTTGACGCAAAGCAGTGGGTTTCAGGGCGCGGCTGGTATTTTCCGCTTGCGCGATGATGGCACTGTTAAACGCGGTTTGGCGGTGGCCACCATTGAAGGCAATAAAGTCGTGGTGCTGTCGCCCGCTCCGCGTAGCTTTTCCAATATCGGATTTTAGGCTTGGAACTGTCCAACCTTCGTGCGCCCTCGGATCTCATTCTGGAGGCGAATGATATCTTTGATCGTGAAAATGTTGCGGCACAGATTGATCGCGCGGTGGCAGATCTTAACGATGCGTCGGCCATCCGCGGCGCTGTCGTGGGCATACTGCGCCAGAGCCGCGCTGTGGGGCTGGAGCGGATTTCAGCCGCCTTCAAAGCGTCTCCTTTCGCATCGCAGGCCGCGACGATTAGCTATTGCTATCTGACCGATTGCGCCGTGGCGGCAGCCTATGATGCTGCGCTGCTTTATATTCATCCCCGGCAAGTTGCGACCACTTCGGAGCAATTGGCGATTGTGGCTGTGGGGGGGTATGGCCGGGGTGGCATGGCACCATTCTCAGATGTCGATTTGCTCTTTGTTGTTCCCTATAAGATGACCGCTTGGGCCGAAAGCGTGATCGAAACCTTGCTTTACGTGCTGTGGGATCTCCGTCTCAAAGTCGGCCATGCCAGCCGCTCGATCCGTGATTGCCTGCGCCTTGCGCGCGAAGATTATACCATTCGCACATCTTTGGTTGAGATGCGGTCCTTGCTTGGCGATCAAGAGGTGTTTCAGCAGCTTCAAACCCAGCTCCGTGAAAAGCTATTTAAAGATACCGCAGGCGAGTTTACCGAAGCCAAGCTTGTGGAACGTGAGGCGCGCCACCTCAAGCAGGGCGGCCAGCGCTATATGGTGGAGCCAAATGTCAAAGAAGGTAAAGGTGGGCTGCGCGATCTGCAATCACTGTATTGGATCGAGAAATATATCAACGGCGTATTTCATGCGGAGCAATTGGTTGACGCAGGTGTGTTCAGCGCCGAGGAATTTGCAACTTTTGAGGCCGCGCAGAATTTTCTCTGGGCGGTGCGCTGTCATCTCCATTTGATTGCCAATCGCGCGATGGACCAGTTGACTTTTGAGTTGCAGGTCGAGGTCGCCTTGTCCATGGGGTATAGAGACCGCGGTGGACGGCGGGCGGTGGAGCATTTCATGCAGGCCTATTTTCGTCATGCGACAAAAGTTGGCGAATTGACCCGCATCTTCCTGACGGCTCTTGAGGCTGCGCAGGTTAAAAAAGAGCCTGTTTTGCTGCGGGTTTTACGCCGAAAGCCGAAGCTGAAGCCTGGCTTTTGTGTGCTGCAAAACCGGTTGGCAATTACCGATCCAGAGGCTTTTTTGAAAGATAAAATGAACTTGCTGCGCGTTTTCGAGGAAGCCATGCGCACGGGCCTGTTGATCCATCCGGATGCCATGCGTCTTTTGTCGGCAAACCTGCATTTGATTGATGGGGCAATGCGCAAGTCGGATGAGGCCATTCGTATCTTTAACGATATTTTGCTGAAACACGGCAATCCAGAGCGGGGATTGCGGCGGATGAATGAGCTGGGCGTTTTGGCGGCATTTATTCCTGAATTTGAACCGATTGTCGCCATGATGCAGTTCAATATGTATCACTCCTATACGGTTGATGAGCACACCATTCAAACGATTAGCCACCTGGCTGCGATTGAGCGCGGTGAGTTGATCGAAGAACTTCCGGTTGCCAGCGGAATATTGGCGGAGGGGCTGAACCGAAAAGTGCTGTATATCGCGCTGCTTTTGCATGATATTGGCAAGGGTCGGCCGGAAGACCATTCGGTGCTCGGTGCGAAAATCGCCCGTGAAGTCGCGCCGCGTTTGGGGCTCAAGCCCCGCGAGGTGGAGACGGTTGAGTGGCTCGTCCGGCACCATCTTTTGATGTCGGATATGGCGCAAAAACGTGATATTGCGGATCCGCGCACCGTGCGTGATTTCGCCAAAGCCGTGCAATCGGTCAAAAGGTTGGATCTCTTAACGGTGTTAACTGTCTGTGATATTTCAGGCGTGGGCCCACGGGTATGGAACAATTGGAAAGCCGTGCTGATCCGCGCGCTGTACCGGCAAACGAAAAAGGCGCTGGAGACCGGGCTGGAAGATCTCAATCGGGAGAACCGCGGCACGGAAGCCAAGAAAAATCTGCGCAAGGCTCTGCCCGATTGGCCCAAAGCGGCGCTGCGCCATGAAACCAACCGACATTACCCGCCTTATTGGCAAGGTCTGCATGTAACCGCCCATCAGATTTTCGCCCGGCTGCTTTTGGATATTCCAGAAGATGAGATACGCATGGATTTGCAGCCTGATGAAGATCGCGACGCAACGCGGATTTGCTTTGCGATGGCGGATCATCCAGGGGTGTTCAGCCGGATTTGTGGCGCTTTGGCCTTGAGCGGGGCGAATGTGGTCGATGCGCGCACCTTTACCAGTAAAGACGGCTATGTCACCGCGGTCTTTTGGGTGCAGGATGCGGAAGGTCACCCCTACCGGGACCTGCGGCTTGGGCGTTTGGAAAAGATGATCAATGAGACTTTGCAAGGCACGCTTGTGGCCCGTGAGGCCATCCAATCACGCGATAAAATCAAAAAACGTGAGCGGGCGTTTCAGGTGCCCACCTCGATTAGTTTCGACAATGAAGGTTCTGAAATATATACAATTATTGAAGTTGATACACGCGACCGCCTTGGGCTGCTTTATGATCTGGCCCGAACGCTGGCTGCGGCCAATGTCAATATTTCCAGCGCGGTGATTGCCACCTATGGCGAACAGGTGGTCGATACATTCTACGTCAAAGACATGTTCGGGCTGAAGCTGCATTCCAAGGCTAAGCGGGACAGTTTGGAGCAAAAACTGCGGGAGGCTTTGAGGCAAGGCGCGACGAGGGCGCTATCATGACGATGATGAGGGGGGTCTTCACGGTCGGGTTTTGGACCTTGGTGTCGCGCGTCATGGGATTTTTGCGCGATGTTTTGATCGCGGGCGCCTTGGGGGCCTCTCCGGTGGCAGAGGCTTTTTTTCTGGCCTTTTCTTTGCCCAATCTGTTCCGGAGATTTTTTGCAGAAGGGGCGTTTAATATCGCCTTCGTGCCAATGTTTTCCAAAAAGCTTGCCACGGGTGATGCGCCGCTTGCCTTCGCGCGAGACGCGTTGTCGATGTTGGCGCTGGTGCTTATCGTGCTGAATGCGCTGGCCATGTTCGCGATGCCCTATTTGGTTTGGGCCATGGCAAGCGGCTTTGCTGGCGACGCGCGCTTTGATCTCACCGTACTGTTTGGACGGATTGCCTTTCCCTACATTCTTTTCATCTCGCTTACGGCCTTGATTTCGGGTGTGCTCAATTCAGCCGAGCGGTTCGTTGCGGCGGCGGCTGCGCCTGTTTTGCTGAATATTTGCTTTATTCTGGCGCTGTTTGTCGCGCAATGGTTGGGCTGGGACATAGGTTTGACACTGGCCTGGAGCGTGCCTTTGGCAGGGATCGCGCAATTAATTGTGCTATGGGTCGCGGCGCTTCGAGCGGGGTTTCGGCTGCTGCCGCGCTGGCCGGTAATGACACCCGAGCTCAAGCGCTTGGCGATAATTGCCGCCCCGGCCGCGATGGCTGGCGGCGTTGTGCAGGTCAATTTACTGGTGGGTCGGCAGATTGCCAGTTATTTTGAAGGGGCGAATGCCTGGCTTTACTATGCTGATCGGCTGTATCAATTGCCGCTCGGCGTGGTGGGGGTTGCCATTGGCATTGTGCTCCTACCAGATCTGTCGCGGCGACTGCGTATTGGGGATGACGCCGGTGGCGAGAGAGCTTTTAACCGCGCAGCAGAGCTTTCTTTGCTTTTGACCATTCCTTGCACGGTGGCCTTGGTTGTCATCCCTTCGGCATTGGTCTCGGTCTTGTTTGAACGTGGCGCATTTGTGGCCAGTGATACGCAGGCCACGGCCTTAGCTACAGCGATTTACGGCCTGGGTTTGCCGGCCTTTGTGTTGCAAAAGCTCTATCAGCCCGTGTTTTTCGCTCGCGAAGACACGCGGTCTCCGTTTAACTATGCCCTTGTTGCATTGGCGGTTAATGCCGCGGTAGCGATTGGTTTGAGCCGATATATCGGGTTTACGGCTGCTGCCTATGGGGCAACCTGCGCCGGCTGGGCCATGCTCGCCTGCCTGTGGTGGGGGGCGCGGCGGTTTGGCCCGGCGGCAAGCTGGGATGCGCAGTTGCGCAAAAGATCGTTCCGCATTCTTCTGGCCAGCTTGGGGATGGGGGTGGTCGTCTGGATCACCGCCCGTGCGCTGGAACCGGTCTTGCAGATGGACGGTCTGCGCTTGCTCGGTTTGGTTATGATTTTATTGGTGGCGGTGGGCAGCTACTCTGTGGCCGGTCGTCTTCTTGGGGCCTTTAGCTTTGCCGAATTGCGCCAGATGATACGCCGGAGCGATTGATCAATGACGCCGAAACTTTGCGGCAAGATTGGCAAGCCCGCCCGGCTGGATCACAGCGGCTGAGATAAACCCGGCCCCAGCGGCGCAAAGCTCTGCGACCCATAGCGAGGGTCCGCTGCTGAACAATGAGAAGCTGATATTAATTGCCATTAACAGTCCGAGCATGCGAAACGCGCGCAATTGGTGGCTCAACAGGCCTTCCGCGCGGCTAAATAGCACGAAACTGAACCCGCCGATTAACCCATAGGCAGGCGGGTAACCACCAAAGAGCGGATATGTGCTTGAGGTGAATTGTGCGTACCCAAGGGCGGCAAATACCGAAGAGATGCCGAAAATGGCGAATACGGCCGTATTGCCCAAGATTTCGCCCACGAATTTCCCCAAAGCTAAGATCAACACCGAGGCCAAAATGGACTGCATAATCGCGGCATGAACAAAGGGGTAGGTGAGCATGCGCCAAAATAATTCTGGTTGCCAGATACCGGCCGCTAGGGCTCGTTCAAAACCCTCTGGGAAGAAAGCAAATTGACGAATGAGGCCGATGCGCGCGTCAAATTGGCCCCAAAGTTGCGCCTCGGCCCCGGCGATATAGGACTCGCCGATAATCACCGCCAAAAAGAGGACAATCACCGCGGGCGGCAGTGGATTAACGGCGGGGGTAGGGGTGACGGACATGGTGTGCTTCCTTGACGGCTTCGGCCTTGCTCATTATGCGATATGCAAACTGAATTCTAGAGCCGAGGCCGTAATGACCGAAAAGTTTGTTCCACGCGTATTTTCAGGAATCCAACCCTCTGGTGGGCTGACCTTGGGCAATTATTTGGGCGCGATGAAACGTTTTGTGGATATGCAGGAGGATGGTGGCTTTGAAACCGTCTATTGCATGGTTGATTTGCACGCGATCACGGTTTGGCAGAACCCGGCGGACCTGCGCCGCAACACCCGGGAGCTCTGCGCTGGTTTTATTGCCGCAGGAATTGATCCGGAAAAATCAATCCTGTTCAATCAAAGCCAAGTTCCCGAACATGCGCAACTGGGCTGGATTTTCAACTGTGTTGCGCGCATGGGCTGGATGAAGCGTATGACACAGTGGAAAGACAAAGCGGGCAAGAACAGTGAGAATGCCTCGCTTGGTCTTTTTGGCTATCCGGCTTTGATGGCGGCGGATATATTGATTTATCACGCAACTGCTGTACCGGTTGGCGAAGATCAAAAGCAGCATCTCGAACTGACGCGCGACATTGCGACCAAGTTTAATAATGATTTTGGCGTCGACTTCTTTCCCATCCCGGAACCGGTGATTGAGGGGGCGGCGACGCGGGTTATGAGCCTGCGTGATGGGACAAAGAAAATGTCCAAGTCAGACCCCAGTGATATGAGCCGTTTGAATATGACCGATGATGCAGATGCTTTGGCCAAGAAAATTAAAAAGGCGAAAACGGATGCTGAGCCTTTGCCCGAAACGCTTGAGGGATTGGACGGTCGGCCCGAGGCTCGCAATTTGGTCAATATCTATGCCGCGCTGAATGATATGACACCTCAGGCGGTGATTGATGAATTTGCCGGGCAACAATTCGGCGCCTTCAAGCCAAGGCTTTCAGATTTGGCCGTTTCAAAGCTGTCACCGATTTCCAGTGAAATGTCGCGCCTGATGCAAGAGCCCGATGAAATTGACCGTATTTTGGCCCGTGGCGCTGAACGCGGCCGGGCTTTGGCCGCTCCGATTTTGCAACAAACCTTCGATATCGTCGGTATGTTGCGCTAAGCGCCCCAATTTTGCGACCTGTTCTCTGCCTAAGGGTCAAGGGCTTCAGGCCGCAAACCTGCCGAGGGTGCATAGGCCATGTTATTTGGTTGCTGCCGCAATTTGGCGTTGCGGGCCGGCACGGCTCCGGGCATGATGTGGATCGAATGGAGGCCTTTGATGCGTAAATTTATGGTTGTGCTAGATAATTCTACGGAATGTTTGAACGCGATGCGCTTTGCAGCCATGCGGGCGCAAAACACCGGCGCGCGGGTCGAGGTTCTCGCGGTGATTCCACCCGAAGAATTCAATCATTGGATCGGTGTTGGAGAAATTATGCGGGAGGAGGCCCGGGAGCGGATTGAGGCGCATTACGAGGTTTTCGCCAAGTGGATGCGCGAGAAACATGGGGTGGATCCTGAGTTGGTGATTCGTGAAGGCGAAGTCGTACCGGAAATTTTGTCGCAAATTCGCGATGATGCCGAAGTGGATATCCTGGTTTTGGGCGCGGCAACCGATCGTAAAGGACCAGGGCCATTGGTGACACAATTGTCCAAATCATCAGGTAGTTTGGACGTGCCGATCGTAATTGTGCCGGGGTCATTGAGCAAAGAGCAATTAGAAGCTTTGAGCTAGTGCAATCCAGGATTAGAACTATTCTAAAAACTTGACATTGCACGGGCCGCAGCACATATTTGTGGCACGACAATCGGAAGGTAGCTTAATGTTCATACAAACTGAGAGTACTCCAAACCCTGCAACCTTGAAGTTTTTGCCGGGGCAAACCGTCATGGATATGGGCACTGCGGATTTCCCATCGGCTGAGAGCGCCTCTGCCAGCCCTCTGGCGCAGCGATTATTCGCAGTTTCGGGCACAACGGGGGTGTTTTTGGGCTCTGATTTTGTCACTGTGACCAAAGCGGATGATACGGATTGGGATCACATCAAGCCGGCCCTGTTGGGCGCGATCATGGAGCATTTTCAATCTGGTGTGCCGGTGCTGTCAGGCGGTCAATATGGCGTGGTCGCTCAGGGCGACTATGATGCTGCCGACGAGTCCATTGTGATCCAGATCAAAGAGCTTCTGGACACACGCGTGCGTCCGGCGGTGGCGCAAGATGGCGGCGATATAACCTTTCATGGCTTTGATCGGGGCATCGTTTACCTGCATTTGAAGGGCGCTTGTGCCGGCTGCCCTTCGTCGACTTTGACGCTGAAAATGGGTATCGAGAACCTGCTGCGCCATTATATCCCGGAAGTGGTCGAAGTGCGCCCTGTTGCAGCTTAACACGACTGTTTCGCCAGAGGATCTCGCGCGGGTCCATCGTTCTGCCTTTGCCGATGCGCGCCCTTGGTCCGCTGCTGAGTTTCAGCAACTTATGTCGCAGCCTGGCGTTCACCTGAGCGCGATGCGCGATTGTTTTGCGATGGGGCGTTTGGTGCTGGATGAGGTTGAAATTCTCACGGTTGCCTGCGCTGCTGCGGTGCAAAGGCAAGGCTTGGCGCGGCAAGTGATGGTGGCGCTGATCGAGGCATCAGCGGTTTTGGGCGCGCGCGCGGTTTTTTTGGAGGTAGCCTCAGACAATGCGCCGGCCCTTGGTCTATATGAAAGCTTAGAATTTGAGCAGGTTGCCCGCCGAACTCGCTATTATAAGCGGCGTGGCGGCACGACCTGCGACGCGTTAACTTTTCGTAAATTATTGACTTAATGCGCTTATCTTTTACCTCCCATGGAGGGTCTGTATCTTTGACTGCGATTTTCCTAATAATTCTTAATAAAATAATAAATTTATATTGACGCTCCCTTGGCATAACGGGCTTATTTGGTCATGATCGAATGATCTGCTTGCTTTTGACCCGGAGGATTCTGTCGGCTGGGTTTTGCTAATTATGGGAGACTCTTATGAGCTTTATGAAAAATATTCTTGGCAGCGCTGCCGCTGTTGCTTTGAGCGCCACGGCTGTTGTGGCTGACCCTGCTATCATTTTTGATCTTGGCGGGAAGTTTGACAAATCCTTCAACGAGGCTGCCTTCCAGGGTGCGCAGCGCTGGGCGGAGGAAACTGGCGGGTCTTTCCGCGAGATTGAACTGCAAAATGAGGCGCAACGCGAGCAAGCTTTGCGGCGCTTTGCGGAAGCTGGTTCCAATCCGATCGTTATGGCCGGTTTCGCCTTTGCCGATGCGCTTGGAAAAGTGGCGCCAGATTATCCTGATACTAAGTTTGCGGTGATCGATGTGAACTGGCTAAGCATGCCCAATGTGCGCGGCATCGGTTTTAACGAGCATGAAGGCTCTTACCTTGTCGGCATGTTGGCTGCACAGGCGTCTGAAACCGGTACTGTCGGCTTCGTTGGGGGTATGGATATCCCACTGATCCGTCGTTTTGGCTGTGGCTTTGCGCAGGGCGTCAAGGCGGTTAATGGCGATGCAACAATCATTGCCAATATGACCGGTACAACCCCGGCCGCATGGAATGATCCAGTTAAAGGCTCTGAGCTGACCAAAGCGCAGATCAGCCAAGGCGCAGATGTGGTCTTTGCCGCGGCTGGCGGTACGGGCGTTGGCGTTTTGCAAACAGCGGCTGATGAGGGCATTTTGTCNATCGGTGTAGACAGCAACCAAAACTACATGCANCCTGGNAAGGTTNTGACNTCCATGNTGAANCGNGTGGANAATGCGGTTTACGANGCCTTCAGCCAAGGCGATGCGCTNGAAACAGGCAATTTCCAAATGGGCGTGGCCAATGGCGGNGTCGGCTATGCCTTGGATGAATTCAACGCGTCTTTGGTNTCNGCTGACATGCAAAGCGCAGTCGATGCAGCAGCAGCGGCCATGACTGCGGGCACATTGTCCGTGCATAACTACACCTCTGACGAAACCTGCCCGTCCTTGACCTTCTAAAGGATCTGCGAACAGGCCAAGATTGCGAGGCCGCGCCATTGATTTGGCGCGGCCTTTGTTGACAAAGGGATTTTGATGAGCCAACCAGCGATCGAATTAAAGGGTATTTCCAAGGCCTTTGGGCCCGTACAGGCCAATAAAGACATCTCAATCCGAGTTATGCCTGGGACGATTCATGGCATTATTGGGGAGAATGGTGCCGGCAAATCGACACTTATGTCGATCCTTTACGGGTTTTACAAAGCGGACGCGGGGGAGATTTTCATCTCGGGTCAGAAAACGGCGATCCCGGACAGCCAAGCTGCGATTTCTGCTGGCGTCGGCATGGTGTTTCAACATTTTAAACTTGTTGAGAATTTTACAGTCCTCGAGAATATCGTTCTGGGCGCGGAAAGTGGGGCCTTCTTGGCACCTTCGCTTCGCAAAGCGCGGGCGGAATTGGCAGAATTGGCAGCGGAATATGAACTGAATGTGGATCCTGATGCGGTGATCGAGGAGATTGGCGTCGGCATGCAGCAGCGGGTCGAGATCCTCAAAGCGCTGTATCGTCAGGCCAATATATTGATTTTAGATGAACCGACCGGCGTTTTGACTCCAACCGAGGCCGATCAGCTGTTTCGTATTTTAGGGCGGCTGCGCGAAGAAGGCAAAACCATCATTCTCATCACCCACAAGCTGCGGGAGATTATGGATATCACCGACACGGTGAGCGTGATGCGGCGCGGAGAGATGACGGCGACGGTTAAGACCGCGCAAACAAGCCCTGAAAATCTGGCGGAATTGATGGTCGGGCGGAAAGTTCTGTTGCGGGTGGATAAAACGCCTGCGCAACCTAAGCACCAAGTTCTTGAAATAAAAGTACTAAATATGGTAGATGATGCCGGGGTCGCGCGGCTGAAGGATGTGAGCCTCTCGCTGCGTGCCGGTGAAATTCTAGGTATTGCCGGGGTGGCCGGCAACGGGCAGTCTGAATTGCTAGAAGTGTTAGGTGGCTACCAAAGTGCCACGGGATCGGTGCGAGTTAACGGTGCCGCGTTGGATTTGACCGGCGCGGACAGTGATGGGCAATCCCGGCGGGCCAAGGGCATCGCCCATGTGCCTGAGGATCGCCAGCGTGAAGGTCTAATCATGGACTTTATGGCCTGGGAAAACTCTGTTTTTGGCTACCACCGCGATCCGGCGCATCAGGCCAATCAGTTTTTTATGGACAATGTGGCGATCAAGGCGGAAGCCGCCGCAAAGATGCAGCGTTTTGATGTGCGCCCGCCCAATCCCAATTTGACGGCACAGAATTTTTCCGGCGGTAATCAACAAAAAATTGTTCTTGCGCGTGAGATCGAGCGCAATCCTGATTTGCTGTTGATTGGGCAGCCGACGCGCGGCGTCGATATCGGCGCCATTGAGTTTATCCATCAACAAATTGTTGCGCTGCGCGATCAGGGCAAGGCGATATTGCTGGTATCGGTGGAACTGGATGAAATTCTTTCGCTCAGTGACCGCGTGGCGGTGATGTTTGATGGCCAGATCATGGGCGAACGTGATCCGGCGAAGACCGATGAAAAAGAGCTGGGTCTTTTAATGGCTGGTGTGACCGGGAAGGCCTCCGCGTGAGTGTGAACTGGACCGCCCTGCAAAGCAATGGAGCGCAATTATGGGTATAATGCCAAAATGGGCTGATGTGGTTCTCGTCCCTCTGATTTCGCTGATCATTGCCGCGCTTTTGTCGGCTCTATTGATCTTGGCGATTGGCGAAAGCCCGGTTGCGGCGCTCAAGCTCATGATCGAGGGCACGTTGCTGCGATCTTCGGGCTGGGGCTATATGCTCTATTATACCACCAATTTTATCTTCACCGGGCTTGCGGTATCGGTGGCGTTTCATGCTGCCTTGTTCAATATCGGCGGCGAGGGGCAGGCCATGATGGGCGGGCTTGGTGTGGCGCTGGTCTGCCTGTTCATTCCTTGGCCCCATTGGACCTTTGCAATTATCGGCGCCTCGCTTGGCGCGGCCTTTTTTGGTATGATCTGGGCCGGGCTTCCGGCCTATTTGCAGGCCAAACGCGGCAGTCATATCGTCATCACGACCATCATGTTCAATTTTATTGCCGCCGGGGTTTTGAACTTTTTCTTGGTCGGCGCGCTGAAGCCTAAGGGCAGCATGGACCCGGCCACAGCAAACTTTCCCGCCGCCACCCATTTGCCAACCTTTGAGGATATGGCGGGGCTCTTGGGATTTGAAAAAATGTTTCGAGCAGCCCCCGCGAATGTGAGTTTTTTCCTTGCGCTAGTCGCCTGTGTTTTGGTTTGGTTTTTGATTTGGCGCACACCTTTGGGGTATGAAATTCGCGCGATGGGAAAATCAGAACCGGCGGCACGCTATGCCGGCATTGGATCGGTGAAAATCATCATGGTGGCAATGATGATCTCTGGCGCTTTGTCAGGGATGATGGCCATCAACACAACGCAGGGTGAAAGTGAGCGGTTGATTTTGAACTTCACCGAAGGGGCCGGTTTTATCGGCATCGCCGTGGCTTTGATGGGGCGCAGCCACCCGCTTGGGGTGTTTCTTGCCGCATTGTTATTTGGATTTCTGTATCAAGGCGGTGCAGAATTGGCGCTGTGGACAAAAATTCCGCGGGAATTGATTGTGGTTATCCAGGCCTTGGTGATCTTGTTTACCGGGGCTCTGACCTTAATGGTTCGACGTCCGCTTGAACGTTTGTTTTTAAGCTTGCGGCGGGGGGGATAGATACAATGGATTTTCTCACGCTCTTGCAAGTTTTAGACAGCTCCCTGCGTCTGGCCACGCCGTTGCTTTTGGCCTGTCTGGCCGGACTGTTTTCGGAGCGGGCTGGTATTTTTGACATCGGTCTTGAAGGCAAAATGCTGGCGGCGGCCTTTCTATCAGCGGCAATTGCGGCGACGACTGGATCTGTCTGGTTGGGACTCTTGGCCGGGGTTGGTGCCTCTCTCTTGCTCTCTGCCATTCATGGTTTGGCCTCTATTACCCTGCGCGGCGATCAGATTATTTCGGGTGTCGCGATTAACTTTTTGGCCGCTGGTTTAACCGTGGTGATTTCGCAAGATTGGTTTGGCCAAGGCGGGCGGACACCGCCGCTCCTCTCAGGAGGGCGTTTTGAACCTCTCACCCTGCCGGGCGCTATGCCGGCGAAAGAAATTTCGCAGGCGGGGCCAATCATGCAGCTGTATTCGGAGCTTCTCTCGGGGCACTCTTTGCTGGTATATGTAGCGCTCGTGATGGTGCCGTTGACGTGGTTTGTTTTATATAAAACTCGGTTTGGCTTGCGCTTGCGCGCTGTGGGGGAAAACCCGGCCGCGGTGGATACAGCGGGGATCTCTGTCGTGGGTCTGCGTTACGCCGCTGTCGGTATTTGTGGGGTCCTCTGTGGCATAGCCGGAGCCTATATGGCGACCGCTCTGCAAGCCGGTTTTGTCAAAGATATGTCTGCTGGCCGCGGGTTCATCGCGCTGGCAGCTTTGATCTTCGCCAAATGGCGGCCTTGGTATGCGCTTGGCGCATGTCTGTTGTTTGGATTTTTCTTTGCCGTAGACAATCGTTTCCAAAACATTCTCCTGCCGGCTTGGGTGATGAGCGGGGTGCTCTTGGCGCTTGGGCTGGGACTCATCGTCTATGTCAGACAAAAGACGTTGCTAGATCGCATCGTGTTGGGTGGTTTGGGCTTGGGGCTTGCGATTGTGGCGGGGTTGATCGCCTTGAGCAGTCTGAGCGCAGGGCTGGGCAGTATGATCAAAATCCCCGTGGTCTTCATCCAATCTCTGCCCTATGTGCTCACCGTTGTGGTCCTTGCAGGCTTCGTTGGCAAAGCGATTCCGCCCCGGTCGGGTGGGGTGGCTTACGTCAAGGAGAAATAAGGCCAAATCACAGTTGATGATAAGGCCAAACGGGCGTTTTGACTGTAGATTTCGCGCCGAGCCCTTCCCCCCCTTGCCCGAGACCAGTGTTAGAGCTATGCGGCGCCATGAATATCTATTTGCCCATCGCTGAAGTCTCGGTGAATGCCTTTGTCCTGCTGGGTCTCGGCGGGCTGGTGGGGATTCTATCTGGCATGTTTGGCGTCGGCGGTGGTTTCTTGATGACACCGCTATTGTTTTTTATCGGAATCCCCCCTGCGGTGGCTGTCGCGACCGAAGCCAATCAAATTGTGGCCTCTTCCTTTTCCGGCGTTTTGGCGCATGTGAAGCGCAAGACGGTGGATTTCAAAATGGGTGGGGTGCTGCTCATTGGCGGGCTGGTCGGCGCAGCGCTAGGGGTGGTTGTATTCAATTATCTCAAAAGTTTGGGCCAAGTCGATCTTTTGGTTAAGTTATGTTACGTGCTATTTCTGGGTGTCGTCGGCAGCTTGATGTTTGCCGAAAGCCTGCGTGCGCTGCGCAAATCGAAACAGGTCGCCGTGGCCAAACCGCGGAAAAAACGCGGTTTGGTGCATGTTTTACCGTTTAAAATGCGGTTTCGTGTGTCGGGTCTGTATATCTCCATCATCCCGCCCATCGTTGTTGGCGTTGCAGTTGGCGTATTGGCTGCGATCATGGGCGTCGGCGGCGGTTTCGTCATGGTGCCGGCAATGATATACCTGCTGGGCATGCCGACGAAAGTCGTGGTGGGCACGTCGCTGTTTCAGATCATTTTCGTCACCGCATTTACTACCATGCTGCATGCCACCACCAACTATACGGTTGATATGGTGCTGGCGGTCTTGCTTTTGATTGGCGGGGTGATCGGCGCGCAATTCGGCACGATGATCGGCGCCAAGCTCAAAGCGGAGCAACTGCGGATCCTTCTTGCGCTGATGGTGCTTTTGGTCTGTGCGAAGCTGGCTATGGACCTGATCGTTGAGCCGGCAGAGCTGTTCAGCCTCGGTGTTGCGGGAGGCCATTGATGCAAGGTCTTTTCGCAAGAGTCCTGATTGCCCTACTGGCTTTCACAGGGCCGGTTTCGGCACAGGACATTGTCTTGGGCATGTCGAAAAATGAGATTGGTATCACGGCGTTTTTTAATGGGTCTGAAATCCTGATCTTTGGTGCCTTGAAACATGAAACCGCAACCAGCTCGGCTGGTGATCTCGATGTTGTGGTCACCATCGCCAGCCCCCGCACGCCGGTCACTGTGCGTCGTAAGGACAAGCGTTTGGGGATCTGGGTCAATGTTGAGGCCTTTGATGTTGATCTGGCGCCTAGTTTCTATGCGGTGGCCACCACTGGGCCTTTTGACCGCGTGGTCAGCAAGGCATCGGATCTGTGGCATCAAATTTCAGTACGTCAATTGATCCGTGCCGTGGCAGTGCCGCCTGTGACGCTCAATAAAGATCAATTTACCGAAGCTTTGGTGCGCGTGCGCGAAGAGCAAGGGCTCTATCAACTGTTGCCAGGCTCGGTGCAGCTGCAAGAGCAAACCTTGTTTTCAACCTCCGTCTCCCTGCCAGCAAATTTGGTGGAAGGCGCGTATTCGGCGCGAATTTTTGTTCTGCGCGATGGTGAGGTCGTGTCTCAGTATCAGACGGCAATTGATGTGCATAAGGTTGGCATAGAGCGTTGGCTGTATAATTTAGCCCATGAGCGCCCCGTTGTTTATGGCCTGCTGTCACTGGCCATTGCCGTTTTCTCGGGCTGGGCGGCGGCGGCGGCTTTTCGGCTATTGCGCGGCTGAGATCGGCTTGGCCCTGCTGGCAGGCGAAAGTTGGCGGCCGCGGCAATATGGGCTCGTTCAACGCCCTGACTGTCCGCCAAATCTGAAATGGTGCGCGCCACCCGCATGACGCGATGATAGCCCCGCGCTGTTAGGCCAAACCGTTCAGCAATTTCAAGCAAGAGCGCCTGATCTTCCGCGTCTGGCGTGGCGTGTTTTTGCAATGGGCTCCCTTCCGCATCTGCATTCACCACATATTGTGGAATTTCGGCATAACGCTCGGCTTGTCGTCTGCGGGCTGCGATGATGCGTTGCGCCACATCGGCACTTGGCTCTCTGTCGCAAGGCAGCTCAAGATCGCTGTCGGCAACCGGCGGCACATCAAGCCGCAGGTCAAACCGATCCAGCAGCGGGCCAGATATGCGGCCCAGATAGTCTGCGCCACATTCAGGGGCGCGGGTGCAGGCTCTTGCGGCATCTGATAGATAGCCGCAACGGCAGGGGTTGGCTGCGGCGATTACCATGAAGCAACTTGGATATTTCACATGGGCATTGGCACGCGCAAACATCACTTCATCTGTTTTAACTGGTTGGCGCAGGGTTTCTAGAACCTGGCGAGGAAGCTCGGGAAACTCATCCATAAACAAGACCCTATAATGCGCCAATGAGATCTCCCCGGGTTTTGCGCTGCGACCCCCGCCAATGATCGTGGCCATGGAGGCGGTGCTATGGGGTTCGTGAAACGGCCGCTCGCGAGAGATCCCGCCCTCATCAAGCAATCCGGCCAGGGAGTGAATCATGGATGTTTCGAGCGCTTCGGCCGGGCTGAGCGGTGGCAGCAGACCGGGCAGACGTGCGGCCAGCATGGATTTTCCAGATCCCGGCGGTCCCACCATTAGCATGTGATGCCGCTCGGCCGCGGCAATTTCCAACGCGCGTTTGTCCCGTTCTTGGCCTTTGACGTCGGACAAATCCTTGGGTGATTGACGAGTTGTCACCTCGCCGGGTTGGGCCAGCTCAAGAAGGTTTTTCCCAGTGAGATGATGCAAGACAGCAGCAAGGCTAGGTGCGGCAATGACCGCAATGGCCTCAACCCAGGCCGCTTCGGCGCCCGAGGCTTTGGAGCAAATCAAGCCGCGCCCGTCACTGGCGGCGGTGAGCGCTGCGGGCAGGCAGCAGGCAACCTGTACCAGATCGCCCCCAAAGCCAACTCGCCCATGAGAAGGTAAGCGCCAATCTCCTCCTGCGGGATCATGCCAAGGGCCGATAGGAGGGCCACGGCAATGGGCAGATTGAAATGTGAACCCTCCTAGGGCATATCCGCCGGTGACAGGTTCACGATTATCCTTTTGGAGGGCAGGGCGATCGAGAGGACGTCAAGCGCGGCCCTGACCCTCTCGCGTGCCTCATTGACAGCTTTATTGGCCAGCCCGACGATTTGGAAACTAGGCAGGCCAGGCGCCACCGCGCATTGCAACTCAACCAGCCGGGCCTCCACCCCATGAAATGCAACTGTATAGGTAACGGCCACTATCGGCTTGGCCCTGTGTGGTTACGGGTCAAGCGAGCATAGGTCATCATGGTTTACGAAAGGTAAATCGGCCCAAGCGACGCCCTGAAGCCTATGGCAATTGGTTGATACAGATAACCTGCCATTTGCCCTGGTCTTCGCGCAGATGGGTGATGCTGAAATTGTCAATTTTATGTGCGAGGCAGGCGTAGGCGCTGCTGTTGAGGGCGCGTTGCACCTGGGTGAGGATAATGCCGAAATGCGCCACGGCGATGATGCTGTTATGAGCTGCATTCAATCGGTCGACCACCGGGCGGGCGCGGGCGGCCGCCATGTTCCAGCTTTCGCCATTTGGGGCCATAATATCACCGGGTTTTTCCCAAAAATCGCGACTCAATTCTGGATCGGTCTGCGCAACATCTGACCAATGCCGCCCATCCCAATTGCCAAAATGAAATTCCCTTAGGTCGGGTTCATGGGGCAGGCGGGTCCGCGCGCCCGCAAGCGCGTCGGCGGTGGTGACAGAGCGGGTGAGATCCGAGGAAACCACGACAGCCTCGGTCGGCAAATAGGAGCTTAGGCGGTCGATTAATGCGCGGTCAGATAGATCCGCCGGCACGTCGCGCCATCCGGTAAAATTTTTCTCATGCGTCGGGCCGTGCCTGATCCAAAACCAATCGCTCATGGCAAACTCTTGAGCGTTTGAGCGATGCCGGCGGTGACGAAAATCACCTCCTGTGCCAGTTTGCCGATCGCTTGATTGAGGTGGCCTTGGTGTTTGACAAACGCCCGCGCCATCGCATTGTCTGGCGTAATGCCTTGACCGACTTCATTGCTGACTACAATCACCGGGCAGGGGGCATGGACGAGACCAGTGCAAAGCGCAGCACAAGCGCTATGAATATCGCGCTCGGCCATCATGAGATTGCTCAACCAGAGCGTGACGCAATCAAGCAAGACGATTTCCTCTGGCTGTGCGGCAGCCAAAACCTCGGTGAGATCTAGCGGTGCCTCCACAGTGGTCCAATCCGGCCCGCGTTGCCGGCGGTGCTGGGCAATTTTGGCACGCATTTCATCGTCCCAGGCCTGCGCTGTTGCGATATAGCGCCGGGGCCGGTTGGCCGCTGCGATCAACTGTTCGGCATGATGAGATTTGCCAGAATTTGCGCCGCCGAGCACCAGGCGCAGAGCCGGCATTGTGTTTTTTGCAGCCATTGTGTCCCCAAGAGTGATCCAACCTGCATGTACCTGCGTAAATAGAGAGTAACAAGTTTTTCATCTTTTACTGATTGGGAGGCGAATATATGCCTTTAGACGGCCGCACAGAGAATTTTCTTCCGCGCACTGCAATGAAAGCGGAGATGCTTGATGCTGAAACGGAATTAAAACTGGCATATGCTTGGCGTGATGACCGCTGCGAGCAAAGCCTACATCGATTGATCAATGCCTATATGCGATTGGCCATTTCCCAAGCAGCCAAGTTTAAACGCTACGGTGCGCCGATGGGCGATTTGATTCAAGAGGCAGGGCTTGGCCTAATGAAGGCGGCCGAGAAATTTGACCCTGATCGTGGCGTGCGGTTCTCAACCTATGCGGTGTGGTGGATTAAGGCCTCTGTGCAAGAATATGTGATGCGCAATTGGTCAATGGTGCGCACAGGATCGACCAGCCCACAAAAATCATTGTTCTTTAACATGCGCCGGATTCAGGCGCGGATTGAGCGCGACGCCAATAATGCCGGCCAAACCTTGGATCGTCATCAATTGCAGCAATTAATCGCGCAGGATTTGGGCGTGCCGTTGCATGATGTGGAGATGATGGATGGGCGTTTGTCTGGCTCTGATTTCTCGCTCAATGCGACGCAATCGACCGAAGATGAGGGACGCGAATGGATTGATGCGTTGGAAGATGACAGCGCGCAGGCGGCCGAAATCGTAGAGATAGATCACGATCAGGAGGCGCTGCGCAACTGGCTGTTGCAGGCGATGAGTGTGCTCAATGATCGCGAAAGATACATCGTGCGGGAGCGTAAATTGATCGACGCGCCGCGCACTTTGGAAAGCCTGGGCGAAGAATTGGGTCTATCGAAAGAGCGGATCAGACAAGTGGAAGCTGCCGCATTCAAGAAAATGCGCCTGGCGCTGGAAAATCAGGCCCCCGAGGCAAGCGCATTTTTCCAATGAGCTTTTTGCCCAAGCCAGACCTTGCAGACCGAGGTCTGGCTGCGTAACTGTACGCTATGAACGATAAACATATTCTCTTAATCATCTCTGGTGGCATCGCCGCGGTGAAACTTCCGGGCTTGATTCGAAAGTTGAGCGCGCAGGGCGCGCGTGTCACGCCTGTTTTGACGCAGTCTGGCGCGCAATTCGTCACGCCCCTGTCAATTGCGGCCCTTGCGCGGTCCAAGGTCTACACCGAGTTGTTTGACCTGACAGAAGAAGCGCAGATGGGCCATATCGAGCTGTCGCGCGCGGCGGATCTAATTCTTGTAGCGCCGGCCACGGCTCAAGTCATGGCCAAAATGGCGCAGGGAATGGCCGATGATCTGGCCTCAACCCTGCTTCTGGCCACTGATACCCCTGTCATGATTGCCCCCTCCATGAATGTCCGCATGTGGCAGCATCCCGCGACGCAGCGCAATTTGAAGCGGCTGCAAGATGATGGGGTGCAGTTGATTGGCCCCAATGACGGAGAGATGGCCTGCGGTGAATATGGTCCAGGTCGCATGGCAGAGGCGGATGAAATTTTGGCGCAGGTTGCCGGCTTTTTTCGCAGTGGACCGCTTGCAGGCCGTCATGTGCTGGTGACCTCTGGGCCCACCCATGAACCAATTGATCCCGTGCGCTACATCGCCAATCGCTCGTCCGGCGCGCAGGGCGCGGCTTTGGCCACGGCCCTACGCGACCTTGGCGCGCTGGTCAGCTTTGTAACTGGGCCGGCGCGCGTGCCGCCGCCCTCTGGTGTAGAGGTGCATCCGGTACAAACAGCGCAGGAGATGTTGGCCGTAGTGGAAAGGCTATTACCTGTGGATGCCGCGATTTGTGCGGCGGCTGTCGCCGATTGGCGCGTTGAAGGTGCCCATGCGCAAAAGATCAAAAAAAATCCCTCTGGCGATTTTCCGATCTTAGAATTTGCCGAAAATCCCGACATTCTAGCGCTAGTTTCGGCCCATGACCTGAGGCCGCAACTCGTTGTGGGATTTGCGGCAGAGACAGAGAATGTGATTGGCAACGCGGCCCAAAAGCTACTGCGCAAGGGTTGCGATTGGATTGTTGCCAATGATGTGACCCCTCAGACTGGCATTATGGGCGGTGCGCATAACAAGGTTACGCTCATCGACGCGGATGGAACCGAGATCTGGGATGAGATGCCCAAGACCGATGTCGCGCGGCGGCTGGCGCTCCGCATTGCGGATGATTTGACGTGAACCCTGTCATTGAGATGACCTGGGATGAGGGGGCTGATTCGAGCTTCGGCCTGCCGGCCTATGCCACTCCCGGCGCCGCTGGTGCAGATCTGCGGGCCAATTTCTCGGGTCGTGCAGATGTTGTTGTGCCGCCTGGCGCGCGGGTATTGATTGGCACCGGGCTGCGTCTGGCCATACCTGCGGGCTATGAGGTGCAAATTCGCCCGCGATCTGGGCTTGCCTTGAAACACGGGATCACATTGGCCAATGCACCCGGCACGATTGATAGTGACTACCGAGGTCCGCTTGGGGTGATTTTGCTCAATACTGGCACTGAGGTCTTTGCGGTGCGCCACGGGGACCGAATTGCGCAAATGGTTGTGGCACCGGTGGTTCAGGCCAAATTTTCTCAGGTGCCAGAGCTCGACACGACGTTGCGCAGCACCGGTGGATTTGGCTCCACAGGGCGCGGCTCATGATACTTGTTGGAACAATCTGTGCGGTTCTTTGGGGCATTGGCTGGGCCATGGGCGCGCCTAATCGTCAACGCTGGGTCATGATTGCGGTGGTGTTTGCAGCGGTAATTTTCGCTCATGTGATTTTGCCCGATGGTCATCCGTTGCGGCAAAACACCGGGGGTTCGTGGGAGCTCTGGGCCATCATTGCGGCTTTTGCGGCGATTACTTGGATCTATCGGCAGGGCCTGCGCAAATTACGGTCTCGTGCCGTAGCGCCGATGCACGCCTCCGATGGAGGGATGTCGGACGCTGAGCTGGACCGCTATGCGCGACATATCGTTATGCCCGAGATTGGTGGGGCAGGGCAGATGCGGCTGCGCGGCGCAAAAGTCTTGGTGATTGGTGCAGGCGGGCTGGGCGCGCCGGCGCTGCAATATTTGGCGGCTGCCGGGGTTGGAACCATCGGCATTGTTGATGATGACACGGTAGCGGCCAGTAATTTGCAACGGCAGGTTATTCACCGCGACGCCGATATAGGCCGCGCCAAAGTCACCTCCGCGGCCCAGGCCATTGGCGAATTAAACCCCTATGTTGCTGTGAACAGTTACAATCACCGCCTCACTGGCGAGGGGGTGGAAGAGCTGATCGGCCAATATGACATTGTGCTGGATGGTACGGATAATTTTGAGACACGCTATGTGGTGAACGCGGCCTGCGTGGCGCGCGCAACACCCTTGGTCAGCGGTGCCTTGAGCCAATGGGAAGGGCAGCTCGCGCTGTTTGATCCCGCAGGCTCCGGTCCGTGCTATCAATGTGTGTTTCCCAGTGCGCCCAAACCAGAGTTGGCCCCCAGCTGTGCGCAGGCCGGGGTCTTTGCAGCCTTGCCCGGAATTATTGGCAGCCTCATGGCGGCGGAGGCGTTGAAATATATTTTGAGCGCTGGTTCACCTTTGCGGGGCCAGATGGCGATCTACAATGTGCTCGATGCGCAAAACCGTGTGATTAAAACCAAACCGCGGGCTGATTGCCCAATTTGCTGCTCACAGCCTTCGGATGGAAAGTCTTGATATGAACCTGCTTGAACCTTGGACCACACCATTTGGCCTCGCGCCTTTTGATCACATATCAGACACTGATTTTGCACCAGCTATGGATGCGGCATTGGATCATGCGCGTTCTGGAATGCAAGCGATTGGGAAATCTTCGGAAGCGCCCATCTTTGAAAATACGATCGAGGCGCAGGAATTGGCTGAAGAGCCGCTCAATCAGCTGGCGGCGGCGTTTTACACCCTCGCAAGCACCGATAGTACGCCCTTGCGCGAAGAGCTGCAACGGGAGTTTGCGCCAAAGCTGTCGGCCTATGCCTCTGCTGTGACGTCGAATGTCGCGCTATTTGCGCGGATCGAAGATCTCTGGTCGCGCCGTGCCGCTTTGGGATTGTCGCCCGAGCAAGAGCGGGTCTTGATGCTCACCCGTCGCGACTTCATTCGGGCCGGCGCTAAGCTGACCGGGGCAGAGGCCGCGCGCATGGCCACACTCAAATCGCGTCTTGCCAGCTTGGGTACGAAATTCATGCAAAATCTGCTGGCTGATGAACGGGACTGGGCCCTGCCATTGCAGGCAGATGATCTCGCGGGCTTGCCTGATTTCGTGGTGCAGGCCGCGCAAGCTGCGGGGCAGGAAAAGGGGTTTGATGCTCCTGTGGTGACCCTATCGCGGTCAATTATCGTGCCATTTTTAGAGTTTTCCAGCCGTCGGGACCTGCGCGAGGTGGCCTATAAAGCCTGGGCGGCGCGGGGCGCGAATGGTGGCGAGACAGACAACCGAGACATCGTTGCTGAAACCTTGCGCCTGCGGCAAGAGCAGGCGGCCTTGCTTGGGTATGAGAGTTTTTCCGATTTCAAGTTGGAAACCCAGATGGCCAAGACACCCGCCCGTGTGCGTGATTTGCTGATGCAGATTTGGGCTCCAGCGAAGATGCGGGCGCAGGCAGATGCGGCAATCTTGACCCAAATGATGGCGCAAGACGGGCTGAGTGGACCGCTTATGGCTTGGGACTGGCGGTACTATGCACAAAAGCGCCGAAGGGCTGAACACGATCTTGATGAGGCGGAGTTGAAGCCTTATTTGCAATTAGATCAGATGATTGAGGCGGCTTTCGACTGCGCGCGCCGCCTGTTTGGCCTGACCTTTCAAGAGTTGTCTTTGCCCTTGCATCACAAGGATGCGAGGGTATGGGAGGTTCGCCGCGACGGCGCGCATATAGCGTTGTTTATTGGCGATTACTTCGCCCGTAGCGGCAAAAGATCTGGCGCCTGGTGCAGCGCTTTGCAAAGCCAGCGTAGGAGGCCAAGCGCGCGGGCTCCAATTGTTATCAATGTGTGCAATTTTGCCAAGCCTTCCGGCGATGCGCCCGCGCTTCTGTCATTCGACGATGCGCGCACCTTGTTTCATGAATTTGGCCATGCGCTGCATCAGATGTTGAGTGATGTCAGCTATTCGTCCGTGTCTGGCACTTCGGTGGCGCGCGACTTTGTCGAGCTGCCAAGTCAGCTGTATGAGCATTGGCTTGAAGTGCCTGAAGTTCTGCAAAAATTTGCCATTCATGCGCAAACCGGCGCGGTGATGCCCGATGACTTGCTCAAGCGTATGCTCGGGGCTGCGACATTTGATATGGGATTTCAGACTGTTGAATACATTGCTTCTGCGCTTGTGGATTTAAGTTTTCATGAAGCTGACGCCCCCCGAGACCCCATGGCGCGGCAGGCAGAGGTTTTGGCAGATATTGGCATGCCGGAGGCCATTGGGATGCGCCATGCGACGCCGCAATTTGCCCATGTATTCGCGGGCGATGGCTATTCGAGCGGGTATTATAGCTATATGTGGTCAGAGGTGATGGATGCGGATGCATTTGCCTCCTTTGAGGAAGCGGGTGGACCGTTTGATATGGAACGGGCGCGGGCTTTGCAGGACAATATCTTGTCGAAAGGTGGCAGTGCGGATGCACAGGAGCTTTATGTGGCATTTCGCGGAAAATTGCCGGATGCGACCGCCTTGCTGCGCAATCGCGGATTGTAGCTTAGTCGAAGATTTCTGCTTCGGTGACACCCCAAAGCGCGGTTTTTGGGGCCCAGCCTTTATAGCCTGCGGATGACAGCCGGCACCAATTGGGATTGCAGGACAAAAGCCGCGCCAGCACGTTGCGCTCAAGCTTTGCGGTGACCAGCGACTGAGCTGCCGGTTGATTGCGCAGATCCAGATGATCCTGTACAACCATGACCGTGCGGCTGCCTGACAGCAGTGAATAATGGATCCAGCCGCCCGCGCCCTCAAAATCAAGCACTTTGCGCCAATGGCCATGTTCGGCCACTACCTGCAAAGGCATGTTGCGCAGCTTCAAGATCCAATCAATGCGGTGGGTGAGCGACGGTCCGCGCCGCACATTGCCTTCACTGGCCTTTAAAGAAACGTAACGCGGTATCGGCAATTTTGTGACAGCGCCTTTTTCTGGCGGATTCGCAAGGCCCGCCCCGGCACAGATCGCGATGCAGAAAATTACGCTGAGAATTTTTTGCCATTCTTTTGTCATCATCATGCCTGTCCAGATGCGGCGTCTCATCGTCCAGCGATATAAGTGATCTTCGCCGGGATCGCTCGCGTCTACCCCGCCACATGACGCGCTGCAAGGGTGCTTAGCAGCGACAGAATCGCCTTGGGATGATATATTTTGGTGTGAAAAATCTTGTGAGGTCGGTTTTTGCAACTGGGACGTCGGCGCGACTTCCCTTTTTACGCCGTCTTAGGGCAATCTATGCGCAACGCAAAAAGGAGTCGTGCGCGATGAAGACGCAAGTAAAAGCATTGGTTGTCGGTGGCGGGGCAGTTGGGACCTCCATTGCCTACCATCTTGGAAAACGCGGTTGGGATACCATGTTGATTGAGCGCGATGAGCTGACCTCCGGCTCGACCTGGCATGCGGCGGGGCTCTTGCCGCTGTTCAACATGTCTTATGCAACTACGCATATCCACAAGTACTCGGTTGATTTTTATAAATCCCTTGAAGAGGAAACCGGTTTGAATGCGGGTTTTGCGGTGGTGGGCAATCTTCGGATGGCACAAACAGAGGAGCGGATGGATGAATATCGCCTATATGCGTCAACGGCGGAAACCTGCAGCGTTCCCTATGTTTTCATGTCACCGGATGAAATTAAAGCCAAATGGCCGCTCATCCGTACCGACGATCTTAAAGGCGCGCTTTATCATCAGACGGATGGCTATATTAACCCGGCGGATGTCACCATGGCCATGGCCAAGGGCGCGCGGCGATTGGGGGTCAGCATTGAGCGTCGGTGGCAGGCGGATGGTTTTCATTGGACCGGCAGCCATTGGGAGGTGACCTGCACGAAAATGATCGAAAAGGGCGGGAACCTTGTGCCCTCGGAGGAGCAAATTGTGATCACAGCTGAGCATGTGGTCACCGCCTCTGGCAATCATGCGCAGCGCACAGCGAAAATGCTGGGCATCAAAATTCCAGCCATTCCGGTTGAGCATCAATTTGTCGTCTTGGAGCAAGATCCGGCGCTGGTGGCCTACCGCGCTGAGGGCAACCCTGAGCACCCGGTGATCCGCGACGCCGATGCGCAAAGCTATGTGCGCGAGGAGCGCGGTGGTTGGATCCTTGGGGTTTATGAAAAAGAGGCTCCGGCTCGGTTTGAACATGGGGTGCCTGAGAGCTTCCGGGCCGATCTTTTCCCGCTCGCCCTGGAGCGGATTGAAGAGCAATATATGGCGATGATTCATCGTATGCCCTCCTGCGAGGAAAGTGGGCTCAAAGATGATTTCAACGGGCCAATTTGCTATACGCCCGACGGCAATCCTTTGGTGGGCCCAGCACCCGGCCTGCGCAATATGTGGCTGGCCGAGGGCTTTAGCTTTGGCATCACAGCGGCTGGTGGCACTGGCTATTACATGGCGCAGATGATGGTGGATGGTGAGGCTGAGATTGATATGGCCAGCCTAGATCCAAAACGCTACGGCAATTGGATGACGACAGAATTTGCCATGCGCAAAAATGAAGAATGCTATGACCATGTTTATGTTCTGCACCACCCCGATGAGGAACGCCCCGCCGCAAGGCCGCTGCGCACCGCGCCGGCCTATGATCGGCAAAAGGCACGCGGCGCGCAGTTTGGCTGGGTCAACGGGTGGGAGCGGCCCAATTATTTTGGTCCATTGGACGCGCCGGAAGATTTTGACGAAAAATCTCGTAGCTTCCGCCGTGGAGCCTGGTGGCAATATGCCGTCGAAGAGGCCCGCGCCATCCGCGAAGGGGTGGGGCTTGTGGATGCGACAGCCTTTACAAAACATATCGTCAAAGGCCCGGGTGCCACGGCGTTTCTCGATTGGTTCACCTGCAATAAATTGCCGCGTGTAGGCCGCATTAATCTCACCTATGCTCTAACCGGCCATGGTACCACGCGCACGGAATACACCATCGTGCGCTTATCGGAGCAGGAATACTACCTGGTTTCAGCTGGGGCATGGAGCGCCTATGACCAAGATTATCTGAAAAAGGCGATTGAGGACAAAGAGGCCGAATTTGGCCGTATTGAGCTGCAAGACGTCACCACTCAATGGGGCGTTTTCGCCCTCGCAGGTCCAAAGGCGCGGGATGTATTGCGAGACGTCATTAATGATCCAGACCCTGCCACGGCGCTTTCTAACAAGCGTTTCCCTTGGCTGTCGGCACGGCAAATTGAGCTGGGCATGTGCCCGGTGGATGCGATCCGGGTGGCCTATACTGGCGAGCTGGGTTGGGAGCTGCATCACCCGATGGAGATGCAGAACTATCTGTTTGATCTTCTGGAAAAAGCTGGTGAAAAACATGGTATGAAATTGGTGGGCGCGCGGGCGCAAAACTGGCTGCGGCAGGAAAAGTCCTATCGCGCGTTTGGAACAGAGCTGGGGCGCGATGCTACACCGCTTGAAGCTGATCTGCCACGCTTTTTGGATCTGTCGAAAGAGTTTCATGGCAAAGCGGCTATGGAGGCGCTTGGGGTTCGGGTAAAATGTTGCACACTGTTGATTGATGGGCCGGAGGATGCGGATCCATGGGGCCGCGAAGTACTGTATCATGGCGAGAACCGAGTTGGTCGCCTTACCTCCGGCGGCTATTCGGTCCATTTTGGGAAATCTATCGGGATGGGCTACCTGCCGCCAGAACTTGCCGTGCCGGGTATAAAGTTGCAGGTGAAAATGCTCAACAGTCTTTGGGATTGCGAAGTTGTGCAAGACAGCCCTTATGATCCCAGCAATGCCACCATCCGGATGGATGGATAATATCCAAAGGGTGGGGCATCACGCCCCCCCGGTTTCTTGCAGATTGGCGAAGTCAGGATATAAAACGCGCTGGGCTTAGCTGCGCCACAATTTCAGCCGTCAGCTGCGGTTTTCGGCCTAACGCGGACGCGGCCACCAGTTGCGACGCGGCGGGGGCGGTGAAAAATCCATATCCGCCCTGTCCCACGGCCCAGATGAAACTCTCCTCTTGCGGCGCGGCACCCAGGACCAGATTGCGATCAGGCGAAAACGTGCGCAGGCCAGCCCATGACGATATAGGCCGCGTTATCTCTTCGGTCACATAGTCTTGATAACGCGCCAGAGCTTTGGCCAGATCCTGATCATGTGGCCAAGCATCCATGGGCGGGCTGGGGGTCTCTTCCGCCAGCGAGACAATCAATGCACCCGCGTCGGCCTTGGCATACCACCGCTCACCGGGGCCAAAAAGCATGGGCCAGGTCGAAGGATCATGCCCGCCTGGCGCGGCCAGTCGTGCCACACTGCGGCGCATCGGTGTCAGCCCAATGGGTGCAAGACCGGCCAGTGCGGCGATCTCATCGCCCCAAGCCCCTGCCGCGTTAATCAACCGGCGCGCCGTGAATGTCTGCTCTTGGCAGGTGACCTGCCATCCGCCAACAATTTTCTGAATGGCCTGAACGCATTGATGCGTTTCAATCCCCCCGCCATTCCTGCGCAAGAGTTTGGTAAAGCGCTGTAACATCATATCGGTGTCAATATCCTGCGCGGTTGTGCTGCAGGCTGCGCGCAAAACCTCTTGGGTGTCGAGGATCGGCACGCTTGCCTGGGCCTCTGCTATCGAAATTTCGGTCAGATCCATATGCCGCCGGTCCGCCTCAAACTGGGTTTCTTCACCGTGCAGGCATAAAATCATGAAGCCGCGTGGGCTGAGTACGCCGTCCAGAAAATCGTCCCAATCGGCGCGCCCAGCTTTTGCAAGCGCGGTTGTCGAAGGGCTGCCGTAATTTTCCTCATAGAGCGCCGCCGAGCGCCCGGAGCTGTGATAGGCCAAATGCGCCTCGCGTTCCAAGACCCGGCAAGTCCCATGCTCCGACAAGCGCGCTGCGGCTGAAATGCCAGCAATGCCGCCGCCAATGATGATAAAATCGTCCATAGGGCAATCATGCACAGTTGCGCGGCGTTCAAAAGCAAAAAGGGGGCCAGAGGCCCCCTTTTCAAACCTATATCGGATTTGTTTAGTTTGGCACGTCGCCTTCAATGCCTTCAAGATAGAAATTCATGCCGGCCAAACCGCCATCGCCGTAATCAGAAGCGGTTTCACCCGCTGCCAACCAAGTGGAACCATCTTGTTTATTCAACGGGCCAGTGAAGGCATGGTAGGAGCCATCGGCCAGGCTGTCTCGCAGAGCTACAGCCGAGGCCTTTATATCCGCAGGAACGGCGCTTGAAATTTCACCAATGCCGACCATGCCGGCGCCGATACCATCCCAAGTGCTTGTGGAGGTCCAAGTGCCATCCATGACCGCTTTGGTCCGAGCGATGTAATAAGGGGCCCAGTCATCGATGATCGAAGATACGCGGGGCATTGGTCCATAGGCCGCCATATCGGAGGCTTGACCAAAGGTAATCACATTGCCGGCAGCTTGAGCGGCGGCCTGCGGTGCGGTGGAGTCCGTGTGTTGCAATACCACATCTGCGCCCTGTTCAATGAGAACTTTCGCAGCATCTGCTTCTTTGGTGGGGTCAAACCAAGTATAGGCCCAAACAATTTTGAATTGTACGTCTGGGTTCACTGCTTTGGCGTGGATATAGGCAGAGTTGATGCCGCGGATCACTTCGGGAATTGGGAAGGAGCCAATATAGCCAATAATATTGGATTTTGTCATTTGGCCCGCAATATGGCCCTGAACCGCACGGCCTTCATAAAAGCGCGCAGAATAAACTGAAACGTTGTCAGCTTGCTTATAACCTGTGGCATGTTCGAACTTCACATTTGGGAATTTGGCCGCAACATTGATGGTCGGGTCCATATACCCAAAGGAGGTGGTGAAGATCAAATCAGCGCCTTTAAGCGCCATATTGGTCATTACGCGTTCGGAATCTGGGCCCTCTGGAACGCTCTCTACATACATCGTTTCGACTTTATCACCAAACGCTTCCACAACGGCCTTGCGGCCTTGGTCATGCTCATAGGTCCAACCGCCGTCACCGACTGGGCCGACATAGACAAAGCCGACCTTGGTTTTTTCGGCCAGCGCACCCGTGGCCGCTGTCATCGCCAACGCGGCGCTGGCTAGGATTGTTTTAATGTTCATTAGGTTTTCCCCCGTTAATAAATTACCTCAGCGCGAGGCATGGAACGCGCGGCCAAGGGCCGCGGGTGCATTGAGTGCAGCTTTGTTGCGATGAGCTGACATCACAACCAACACAATGATGGTTATTAGATAAGGTGACATCGACAAATACTCAACTGGAATTGACACACCAGCGGCCTGGAGATTTAGCTGCAAAACGGCAACGCCGCCAAAAAGATAGGCACCCAGAAGCACGCGCGCGGGTTTCCAGCTCGCAAAAACAACAATAGCCAAGGCAATCCATCCAGCTCCCGCTGTCATGCCTTCGGTCCATTGCGGCACGCGCACCAGTGAGAGGGCTGCCCCACCCAGCCCGGCGCAGGCACCTCCAAACATAATGGCCATAATGCGAACCTTTACGACCTTATAGCCCAGAGCGTGGGCGGCATCATGGCTTTCGCCCACGGCCCGCAGGATCAATCCACCGCGGGTATATTTCAAGAACCACCAAACCGCAGCAACCAGGGCCAAGGCGATATAGACTGTTATGTCATGAGAAAATAACACCGGACCGAGAACGGGGATGTCGCTAATGACAGGCAGATCCAACTTCGCACTCGCTGGGGGCTTAATCCCAATATAGCTTTGCCCCATAAGTGCCGAAAGCCCGAGGCCAAAGAGCGTGAGCGCCAGGCCCGTGGCGACGTGATTTGACAGAAAAAATTGTGTCAAAAGAGCAAAGACTAATGAGAGGGCCGCCCCGCCAAACGCGGCGCATAGAAAGCCGATGATGGGCGATCCGGTCCCCACGGCCGCGGCAAAGCCGGCAATGGCTCCGATGATCATCATACCTTCAACTCCAAGGTTCAAAACCCCAGATTTTTCGACCACCAATTCCCCAATTGCGGCCAATAAAATAGGTGTTGCGGCCACCATGAGCGAGGCGACCAAGAGAGTTGGGCTGATTGAGCTTAAATCCATGACAGATATGTCCTGTTTGAAATAAAGTCTGGGTGGTCACCGCAGATTTTCATGGGGGGCTCCCCGCACTTGCTAATTTAAGTTTGAAGTTCGTCAGCATGTCGAGGGCAAGTAGAAAAAACAGCAACATGCCTTGAAAGGCCTGGATCGCCGCAGAGGGCAGGCCGAGGCTGGATTGCGCAATCTCCCCACCAATATAGGTCAGTGCCATTAGCAGGCCGGCCAAGAGGATGCCAATCGGATGGAGCCGGCCCAAAAATGCCACAATAATGGCCGTAAACCCATAGCCAACATTGAAATCAATACTGATTTGTCCGCTGGGTCCGGAGACTTCAAACATGCCGGCCAGCCCCGCCAAAGCGCCACTAAATCCAAGGCAATAAACCACAAGCCGCTTTGGATTGACCCCGGCAAATTTGGCCGCCTTGGGGCTTTCCCCGGTCAAACGAATATGAAAGCCCATTTGATGCCGCGCCAGTAAGACATAGGCAAAAATCACGGAGATGAAGGCAAACATAACGCCCATGTGAATGCCGGTGCCTGTCCAAAGCTCTGCATTATGCGCGCTGGCGTATTGCTGCAAATTACGGGACCCAGGAAAGCCAAAGCCTTCAGGGTTTTTCAACAAACCCAGAGACATAGATGCCAAAAGCTGTTCTGCGACATAGACCAGCATGAGGCTAACTAAGATTTCGTTGGTGCCAAACTTTGTTTTTAAAACCGCAGGAATCATGGCCCAGAAAAAGCCGCCCAATGCACCAAAAAAAATCATGGCTGGAAAAATGAACGCGCTTTGCGCCGGGTAGACAGCCAGCGCCACGCCTGCGCCACAAATTGCACCGATGATATATTGCCCCTCGGCGCCAATGTTCCAAATGCCAGCGCGGAACCCCATCGACAGACCGATGGCGATCATAATCAAAGGCGCGCCTTTGACTAAAAGCTGCGGGCGATAATACCATGCAAATTCAGAAAACAGCGGATCATAGAAAATTGTGCGGATGGCTTCAAAGGGATCCTTTCCCAAAGCTGCAAACATGATGCCACCGCCGATCATCGTGGCAAAAACCGCCAGAACCGGAGCCATATAAGCCCAAGTTTTTGAGGGGTTCGGGCGTTTTTCAAGCCGCAGCATCGGCGCCTCCCAACAAGAGGCCAATTTCATCCAAACTTAGGTCCGACATTGGGCGGGCGGCTGAAAGGCGGCCGGCATTAAGTGCGGCGAAATTGGTGGAAATTTCCATAAGCTCATCCAAATCCTGGCTGATGATGATGACCCCTGCGCCTTGGCTTGCCAGGTCTAGCAAGGCTTGGCGAATGGCCGCCGCCGCTGCTGCATCGACGCCCCAAGTGGGTTGGTTGACGATCAAGACTGAAGGATTTTGCAGAACCTCGCGGCCGATGACGAATTTCTGCAAATTGCCGCCGGACAGGGACCGCGCGGCAGACTGTGCATTGGGCGTGCGCACATCGAAGGTTTCAATTACCTCCTCCGCAAAAGCGCGGGCGCGCGGCCAGTCCAGGAAGCCTGAACGGCTCAGCTCTTTGCGTACCATCCCCGTGAGCATGGCATTTTCTGTCAGGCTCATATCGGGCGCGGCCGCATGGCCCAAACGCTCCTCTGGGGCGGCCAAAAGTCCCAAGGCGCGCCGTGCATTTGGCGCCAAATGCCCAATGCCCATCGTGTTGAGTTTGATTCGGTCTTGCGGGCGGACCACTTCACCAGACAGGCAAGCAACCAGCTCGTCTTGGCCATTGCCCGCAACGCCGCCAATACCTAAGACTTCACCCTTGCGAAGGGAAAAATATATATTTTTCAGGCTTGTGCCAAAGGTTGTTTGCGGTGCAAGTGAAAGATCTGCCACGTCTAGCACCACATCCCCGAGCGCGCCGTGTTGCGGTTTTGCCGAGTTGAGCGTGCCGCCGACCATCATCTCTGCCAACTCGCGTGCGGATTTTTCCCGCGGATCGCATGTGGCGATCTTGCGCCCCGCGCGCAAAATGGTTGCGGTCTCACACAGATCGCGAATTTCTTCGAGTTTATGGGAAATGTAGAGAATGGAGGTACCTTCTGACTTGAGCTTGCGCAGCGTGGCAAAGAGGGTTTGTACCTCTTGCGGGGTCAAAACGCTGGTGGGTTCATCCATGATGAGCAGTCTGGGGTCTTGCAAAAGGCAGCGCACGATCTCGACTCTTTGACGCTCCCCCGCAGAGAGATCCCCCACCAGCCGCTCCGGATCCAGCGGCAGGCCATAGGCCTCAGAGACTTGCGTGATCCTGGCTGAAAGGGCGCTGGGTTTTGGTGGGTTTTCCATGCCGAGGGCGATGTTTTCCGCCACATTCAAAGCTTCAAAGAGGCTGAAATGCTGAAACACCATCGCCACGCCCGCGGCCCGTGCCGCACGGGGCTCTTCGGGGGCGTAGGGCGCATCAAAAAGCTGCATGCGCCCGGAATTGGGCCGTACTAATCCGTAGATCATCTTGACCAAAGTTGATTTACCGGCGCCATTCTCGCCCAAGAGCGCATGAATTTCTCCCGTGCCGATGTCAAACCCCACATCTTGATTGGCAATGACACCGGGGTAGGCCTTTGTCAGCCCCTCTAGGTGTAAAAGTGTCTTACTCATGAAGAGCACTCCTGTGTCGCGTTTTGGCGTTCATATTGTAAGACAATAGGGCTTGGGTGACCCCAATCGCAATCGAAATTGGCTGTTTTCCAAGGTTTGGATCACCAATTGGGCAAGTTATCTTTGAAATGGCTCCTGGTGCATGTCCGAAGGCCATCAACCGCCGCTGAAACCGTGCCCATTTACTGGCCGATCCAATCAAACCGCAAAAATCGAATCCGCGCAGCAGAGCAGCGTGGCACAGTTCCAGGTCCAGACTATGGGCATAGGTAAAGATCAAATGCTGCGCGTGCCGCGGTGCATGAGCCATAAGTGGCGCTGGGTTTTCGGCCGGAACCAGCGTTACGGCCTCGGGCGGGGTCTTGGGAAAGCGGTCTGGGCTGGTATCAATCCAAGTCACCTCAAGGTCTGGTATCTGAGAGGCGATATGCACGACCGCCCGTCCCACATGCCCCGCCCCCCAGATCCACAGTGGTTGCGCTTCCGGTGTTAGGGTTTCTGCAAGCCAGCCTGCGGTACAGATCAGCGCCGTGAGGTCCGCTGAGCCGTTACGCCGAGCCTTTTGCAAGTGTGCAATGGGCAGAGGCATCGCCATGTCGCCCTCTATGCGGCGGATGAAGACATCGGTTATGTCAATGGGCCTGGTGAAGTGCTCCGTAACCAGCGTCACATGCCCACCACAACATTGCCCCAGCTCTGGCCCCAGCGGATAGCGCCGCAGGCCGGGTTGTGGCGCTTGCGAGGCTTGATACTCCAAAGCACCGCCGCCAATGCTGCCGCTTTGTCCTCCTGGCCAAAGCAACATCGATGCGCCGATTTCACGCGGCGAAGAGCCTTTTATGTCAGCAATCACAACACGGGTCACGGCGCCGTAGGCGGTTATGGCCGCATTGGTTCCTGTAACATCAAAACTCATGGCGTAGATGCTCGCGCCCTGGCGATGGCGTTGAACACTTCCTCGGAAGTGGCTGGCGCTTGCAAGTCGGGATACTGCGGTCCGCAGGCCGCGACAGCGTTTGATAACGCCAGAAAGGCCGAAATACCATGCATGAAGGGCGGCTCACCCACGGCTTTTGAGCGGTAAACGGTCTTTTGACTGTTCTGACCGGGCCACAGATCCACATTGAACACCTCTGGCCGGTCGGAACAGGCCGGAATCTTATAGGTTGAGGGCGCATGGGTTTTGAGATGCCCCGCAGCGTCCCAAACCAACTCCTCCATCGTCAACCAACCCGCGCCCTGCACAAAGCCGCCTTCAATCTGCCCAATGTCCAGGGCTGGGTTCAAAGAGGCCCCACAATCGTGAAGAATATCGCAGCGCAGGATACGGTTTTCGCCGGTGAGCGTATCAATCACAACCTCTGTTACCGCCGCGCCATAGGCGAAATACAAAAACGGCCGGCCCGCGCCCTTGATGCGATCCCAAGCAATGTTCGGGGTTTTGTAAAATCCCGTGGCGGAGAGCGAAATACGCGCCTGATAGGCTGAGGCGATCATTTCTTGCCAGGTGAGCGAGAGGCCAGGGGCGGTGACCTGTCCCTCTGCGAAGCTGATCTCTGTGGCGTTTACACCATATTGTTCGGCCAGATGATCCTTGAGCCTGCCAATAAGTGTTTCACAGGCCGCTTGCACCGCCATGCCGTTGAGATCAGCACCAGAGCTGGCAGCGGTGGCAGAGGTATTGGGAACCTTGCTGGTGTCCGTCGCTGAGGCGCGAATGACCGCCTGCTGCGCCCCCAAACTGCGTGCAGCCACCTGTGTCAGTTTCTGAAACAAGCCTTGGCCCATCTCTGTGCCGCCATGATTGATCAAAACAGATCCATCTGTGTAGATTTGCACCAAGGCGCCCGCTTGGTTGAGATGAGTCAGCGTAAAGGATATTCCAAATTTCACAGGGCTAAAGGCAATGCCGCGTTTCAGCAGCGTATTTTGGCCATTCCACCGCGCAACCTCAGCTTTGCGCGCGTGATAGTCACAACGCTGCAACAGGCTGTCGGTCATGTCACCTAAGATGAAATCGGTCACCTCCATCTGATAGGGTGTGATCGACGGGTGCGCGGCGGGCTCGCAGGTCATTTCCGGGTAATAGTTGCGCCGGCGAACGTCCGCAGGATCGCAAGCCAGACTATGGGCAATATGATCCATCACCCTTTCAATGCCCACCATCCCCTGCGGGCCGCCAAAGCCGCGAAAGGCTGTGGCACTTTGCGTGTTGGTTTTGAGCCGGTGCGAGGTGATTGTCACATGCGGCAGGTCATAGGCGTTATCTGCGTGTAACATCGCTCTATCTGCCACTGGCAATGATAGATCCAGCGCCCAGCCGCAGCGGAAATAATGGGTAAACTCCAGCGCTTGCACCCGGCCGTTGTCATCAAAACTGACGTGATAATCAATTCGGCAGTCATGGCGTTTGCCTGTGATGATGAAATCATCGTCGCGGTCATAACGCATTTTGCACGGCCGCCCGGTGAAGGAAGCGGCCAGCGCGCAGGCGACAGCCAGCGCATTGCCTTGGCTTTCTTTGCCACCAAAACCGCCCCCCATGCGCCGCACTTCCACGCGCACCGCATGCTGAGCAATATTCAGCGCCTCTGCCACCTTATGTTGAATTTCAGTTGGATGCTGGGTTGAGGAATGGATCACCATATCCCCGTGATCCCCTGCCAGAGCGAGGGCGGCTTGCCCTTCGAGATAAAAATGTTCCTGCCCGCCGAGGTTGATTTGGCCCTGCAACCGATGGGCCGCGTCGGGCATCGCATTTGCGGCATTGCCTTTTGTATAGATCCGCGGGCCATCTTCAAAGCGGCTTTCGGCGGCCAGAGCCTGATCTATCGTCAATATGGCTAGTTCAGCTGTGATCTCAATCTTGGCCAAACGCGCGGCGCGGCGGGCCAGATGGTGGCTGTCGGCCACCACCAAAAAAATCGGTTGCCCGGCATAATGAACCCGGCCATCGGCGAAGAGTGGCTCGTCATGGGCGGAGGGGGAGACATCATTGGCATGGGGAAGGTCCTTGGCCTCCAGCACCAAATGCACCCCGGGGTAGGCGCGCACAGCATCGAGATCTACTGACTTGATCTGCCCCGCCGCGCAGGATGACAGCCCAAAGGCCAGATGCAAGGTGCCCTGTGGCGTCGGGATATCATCGACATAGCGCGCGCTGCCACTGACATGCTGGCGCGCCGCGTCATGCGGTAGGCTGGCTGCGGCGCTCATGGGTGCACCTCACGAATGTTTACCGTACTCTCTTGAAGATCATAAAAATAACGGATCAGCATATTGCTTGCCGCTTGCCTGCGATATCCCGCACTGGCGCGCATGTCGCTCAAGGGGGTGAAATCTTCGGCCAAAGCGGCCTTTGCTTGCTCGAAGGTCTCTAAGCTCCAGGGCTGGCCGCATAAAGCCGCCTCGGTTTTGACTGCCCTGGCGGGGGTGGCTGCCATGCCACCAAAGGCGATGCGGGCCTGTGTGATGACACCGGCCTCTTGCTCCAGTTTAAAGCAGCCACAGAGGGCGGAAATATCCTGATCGAACCTTTTGGACAGTTTATAGCAGCGCAGCCTGTCTTGCGCCTTGGGCAGTTCGATGCTCTCGACAAATTCTCCCGGTCGCCGATCTTGCTGTTGATAGGCGAGAAAGAAATCCTCCAAATCAAGCGAGCGGCGCGCATCTGCGTGGCGCAGCACTAAACGTGCGCCCATGGCAATGAGGGCCGGCGAGCCATCTCCGATGGGCGAACCATTGGCAATATTGCCACCGATTGTCGCCGCATTGCGCACCTGCGGGCTGCCGTAGCGACTGAAGAGTTGGTGCGCCGAGGCCGATAGCGGCCTTATGGCCTGCATCAAATTTGTGATCGTGACCGCCGCGCCAATGCGCAGACTGTCGGTTTCATCGCGGATTTGGCGCAGATCCTTTGCGTGGCTCACAAAGGCGACAGGCCCGAGGTCTTGCATATTCTTAGTGACCCATAGCCCCACATCGGTCCCGCCGGCGATGAGGGTGGCGTCGGGATTGCGGGCATACCACTGAGCCAATTCATCGGAAGATTGTGGGCAAAAAATATCATCACAGCTCTGAAGGGCTTGGGGCTCTGGCCGTTCATTCATCCATGCGGGCGCAGGAACCTGTGCTGCGGCCTGAGCCGCGCGGATGATGGGCGCATAGCCCGTACACCGGCACAGGTTGCCTGCCAGAGCCGCATCGAAATCGGTCTCGCCTGTGGCATGTGTCGCGGCCATGGTGGTCACAAAACCGGGTGTGCAAAATCCACATTGTGCGCCGTGGTGGGTGATCATGGCCTCTTGCACCGGGTGCAGCGCGCCGTCTGGTCCGGCCAGCCCTTCGACCGTGCGAACGGAGCAGCCTTGCAGTTGGGGCAAAAACAAAATGCAGGCATTCATAGGGCGGGGCACGCCATCTTGCTGCGTAACGATAACGGTGCAGGCACCGCAATCGCCTTCGTTACAGCCCTCTTTGGTGCCGCAGAGATTTGCCTCAAGGCGTAAATAATCCAAAAGAGTTTCACTGCCTATTTTGGGTGCAACAGACACCAAAGTCCCGTTGAGGAGAAACGACATGTTCATTTGAAAGAGTCGTGCCACTGTCTGTTCATCTTTGGCGCGATGGTCCGATGCGGCGTAAAACCAAGGTGGGCGCGGCTAGAGTAACTCTGATTTTTGTGAGTCGGGCAAGAAAAAAATAGTTTCTTGCAGAGCGCATGTTTCGGTGTGGGGGACGTTTTGCGCTGGATGCTGGGGCATCGGCAGTTTATCCATGAGATATGCGTGAGAATCCAAAATTCATCCATCTTCGAGTTCACAGCGAGTATTCACTGCTCGAGGGGGCCGTGCGGCTGAAGAAATTACCAGATTTGGTGGTCTCCATGGGTATGCCGGCCATTGCGGTGACAGATACCAACAATATGTTTTGCGCTTTGGAATTTTCGCAAGGGGCGTCCAAGGCGGGTATTCAGCCGATCATCGGCTGCCAGGTGGATATGGCCTATGACCCCGCACCCGCCACAGAAAAGCCGCGGGCACCGGCGGCGTTGGTGCTATTGGCGCAAAATGAGCGCGGTTACGAAAATCTGATGGCGCTCAATTCCTGCCTTTATCTGGACAGTGATGGAACGCTGCCGCAGGTGCAAATGGCGCAGCTGGCCGCCCATGCGGATGGTGTGATCTGCCTGACTGGCGGGCCCGATGGGCCTCTGGGTAAATTGCTCCAAAACGGCCAGGCCGCCAAGGCGCAGGCCTTACTTGAAGATTTGGCCCGCGCCTTTGGTGATCGCTTGTATGTGGAGCTGCAACGGCATCCAAGCGAGGATGGGCGTATGCCCGAGGCCGAAAGGCTCAGCGAACGCGGTTTGGTTGAAATGGCTTATGCGATGGATTTGCCCCTGGTGGCCACCAATGATGTCTATTTTCCAAAGCCGGAAATTTATGAGGCTCATGATGCGTTGATCTGTATTGCTGAAGGGGCTTATGTCGATCAACAAGGTCCGAGGCGTCGTCTGAGCCCACAGCATTACCTCAAATCACCGGCAGAAATGGCTGTGCTCTTTGCTGATTTGCCTGAGGCTCTGGAGAACACCGTAGAAATCGCTCGCCGCTGCGCGTTCAAAGCCTACACGCGCGATCCGATTTTGCCAAAATTTGCCGATGATGAAGTTGAAGAGCTGCGGCGACAATCCAACGAGGGACTGGCGCGCCGGTTCGCTGTGATCCCTCATGCGGTGTCGCCTGAGGCCTATCAAAAGCGGCTCGACTTTGAGCTGGACATCATCGAAGGCATGGGGTTTCCCGGATATTTCCTGATCGTGGCGGATTTTATCGCTTGGACCAAGGCGCAAAACATCCCAGTGGGGCCCGGGCGCGGTTCAGGCGCCGGCTCGCTCGTGGCCTTTGCGTTGACGATTACTGATCTGGA
>NYTV01000037.1 GCA_002683685.1 Paracoccaceae bacterium
CTTGCACACCGCGCGCCTCGCGCGACGCGATGGCACAGCTCCAGCCCACTTCCGCCAGATCCGCGGCCGTAACGGCGTTGATTTCATTGGGGATGGTCACTGTCGTGAGCGACGCGCAATGCGTTGCAATTGGCGCTAAAAACCCTTTCACATCTTTGGTATTGAGCATGCCGCAGATGATATGGGTCTCGCGTTGGGGTAGAGTGGAGAGGGTTGCAGCGATGGCGCGTCCGGCGGCCGGGTTATGTCCGCCATCGAGCCAAATCTCATGGCCAGGAAGGCTGTCGACCAGCGGGCCCTCGCGCAACCGTTGCATGCGTGCGGGCCAATAGGCTTGCGACATAGCCGCGATGCAAGCTTCTTCGCTCTGTCCGAGATACCGCAAGGTGGCGATCGCAGCGCCGGCATTTTGAATTTGATGCGGACCGGGCAGGCACGGCAGGGGCAGATCCAGCAGGCCGGTTTCGTCTCGATAGGTCAAGCGCCCCATTTCAGTGCTGACATGCCAATGCTGCCCGTATATCTGCAAATCTGCACCAATTTTTGCCGCCTGACCTTCGATCACCTCTAGGGCTTTTTCTGGTTGCGGGCCCACAATAGCCGTGACCCCGCGCTTTAGGATGCCCGCTTTTTCAAAGGCAATCTTGTCCAGCGTATCCCCAAGGAATTGTTGGTGATCTAGATCAATGGGTGTCAGGACACAGGCCGCCGGAGCCTCCACTACATTGGTCACATCCAATCGACCACCCATGCCGGTTTCCAGCAAGGTATAATCTGCCGTATGTTCAGCAAAGCCCTGCAATGCGGCGCATGTGGTAATCTCAAAATAGGTGATCGTCTCACCGCCGTTGGCGCTGTAGCAGCGATCAAGCAGCTCTGTGAGCGCCGCTTCGCTGATCAAATCGCCAGCGATGCGGATGCGTTCATGAAACCTCGCGAGATGCGGCGAGGTATAGGCGTGAACCCTTCGTCCCGCGCCTTCGAGCCCTGCGCGGATCATCGCCTGGGTGCTGCCTTTGCCGTTGGTACCGGCCAGATGAATGACTGGTGGCAGCCGGTCTTGTGGATTGCCCAATGCGCGCAAAAGCCGCCAAACCCGGTCCAAGGTCAAATCAATGACTTTAGGATGTAGGGCCATCATCCGCTCGAGGATGATGTCAGAATTTTTTGATGTCATCTCGCGCTATTCGTTTTGACAGACGCCTCATCGGCCGAGGGTTTCGGTAAATCTCCTTTGATCGCGGGAGATTGCTTCAAAAGCATTCGGGTGATGGTGATCAATTCATCGCGCATATTGGCGCGATGAGTGACACGGTCCAACATCCCATGATCCAGAAGATATTCGGCACGTTGGAACCCTTCGGGCAATTTTTCACGAATGGTTTGTTCAATGACCCTTTGGCCCGCGAAGCAGATCAAAGCATTGGGTTCGGCGATATGCACATCGCCCAGCATCGCATAGGAGGCCGTGACCCCCCCGGTGGTGGGGTGGGTGAGTACAACGATATAGGGAAGGCCAGCCTCTTTGAGCATTTGCACCGCAACGGTGGTGCGGGGCATTTGCATCAAGGACAGAATCCCCTCTTGCATGCGTGCTCCGCCGGCGGCTGAAAATAAGATCAGCGGGCGTTTGAGCTCAACGGCGCGCTGGGCCGCGGCGATGATGGCGTTGCCAACATACATGCCCATAGATCCACCCATAAAAGCAAAATCTTGGCACGCGGCGACAATACCCGTGCGGCCCATTTCACCTTCCACCACCAGCATGGCTTCTGCCTCACCGGTTTTCTTTTGCGCCGCTTTCATCCGATCTGGATATTTCTTTTGATCGCGGAAATGCAGCGGGTCGGTGATGGGTTTTGGCACGTCCACTTCAACAAAGATTCCACCATCAAACAGGGCTTCCAGCCGCGCGCGCGGGCTGATCCCCATGTGGTGATCGCAATGGGTGCAGACGTTCAAATTCTCCGACAGCTCTCGGTGAAACAACATCGTGCCACATTCGGCGCATTTGGTCCAAAGATTTTCGGGAACTTCGCGGCGTGAAAACAGCGAGTTAATCTTTGGTCTGACGTAGTTAGAAATCCAGTTCAACGCGTGTGTTTCCTATTTTGAATGGCTTATGGCCAGTTAATCATCTACGGGATAAATTGCAACTCACCTGCGCAGCGCGATGCGGACAGTGAGATAGGCCAGCAGAAGAAAGGTGGCGTCATAGGGCACGAGTGAGATTAACCGCTCCTCATCCAGGATGGAAAAATCATTGATAAAAAGCGCCAGCCCGCCAAGATAATCTGGAAACCCAATTAGAACAATAGTATAGAAGTTCCACACAAAATGAAGCGCAATGGCCGGTCCAAGCGTGCCACTTCGCGCAGTGAGGTCGGCGGCGCATATGCCAAAGAGTGTTGTGGACAGAGCGATCCACGGCGCCGCTGCCCCCATGACGGTGGGGTCATAATGCAAAAGGCCAAAAATTGCGGAAGGGATCACGATCCAGACAAGTCTATGCAAGCCAAGCGCTGCTAACTGGCTTTGCAAATATCCGCGAAATACCAATTCTTCGGCACTGACCTGGATGAGCAAGAACACCAAGGAGAGGGGCAGCAGGCCGAGCCATTGGCTGAGTGGCAGGTTCGGTAAGAGCGTGATGCCATAATTTGCAATGGCAGCCACGGCAGTGGCCAAAGTCAACAGACCACCCAAAGATCGTAGAAACTGTTTTTTTGCGCGGGCGAAATCTCCGATGAGCAAGACTGGGTTGTAATGATGCAGGCTCCAGACCGTGAAACTGACCGCGGCTGTCATAAACCCGAAACTGCCCAGCAGCACAAACATTTGACTTGGGCTGCTGGGGCCTGGAATTTGCATCGTTTGCGCAAACCAAGCTCGGCCCATGATGGAGATAAGCCCCTGCCAACCGAGGCGTAACATCAGTGTGTAGAGCAGGGTTGTGACCATAATTCCGAGCATCAGCCTCAGGAGGCTTGCCTTTGGACGTGCCGGGGCGGTGAGGGCTTCATAGGGTTCGTAAGGCATAAGATAAGATACTGCGCGCGCGTGGTGCTGGCCAGCGTGAAACGCAATTATGCGCAAAACTTGGCTGACCTTCACTCTTGTCCCAGCCTCGTGAAGCGCTTAAACAACCGCAAAGCTTTATACAAAGGGTCTCGCAATGAATAAGCCTGTCTTCGACAAATCCAATCTGCCCAGCCGCCATGTGTCGGTCGGTCCTGCGCGTGCGCCGCATCGCTCCTTTTATTATGCGATGGGCATGACAGCCGAAGAAATCGCACAGCCTTTTGTGGGCGTCGCCACGTGTTGGAACGAGGCAGCACCCTGTAATATTTCGCTCAACCGCCAGGCCCAGGCCGCTAAGATCGGTGTGAAACATGCCGCAGGAACCCCGCGGGAATTCACCACAATCACGGTGACGGATGGGATTGCGATGGGACATGAGGGGATGCGCTCCTCTCTGGCCAGTCGAGAGGCGATTGCCGATACGGTTGAGCTGACCGTGCGCGGGCATTGCTATGATGCGCTGGTGGGGCTTGCAGGTTGCGATAAATCCCTGCCTGGAATGATGATGGCGATGGTGCGGCTCAATGTGCCATCGGTATTTATCTACGGCGGATCCATCTTGCCGGGCACGATGAATGGCAAAGACGTGACGGTGCAAGATGTGTTTGAAGCCGTAGGCCAGCACCAGGCCGGTCAACTTTCAACCTGTGAGCTTGAAAAATTGGAAGCGGTGGCCTGCCCCTCGGCGGGCGCTTGCGGCGGGCAGTTTACGGCCAATACAATGGCCTGCGTTTCCGAGGCGATTGGCCTGGCTTTGCCAAATTCTACAGGGGCTCCCGCGCCGTATGAATCGCGCGACCAATATGCAGTTGCCTCCGGTGAAGCGGTGATGAACTTGCTTGATAAGAACATACGCGCCCGCGATATCGTGACATTGAAATCTTTGGAGAACGCGGCGCGGGTTGTCGCTTGTACGGGCGGATCGACCAATGCTGGCTTGCACCTGCCGGCGATTGCCCATGAGGCGGGTTTGGAATTTTATCTTGATGATGTCTGCGATATCTTCCGCGATACACCTTACTTTGTCGACTTGAAGCCCGGTGGGCAATATGTCGCTAAAGACCTCTATGAGGTTGGTGGTGTTCCGGTTGTAATGAAAGAACTGCGCAAAGCGGGTTTGATGCACGAAGATTGCATGACCGCCACTGGGCGTTCTATGGGTGAAGAGCTGGATTTGATCGAACGGGAAGCCGATGGGCGGGTGATCTATCCGGTCGAAACCCCTATCACAAAAACAGGTGGCGTTGTGGGCCTCAAAGGCAATCTTGCTCCTGAAGGCGCGATTGTGAAAGTGGCGGGCATTGCGGCGCAGCATCAGATTTTTACTGGCCCTGCGCGGGTTTTTGATTGCGAAGAAGACGCGTTTGAGGCCGTTAAAGAACGTGCCTATGAAGAAGGTGAGGTATTGGTGATCCGCAATGAAGGCCCATCAGGCGGGCCGGGCATGCGCGAAATGCTCTCCACCACAGCGGCGCTTTCCGGCCAAGGCATGGGCAAAAAAGTTGCGCTCATCACAGACGGGCGGTTCTCCGGTGCTACCCGTGGTTTCTGCGTTGGTCACGTTGGGCCTGAGGCGGCGGCCGGTGGTCCGATTGCTCTGATTGAAACAGGCGACTTAGTCACGATCAATGCTATTTCTGGTGAGTTGAATGTTGATTTGACCGATGAACAATTGGCCGAACGCAAAGCCAAATGGAAAGGCCCACGCGAAACCATCTACGCCAGCGGCGCGCTTTGGAAATATGCGCAATTGGTGGGTCCAACATACCGAGGTGCGGTGACCCATCCCGGCGGCAAAGCAGAGCGTCACGACTATTTTGATCTCTAGGCTTCTCTGGGCAGCCAGCCTGTTTGTCGTGGCTGGCTGCCAAACATATGTTTTTGACAGGGTAGAATCTGCGCGCGCGTCAGGCGCCCAGGTCTCTTTGCCCAGCGGGATCACAATTGCTGCACCCAAAGGTTATTGCCGCGATCGTCGCAGCGGTCGCCGGGGTGCGGTGGTCTTTGCAAGCTGCGTCAGGCTAAGCGGTACGGATGGTTTTGACCCCACCTATGGGTATCTATTGACAGCTACAGCGGCCGGCGCAAAAACTGATTTGCCGCGGCTCGCCGGGTTTGTTCGCAAGGAGGCGGGTAAAAGGTGGCTTGCCGCGCATGGCAATGCTGAAGATATTTCGATTCACACGCTGAAACGTAGCCGCAATGCACTTTATGTTGAGATTACGGATCGGTCGCGGCCGGACCATCTTGGCGCGCGGGGTTGGAAAGCCTTTGTCAATGTCGCAGATCAGCTGGTGGTGTTGGGCGTCTACTCTGGACTGGGTCCGAGCGTTTCTGGCATCGACGGTGAAGAGCTTCTCCGCGCTTTTGCTCAAGCGACGCTGGTGTCAGAAAACTCAGCGAAATAAACACCCCCCCCTACAGACCTGCTTTACCTTGCGAGCACCGCAGCCCGCAAAGGGCTCATCTGGGAAAATCGGTGATTTTACGGTGATCGTGGGTGACGTATTGGCCGGTGATTTGCGCGCCGGAATAGAGCAGTTGCGCGCGGAACTGAATCTGCTCAAAACGGTTATACGTCGCGGATTGAGCTAATCTAGGGGCGCGCCGGCACCAAAATAACTTCGACCCGACGATTGATCTCGCGCCCCTCTGGCGTGGCGTTGCTGGCCAAGGGTGCGAAATATCCGATCCCCTCAAAGCTGATACGCGTCTGGGAAATCTGGGGATATTGACGGAGTAACATGTTCCGCACCGCCTCGGCTCTTTGTTTGGACAGTTCAAGATTGGCCTCATGTGATCCGCTGGAATCCGTGTGACCTATGAGGGCGATGGATTGATCGCTGTGGCGGGTCAAATAGGCACCTAGTGCCTGTAGGGAGGCGAAGCTTGCCTTGTCCAAACGTGCCGATCCGGCGTCGAAGGTGAGATCTGACAGCACATAACGCCCGGTGGTGTTGAGATCTGTTTCCAAAAACTCACTGGCAGATGTCGGCAGCGCCACTGACAGCTGAGACGTCGGCGTGCCGGACGGTCCAACCTGGGTGAGTTGTACATGGGTTTGACTGAGAGAGCGGCTGATCAATATCCATAGGCCATGGGTATTGTTTTTCTGTCCACTCAAAAAGACGTAGTCGCCGAGATCCACGAACATATGCGGCGGTGGCAACACCGGCAGGGTGAAGCGGAACTCATAGCCGCCACAGGTTTGATCTGCGCAATGAAGGGCCAGCTCATAGCCCTGTGCTTCCAGTTGCGGCCAAATAGCGGCGGCCACGACATCGGGCTTGCGGCTCTCGCGCGCGTGAAACGTGGCTGTCGTGATCTGTCCCGTGAATGTGATGCTGGGCACCTCAGAGCCGTTCCACACGCCGGTGGGTAACGTCAGGGTCGCCAAACCCTGTTCACTTTTGCTGCTTTGAACAAGCCCCAAGGGCATTGCCAGCTCAAGCGCTTGAGCGGACATAGGCAGAAGGAATAAAAAAGCAAAGCTGCGTAGCATCTGTGTCCTAGCGGTGTTGTGCGTGGTACTGCGCATTTGGGCGCATATCCGTGGCGCTGGCAATCCGGTTGGTCATATTAAAAAACCCTGCCACTGCTGAAATATCCCAAATATCGCGGTCCGAAAACCCTACAGAGCGCAGGGCGGCGCGGTCCGCCTCTTCAATATGCTGGCTGCTTTCCGTCATAAGGGCGGCAAAATCAAGCATGGCTTTCTGCCGGGCGTCCAAATCGGCGCTGCGGTAATTCATCACCAATTGTTCCCCCAAGATGGGATCTCCTGAAAGGGCGCGTACCGCCGCCCCATGGGCCGTGAGGCAATAAAAGCACTTATTTATCGAGGATACGACGACAGCAATCATCTCCCGTTCGAGTTTCGACAGGCCGCTGTCCGCCAGCATGACATCGTTATAGAGCGTAGTGAACGCATTTAATTTTTCAATATCAAAGGTATAGGCCTGCAATACATTCGGAACCATGCCGAGTTTTTCTTGGCAAATATCAAAATATTTTTGCGTGGCCTCAGGTAAAGGCGAGACCATGGGAAGGTTCAAAGCGGTGGGGGAATCAGTCATGTGGTGTCCTTTATACGGTAGTGATAATGCCCCACGGGACGCATGCCCAAAGAGCTATAAAGACGATTGGCGGCTTGATTGTCGCGGGTCGTCATCAGGGCCACATATTTTGCGCCGTGATCTTCGGCCCATTTTGCGGCCTGCGCCATTAGCTTTTTCGCCACGCCCGTTCGGCGGAAAGCTGGCAGGACCTCAACCGCATGCAGCATGGCAATCTCCCCATCAAGCGCGAGGAAACCAACTCCGGCCGGCGAGTCTCCACTGCGGGCGAGCAGGGCGGTTTTCGGGGTCTGCACCCGGTGCATCAGAGCGATGCGCTTTTCTCGAATGTCACCCGTGGCCCAAATCTCACGCATGATGTGCAAGGGCTCCCAAATGCAATAGCTTTGCGCCCTAGGCAAGGACGCGGGCCGCAAAGGCGTGGTCTCACATAGATACAGGGTCACCGGGTCGATGATCTTATAGTCGCGTGCGGCGAGTGCCGCGTCAAGAATTTCATCGCCGTCGCGGATCATAAACAGGTGCTCTTGCCCCTGTTCCGAGAGCCTTGCTTCGACCCAATCAATATCGGGCAGCTCTGTTTGGGCCAATGTGACAGCTGACACACGTTTTCCACCGCCGGCTCCATCGCGAATTTCCCAGCCCGCTTCTTGGCAGGTCGCGCGAGCCGGCCAAGTTGTGTTGATGGCTTGATACAATCGGTGAACAGAGGGCAGGGTCATTGCGGAAACTCAACTTTCAAAGCCGTCAGTGCTTTTTGCAGCTGGCTGTCATCCGTGCCGCGCATGACGATATTTGCGCCGAAAAGCCCGTCTTTTTGGAACGGATAGCAGCCGATTGACAGTTCCGGGAAGGCATCCGCCAAAACGCTAAGCGGTGCGGCGATATCCCCCTCGCCGCGATCCACCCGATAGGTCACACTAAGCAGTGGCTTGCCTCCGGTGAGGTTGGGAAGAATGCTGGCGAGCATGGCCTGAAAAACCGAGGGGACGCCGGCCATGACATGCACATTTTGCAAAGTAAACCCGGGCGCTTTGCTCACCGGATTGTCGATCAGGCGCGCTCCCTCTGGGATACGTGCCATGCGCAGACGTGCGTCATTGAGCACTTGGCCATTGGCGTCATAATGGGCTTGTAAAATATCTCGGGCATCGGCGCGCACGCCAATTGAGGCGCCGAAGGCCGCCGCGATGCAATCGGCGGTGATGTCATCATGCGTGGGGCCAATGCCGCCGCTGGTGAACACATGGGTATAGGCGGCGCTGAGTGCGCGCGTTGCACTGACGATTGCCTCAGCATCATCGCTGACCACACGCACTTCTTTGAGATCAATGCCTTGTTCGGTCAGTTGGCCGGCCAGGTGATACATATTGGCATCTCGGGTCCGTCCCGACAAAATTTCATCGCCAATGACGAGCATCGCGGCTGTTGGATTTGGCATTGGGCATCCTTGCGTTCGAATATTTGTTAGGTATAGGCCTGCTCCATGCGCTTTCAAACCCCCCTTGTGCCCGGTCGGCTGATCAAACGATATAAACGCTTTTTGGCAGATGTAATTCTTGATGATGGCCGGCAGGTGACCGCTCATTGTGCCAATCCTGGCGCCATGATTGGTCTTAAGGAACCGGGTCTGCGTGTCTGGCTTGAACCCAATGATGATCCCAAGAAAAAGCTCAAGTTTGGCTGGCGCGTGGCGCAGCTGGATAGTGGAGCATGGGTTGGAATAGACACCAGCTTGCCGAATAAAATCATTCATGAGGCCTTGCGTGCGCAAAAAATTGCTGAACTTGCGGATTATGACACCATCCGGCCCGAGCAGAAATATGGCGCAAACTCGCGGGTAGATTTCCTGTTGAGCGCTCCAGCTTTGCCGGAGGCCTATGTTGAGGTGAAGAATGTGCATCTCTGGCGCAGCGGCGATTGGGCAGAGTTTCCCGACACGGTAACGGCGCGCGGGCTGAAACATTTGGGTGTTTTGGGGGATATGGCGGAGGCGGGTCACCGCGCCGTGCTGATTTATTGTGTCCAGCATACTGGCTGCGCGCGGTTTCGCTTGGCGGCAGATTTAGATCCTGCCTATGCAGAAGCCTGCAAACGCGCCTTACAGCGCGGGGTTGAAATGCTGTGTTACTGCTGTGCGGTGAGCTGTGAGCAGATCACCCTCGAGCGGGCGCTCCCGCTTGATTTGCCCAACCTGGAGCAGGGGTGAATTTTTCCTGTCATGCTCTGGCTGCGCGCGCGGCCTTGGCCTATACAGGGCTTAGATTTGATTTAGGAGCATTCACGTGACCTCAGCCCGTGGACGACTGACCAAAGATGGTATCCGAATTTATGAACCCGGTGATTTTGCCGGTATGAAAGAGGCTGGGCGCGTCGCTGCGACCATTTTGGATGATATCATTCCGTATATCACCGTTGGGCAAACCACGGGAGAGATTGACCGGGTGATCACCGATATGGTGTCGGTGCATGGGGCGATCTCTGCCACGATTGACTATAAAGGCTATCTGCACGCCAGCTGTATTTCGGTCAATCATGTGGTCTGCCACGGTATTCCCGGAGACAAGCGCATCAAAGATGGCGATATTTTGAACATCGATGTGACCGTGATCGTCGATGGTTGGTATGGCGATACCAGCCGGATGTATGTGGCCGGTACACTGCCGCGCAAATCCGAACGTTTGATCCAAGTGACCCATGATTCCTTGTTCAAAGGGATCGAGGCGGTCAAACCCGGCAACACGTTTGGCGATATCGGTCATGCCATTCAAACCTATGTGGAAGCCCATCGCATGAGCGTGGTCAAAGACTTCTGCGGTCATGGCTTGGGGCAGGTGTTTCATGCGCCGCCCAATGTATTGCATTATGGGCGTGCTGGCACAGGTCCTGTTCTGGAAGAGGGCATGTTCTTTACAATAGAGCCCATGGTGAATCTCGGGCGGCCCGAAACCAAAGTTCTGGCTGATGATTGGACCGCAGTGACCCGTGACAGATCACTATCTGCACAATTTGAGCATTCAGTGGGCGTGACAGAGACGGGCGTAGAGATTTTTACACTGTCGCCAAAGGGTCACTTTCATCCAACCTACAGCTAGGTCTACCATGAGGGATATCCCCCATGTAGATCAGATGCGCGAGAGACCAGAGCCCTAGGCTTTTGGGCGTCTTGGTTTTGCGTTGCCACCCATGTTGGGCTTGCCCTTTGGCTTGCCGCCGCGCCCCTTTGGCTTGCCGGAAAACTTGCCGCCAGAGGGTCCGCGCTGTGGACGAGCGCCATTGCCAACTGGACCCTGTGTGTGATCAGATGACTGCGCTTTGGATTTGTGACCTTTCGGCTTTGGGGCCTCCAGGGCTGGACCGTCGTTGGTTGGATCCCAGCGTCCCTCAAGGGCTGGCTTGGCCTCACTGCGTGCTGAAGGGGCTTTTGGGGCAGTGCCGCGACCGCCGCGTGGCTGCCCCTTGCCCCGGTGGTCGTCATGCCGGCGGCCACCACCACCGCCACCACCGCCACCACCGCGACTGCTGGGTTGTTTCCGCTTTGGTTTGCGAGTGTCCACGCCGGGCACAAGATCCCAACGCCGACCGGAGGCAATTGGAATTTCCATTTTCAACACCTTCTCAACATCCTTCAATTCGCCCATCTCATCGGGCGCCACAAAGGCAATCGCCCTGCCATCGCGGCCGGCCCGCGCGGTCCGGCCAATGCGGTGCACATAGTTTTCAGGCACATTGGGCAGGTCATAATTGTAAACGAAACGCACATCAGGAATATCGAGACCACGGGCTGCAACATCGGTGGCGACCAACACTTTGATGGCCCCGCTCCTTAGGGCATCAATAGCGCGTTGCCTTTGGCCCTGAGATTTGTTGCCATGCACCGAGTCGGTGGCATAGCCGGCTTTGCTCAATGTCTTCATCAGACGCTCAGAGCCGTGTTTGGTTCGGGCAAAGACGATGGCCGCATCCTCGCGGTGTTCCGCAAGTTTCTCAATCAAAAAATCGGTCTTGGCAGCCCCTGCCACGAAATGTACCTCTTGGGTAATTTTGTCAGCCACCTCGCCGGGGCGGGAGACCGCCACCCGCTCAGGGTTTTTCAGATAGGTTGCAGCCAGTTCGTTCATATGCTTCGGCATGGTCGCCGAGAACAACATGGTTTGGCGCTCTGCGGCCAGCAAAGGCGCGATTTGGCGCAGGGCATGGATGAAACCAAGATCCAACATTTGATCGGCCTCATCCAAGATCAAAAATTGTGTCTCTGACAGATCGACGGCCTTGCGCTCGATTAGGTCGATCAGGCGGCCGGGGGTGGCAATCAGCAAATCAGTACCACGGGCCAGACGGTTGACCTGGGCGCTGATCGACATGCCGCCAACGACCAAGCCGACCTTGATATGCGTCCCTTGCGAATAGGCGGTGAGATTGTCTTTGATTTGCCCAGCCAATTCCCGCGTGGGGGCCAAGATCAAACCACGCACGGTTTTTGGCGCTGGTTTTTTACCAACTTTCAACAGATGGTTCATGATTGGCAATCCAAAGGCGGCGGTTTTGCCGGTCCCGGTTTGGGCCAGTCCCATCACGTCACGCCCCGCGAGGGCGTGGGGAATGGCTTGGATTTGAATCGGAGTTGGATCCACAATGCCTTGCTCTTTGAGTTGTTCCACAAGGCGGGGCATCAGGCCCAGTTCTTCAAACGTCATAATTTATCCCTTGCGCCAAACGCGCAGCTGTAGCGGATCACTTCGATCATTTGGGCGGGATTGCCCTTTGACTGTAACACGCACCCCTAAGGACAGCCCCTAGGGTCGGTCAGGTCAAAGTGCTGCGGGTGCAGTCATAATTGCCAACCGGACAGCGAGGGAGCTAGGCGCAGATGGGCTGGAAGTCAATCCCGAAGAGAAATTTGACCTGATACGAAGGGCAAGCCCTCGCCCTCGCCTGGCTCACTTGCGACGGCCTCTTGGATGGGCTGTAGAAATGTCATCGTCGTGCCCCCAAATTTTCGGCTGTCGCGCAGGACAAATCCTTCGGGCGTCATAGCGCTGGCCTCTTCAAATACGATCCAGGCCTCGGCTGTGATCCAGCCCTGCGCCCAAGCGCTGCGCAACGCCTGATGCCCGAGGGATTTGCCATAGGGAGGGTCCAAAAATACCAAATCGCAAGGTGCTCCGGGTGGCATTTTTGTCGCGTCTTGGGTTATGAGCTTACAGCGGTCTTGGGCGCGCACCCGTGCGATGTTATCGGCAATCAGTTTTTGCCCGACACGGCCGTTCTCCACAAAGGTGACATGCTGCGCGCCGCGCGATAAGGCCTCCAAGCCGAGCGCGCCAGTGCCGGCAAAGAGATCCAGGACCCTGAGATCTTGGAAATCGACCCAATTGCGCAATATATTAAAGAGCGTCTCACGCACCCGGTCGGTGGTCGGACGCAGATGGGCCGCGTGATCCCCCTGGCCAATCTCAGCTAAGCGCAACCCGCGGTTTTGACCGGCGATAATCCTCATCCGCGCAGCAGAGCTTTAAGGTCACTGCCTGGATCTGCCACAAGGGTGGGATCTGCGGTTTTGCCCGCCTCAATCAGGCGTTTGGCCACCATGTAGGCGCGCGGATCATTCATCGCATCGACCGCTAATACCTGCCCGGCCTTGTAATACCAATGCGAGCGTCCCGCCTCTCCTCTGCGTGTGACAACATTTTCAAATCCCTGATTTAGCCCAGCGATTTGCAATTTTACGTCATATTGATCGGACCAAAACCACGGGGTGGCATGATATGCTTTTTGCGCACCAAGCATATTCGCCGCCACCACCTCGGCTTGATCAATGGCGTTGGGCACGCTTTCCAGACGAATGCGCTCGCCTTGGTAGGGAAAACTCGCGCAATCGCCTGCGGCCCAAATTTTGGACTGAGATGTTTGACCCAACGCATTGGTGTCAATTCCGTTATTCAGCGTCAGGCCAGCAGCATCGGCCAGCTGGGTATTGGGTTGGATGCCGACGCCAACGAGGGCAAAGTCAATATCGAGGGTCGCGCCATCGCTAAGGATCGCGCCGGTGACATGGTCTGTGCCGGTTAAACTGCTTAACCCGACACCTTCCAGAAGTGTCACCCCATGGCTTTGGTGCAGCTCGCGAAAATAATCTGAGGTTTGGGCGCAGGCCACCCGCTGTAAAATGCGTTCTGCCATTTCCACTAATGTGACCTTCAGCCCGCGTTTTGCCGCCACTGCCGCGGCCTCAAGGCCAATATACCCTCCGCCGATGATCAACACATGGCCGCCGCGTTCAAAGGCTGGACGCATCGCATCGACATCTGCCAGCCCGCGCACCGCAAAGACATTCTTTAATCTGCCACCAATCGCCTCGGGCAACAGGCGCGGGGTGGAGCCGGTGGTCAGAGCCAGCTGATCATAGCTCAATGTTTCTGCGCTGAGGGAAATTACCTGTGCGACCGGATCAATGGCGGTGACCTGCGTGCCGAGGCGCAATTCGATGTTTTGATCACGGTAAACCTCTTCGGGTCGTAAATAGAGGCGCTCCAGAGCCATCTCCCCCAAAAGATAGGTTTTCGACAGGGGGGGGCGCTGATAGGGTGCATAGGGTTCTTCGCCGATCAATGTCACCGTGCCTTGATAGCCCAAGGCCCGTAATTTAATGGCGAGAGAGGATCCGGCTTGGCCTGCTCCGATTATAACAATTCCCGACATTGCGCGCGACCTCTGGTAAGTTGTTTAAAGTAATCTATAACTATGGGCTAACGTTATTCAACCAACGAAGGAATACCAATATGGCAATATCGCAAGGTGACAAGTTGCCCGATGCAGTGCTGCGGCGGATGGGAGACAATGGGCCTGAAGAGATGACCATTGAGGCATTGACTGCAGGTCGAAAAATCGTCTTGTTTGGCCTGCCTGGCGCCTTCACACCGACCTGTTCATCGGCACATGTCCCATCTTTTATTCGAACCAGAGATGCTTTCGTCGAAAAGGGCATCGAAGAGATTATCTGTGTGTCAGTCAATGACGTGCATATTATGCGCAAATGGGGCGAGGCCACCGGGGCCACGGCTGCGAGTTTGAGCATGTGGGCGGATCCGGCCAGTGAGTTTACCACGGCTATTGGCATGAATTTCGACGTGGAAGTGCTCGGATTTTACGGGCGCTCGTCGCGTTATGCGATGATCGTGGAAGATGGTGTCGTGACTCAGCTCAACCGCGAAACCCAAGGCGGCACCTGCGATATTTCCAGTGGCGAGACCTTGTTGGAAAGCCTCGGCTAGATCAACACATAAGCTGCAAAATCAACCGGCCGCGGCATCCATTTGCTGGGCCAGTTTGATGTCCAATTCGGACAGGCCATCGCAATCATGCGTGGTCAAAATGACAGTGACGCGATTGTAGGTATTGGACCATTCGGGATGGTGGTCCAATTTTTCGGCCCAAAGTGCCATTTCACTCATCCACCCCCAGGCAGAGCGGAAAGATTTGAACTTAAAATTTTTGCGCAGCGCATCGCGTCCTTCCACCATCTCCCACCCAGAGGCGAAAAGGGCGGTCAGAGCGTTGCGGTCTTTGAGGGCTTGGGTCATTGTTGTTCCTCCAGGGTTACGGTTTTGAACGGTCCATAGCTTGTGAGCACATTGATTTCATCATCCACCGCGTCCCGCTCGGCTTCGAGGTAGCGGGCAACGGCTTGCGAAAACCCGGCATCGCCAAACCAGTGCAAAGAATGGGTAGCCACGGGCAGATATCCTCGGGCCAATTTATGTGCACCCTGGGCGCCGGCTTCAACCCGCTGCAATCGCTGCGCGATGGCGAAATCTATCGCTTGATAATAGCACAGTTCAAAATGCAGGCAGGGAAACTCTTCGGTGCAGCCCCAATAGCGGCCAAACAGAGTGTCTTGGCCAATAAAATTCAGAGCTCCCGCGATATAGCGCCCATCGCGTTTGGCCAGTACCAACAGCATATCGCGGCGTAGATGCGCCTGCGCCTGTTCAAAAAACTGTCGTGTAAGATAGGGTGTCCCCCATTTGCGCGCGCCCGTGTCCTGATAAAAAACCCAAAAGGCATCCCAATGGTGTGGTTCGATCTCATCGCCTGTGAGCACCTCGATTTGCCCGCCAAAATTCTGTGCTTGGGCGCGCTCTTTGCGAATGTTTTTGCGCTTCCGACTGCTGAGGTCGGTTAGAAAATCGTCAAAATTCTTGTAGCTGTTATTGATCCAGTGAAATTGTTGTGAACGGCGCGGCATCAGCCCCATTTGCGCACCGGCCTCGGCCTCTTGCTCGGTGCAAAACGTGACATGTAACGAGGAGAGCTCATTTTCCGCAGCCAGCTGTACTGCGGCTTGCACCAAGGCAGATTGCGCCACAGCCTGATGCTCAGGGCGCACCAGCAGCCTGCGTCCCGTCGCGGGCGTATGGGGCACGGCGATCTGCAATTTTGGATAATAGCGCCCGCCGGAATTCTCAAAGGCCTGTGCGAAATTATGGTCGAAAATATATTCGCCCTGACTGTGAGTTTTGCCATAGAGAGGCGCTACGCCAATTGTCTCGTCGCCGCGTTTTGCTTGGAGGTAATGCGGTGTCCAGCCGGTGCCCGGGCCCACCGACCCGCTATCTTCCAAGGCTTTCAAGAAGCGATATGTGGTGAAGGGATCAATTGGGGGCTGATCCACGGCTTCCGGACAGGCACAGCGATCCCACTCAATCTCAGATATTTGAGAGAGGCTGGAGAGCACATTGATCTCAATTTGCGTCTCTTGGCTCACGGGCGTCTCGATCTACTGTTTGGTGTCAAAATGCGTCATGTGGGCGAAAGGTCAAGGCAGATANCCTTCAAANGTGANATTGTCTGCGATACGGCGTGCGCGGTGCTCTTNATCCNGCGACCGGACGGTCCAACACAGCACNGGAACCTCTTGTGCTTTGAGANCGCTGACAGGGAGATCCTCCAACTGTGCTTGATTGTGAGAGATAAATGCCGCGCCTGAGGTGCCAAAATCTAAAATCTGAGCCAGATGTTCACGCCGCTCGGCGCTGAGTGTTGGCCAATCTTCTGGCTCAAAGCGATCGGTGACCAATCCTAGCGGGATATCTGAGCGTCTCTCACCGAATGCGCAAACGGAATACGGATTGAACGACATGACCGCCACCGGGCCACGATAAGAACGCAGCGCCTGCGCCACTGCCGTTTCAAGCGCCCCGACGGCCTGTCCCATATTGCCGTCTTGGTCTTTGATTTCAATTAAGAGCGGGACCTGGCCTGCGATTAAGCCCAAGGCCTGTTCCAGATCTGGGATCGTGTCTTGGCAGCCGCTGAGTTGGATGCGCGACAGCTCTGATGCGGATCGTTGCGCAACGGGTCCGTTTTGACCGGTGAGGCGGCCAAGGTGATAGTCGTGAAACACCATCGCCGCCGCATCGAGGCTCATTTGTACGTCCAGCTCAATCGCGTATCCCGCGGCTATGGCGGCGCGAAATGCCGCCGCGGAATTTTCCGGCCGCCCGTCAGATGCGTCATGTAGGCCGCGATGGGCAATAGGGCGGGTCAAAAAACAAGCGGGAAGGGCTGTCATGCGATTTGAAAAATACCTTCAATCTCAACCGCAACACCCAAAGGCAAAGAGGGAGCGGAGACCGCTGCGCGCGCGTGTCGGCCAGCATCGCCTAGGGCTTCGACCAAGAAATCAGATGCGCCATTGATGATTTTTGGCTGCTCTGTGTAATCTTGTGTGGAGTTTACGAACCCGGAAAGTTTGACCACGCGTACCAGCCGGTCGAGATCCCCGCCGCAGGCGGCTTTAACCTGCGCCAAAAGAGAAATTGCGCAGGTGCGTGCGGCAACAGCGCCCGCTTCAGTGCTCATATTATCTCCAAGTTTGCCCGTGATGAAGCCATTGGCATCTTGACTTATCTGGCCAGAAACAAAGACCAAATCCCCCACCTGTACAAAGGGCACATAATTGGCCGCAGGTGCCGGGGCATCGGCCAGGGTCACGCCCAATTCTGCCAGGCGGGTTTCAAATTTTCCAGTCATAGCGTCTCTCCTTTGGGCTATTTGCCCCAGCGATAGGCGGAAACATGCGGTGAGAAAAGCGAAAATTAATATTCCTGCAGTGCTTGAGAGAAATAGTTGCGGATAGGTTTAAGTAGATAGTCCAAAGGGCGGCGGTTGTTTTTGCGGATAAACACCTGTGCCAGTATACCTGGGCGTAACAGTGGCGCCTTGCCATTGAGGGCGGCACTTTCTGGAGAATTTAACTAAATATCAGATACGTAATAGAGTGTTCTGTCTGACCAGCCTTGAAAGGTATCGGCTGAAATTTTATGGAGCTGGCCTTGTAATTCTTGCCCCGCGCCTTTGAGCAGGAGTTTAATGGTACTGGCTTGCCCCACAAAAAGATGAGTGATCTCTTCGGGCGCGATTTTGGCAGTGATCACATATGGCTGATCATTGGGCCCAAGATGTAAGATCGGTTTGGCCGGTTGTACGACCGCTTGTGCGCGGGAAATGGTCAACCCATGGACAAACCCCCTGATGGCAGCGGTAAGGGTGAGGCCCCTTAGCTCTTGCTTCAGTCGCTTGCGATCTGGGAGCAGTCGGAGCTCTTGAGGGTGCAGGTCGCGCAGGGCTGTGATGGCCGCCTTGTGATCGGCAGCTGCTTCTCGCAACTTGTCGATTTCAATTTCGTGAAGCTACGTTTGGGCTTCGGCTTGCTTGGCGCTCAGTTGCGCGATCCGACCGAGCAGAGCAGCCTCTTGGTGTTGAAGCGCAGAGAGCTGCGCGCGGTCTGCAAGCCCTGTGGCGCGCAAAGACAGTTGGGTTTCCAGCTCTTCGCCCAGTGGCGAAAGCTGCCGCTTTTAAGCTTGTGCTTGGGCGCTGAGACCCTCAATTTTCAGGGTGATCTGCTCTATCTGGTTCCGCCGTTTTTTTCTGTCTGACGGCGATAGCCGAGATGCGTTTCAAAGAGCTGCACTTGCCCGTGTAGCATAGGCCTGACATCTGGGTTCTCGCTGGCTTTGGTCTGTAATATGCGATTGAATTCTATGAACAAGCGATCATCACGTTCAGCCTTCAAACGTGCTTGCCGCGCCATGATTTCGAACAACTGCCCCTCCGTGAGATCCAGTTGAACGTTTTGCGCATGGCCATCCAGCCGCAGCAAAGGCGCGCCCATTTGCACAATGTCACCGTCTTTTACCCATAGATTGGCCACCTGACCGCCTATTGGGTGCTGGACCGCGTGGTTGTGACCCATGAGGTTGACGTGTCCCCAAGCAATCACGGCTCCCGACAGGGTGACAGAGACAGACCAAAGCGCGAATCCACCTAAAAGCCTATGATGCATAGGCTTCCTATGGCGACATATTTTGTGACACTAAACGCCATAGGACGCATGCCCACGGGCTGATAGTGCGGAAATATCCACATGATTTTTACCATTTTTCGTTAGATGTCTTCTTTGGTGCCAAAGGCCGTGATCTGGCCATTTTCGATCACCACTAGGGTGTCGCATTCTTGAATAGCCGCAGGGCGATGGGCTATGATCAGCACCGTAATGCCTTTGCGTTTGAAGCGCCGCAACTCCCTCATTGTCTAAATTAGAGTTGGGTTCGTCCAAAACCAAAAGCACCGGGTCGCCAAAAAGCGCACGCGCCAAACCAATGCGCTGTGCCTGCCTGCCGGAAAGGTGGCGCACATCCGTGTCAAACCCCTGTGGCAATTGAGTTATCATTTCAAAGGCGCCAGTATTGCGGGCCGCCGCGAAGAGCAGGTCTTGTGGCGCGCCTGGCTGATATCTGGTGATATTTTCGGCCACTGTGCCTGGCAATAGCTGCATTTTTTGTGGCAAATATCGGATGTATTGTCTCAGGTTATCTGGTTCATACGCGGTGAGGGCGGTCCCTCCTAATTGCACAGTGCCATCGGCGAGCAACAGCACACCTATGGCCGCCAAAGCCAGGGTGGGTTTTCCCGATCCTGCGGCGCCGATGAGGACTATTTCGCTGAAAAGGCTCATGGCACCAAGCACTGGATGAAACAGGTATATGCCGGCAAAAAATACCGGTACCAAGGGCAGATCGAACAGGCAATGAACTTTTCAATAGACAAAAGATCTTTTAGCGCGGCTTGCGGTTCTTTGCGCTTGCCCGATTGTGTGCTCCGCATGGCAAGAGCAAAACGCGCTGATCCAGCTGCGTCAAAAACAGAGCGCCTATTCGAGCGGTGATGCGGGCACGCGCATGGTCTAAAGCGCCCATGACGGCCTAAGCAAGAGGGGCTATGAGCGACAAGGCCACGAGAGTTTGCTGAGTGCCAGAGGGTAGAACACGATCATAGATGTGCAGCATATAAAGCGGGTCGGTCAGCAGTAAGAGAGTGACCAGAACGCTAAAGATGCCCACGATCCCAAAAAGATGCAGTAAGCTGGCCCGAACTTGTGCCAAGTCATTTCTCTCATATTGATATTTGTTTTCCATGCTCTACACCCTGGAGAGAAGCGGCGAGATCGGCTGTAACCGGTTTGCCACAACTTATAGGGGTCGCATGCTTAACGTTTGCCCAATAGAGCGCGAGAAACTATTAAGAAGGCCTAACTAAAGGTGAGTCCATGTTCAAACGATTGCCAATTTTTGCTGTCGCATCTCTCGTAATGGTTGTTTCTGCCTGTAGTCCCCGTCAGGGTGCCGTGGCAGATGATCCATTTGAGCGCCTGAATCGTAGCTCCCATGCTTTCAACAAAGGCTTGGACCGCAATATTCTATCGCCGCTCTCCAAAACATATACAGATGTCGTTCCCGATCCAATGGAAGACAGCGTGACAAATTTTGCGCGCAACCTCAGCTTGCCGGGCAAGGTTGTTAATAACGTGTTGCAACTGGATTTATCGTCAGCGGCGCGCAATACCGCAAGATTTGCACTCAACAGCACCGTCGGTTTGGCGGGCCTGTTCGATCCCTCCCAAAAAATTGGGCTTGTGGAAAAAAACACTGATTTCGGCGAGACGTTACAGGGCTGGGGTGTGGCTGAGGGCGCTTATCTCGAATTGCCATTATTCGGCCCGTCAAACATGCGTGACGGTTCGGCGCGCTTTGTAGATATGCTCCTATTGGATCCGGCCGGACAAATTTTGAAACCGCCAGTATCAGAGTATCGCACCGCCTCAACAATGGGTGCGCTGTTACAAACAAGACAAATTTATGGTGCCCAGATTGACGAAGTTCTCTATGGTAGCGCCGACAGTTACGCCCAATCGCGGCTTGTTTATCTCCAAAGTCGCCGTTTTGAATTGAGAGACATTGCCAACGATGATTATATCGACCCTTATGCCGAATTTGAATAAAACAAATCTTGCCCGTCGTACCATTTTGGCAGGACTTGTCTCCTGTGCCTTGGCGGGCCCTGTCTTTGCTTTGGACAAGCCTGTAGCGACCCAGTTGGTCGACCAACTGGTGGGGGAGATCAACGCGGCGATCGATTCGGGCATGTCTGAAACGAAGTTGATCGGCCGGTTTGAACGTATTTTCGCCGATTACGCTGATGTGAATATTATTGCTCGTGCAGCGCTTGGACCTGCGGCCCGTTCGGCCGAACCTGCGGAATTGGAGGCCTATGTTGCGGCGTTCCGCGGATATATCGCCCGAAAATACGGCAAGCGGTTTCATGAATTTGTGGGTGGTAAAATCATTGTGACAGGAACCAATGATCGCGGCAAATTCTTTGAAGTGATGGCCGTAACCGAGTTGCGTGGTTCTGCGCCCTTTGATGTGTCCTTCCGGGTATCTGATCGGTCGGGACAGAATCTATTTTTTGATATCATTATTGAAGGTATCAGCCTGTTGTCCTCAGAACGTGTGGAGATCGGGGCTCTGCTTGATGCGCGTAAAGGCAATATCGCCACATTGGCTCGGGATTTGGCGGACCTAGGCTAACGGGCCCGCGCGCTCACGCGTGTGGTACGGGAGTATGATCTGGCTCGCGGCTCCATGGGCGCTAATTTTGTATTGAGAAAAGTCCGAATAGAAGCTGCGTGAGGGATTTTGTTTCGGGTTTTTCTTGAGAGCCGTCGATTGGTGAGCGGCCAGCGGCATCGGGGATGCGGTCGCGCAACATGGGTAGGGGGCTAGGTTTGGCTTGATCTGTTATGGCCTGCATGGTTTCGCGCCAAATATCTGCCGGAATACTGCCGCCGGTGACGCCTCTGAGCGGCCGGTTGTCATCATAACCCATCCAAACGCCGATGACGAAATCAGAGGTGAAGCCAATAAACCAAGCATCCCGCGCCGCTTGGGTGGTTCCGGTTTTTCCCGCAATTTCAATACCGGCAATCTGGGCGCGCTGTCCGGTGCCGGATTGGATCACCTCATGCATCATATAGGTAAGCTCTTGGGCAGTTTGGCTGCGAATGACGCGTTCGCCAATGCCTCCCGTGCGGCCCGCCAGTGGTTCACTTTCTCCCAAGAGCCGCAGCGAGGTGATACCATAGGGTTGAACGGACGTGCCGCCGTTGAGGATGCCCGCATAGGCTCCCGTCATTGCGATCAAGGTGCTTTCGGATGTGCCGAGGGCCAGAGCGGGGCCTTCGGCCAGCGCGTCTTGTAGGCCAAAATCCCAAGCTATTTTCTGAACCGTATCGCGGCCAATATGTTCGGAAATTTTCACAGCGGGAATATTGAGCGATTCTGCCAGGGCCTGGGTATAGCTCACCTCTCCCGAGAAGGTTTTGCTATAGTTGGACGGGCTCCAGGCGCCGGATCCGGGGATATTGATCGTAATAGGCTCATCGCGGACACGGTCGAAAGGCGTATGCCCAAGCTCGAGCGCGGCGGCATAGACGAAAGGTTTAAAGGCCGATCCAGTTTGTCGCCGAGCTTGGGTGGCACGGTTGAATGCCCCGGTCGCGCGCGTGTCGCGCCCGCCGATCATGGCCCGCACGGCTCCCTCTTTGTTCATCACCACAACAGCCACTTCCGCTGTGGAGGTCTTTGAGACTCTGTCCTCGAACACCCGGCGGACGACCTGCTCTGTAGCGGTTTGAATGGATTGATCCAAGGTGGTTTGGATCAGCACATCTTCAGTTGTGTTACGGGTGAAATATCTTGGACCTGTCGTCATGATCCAATCGGCAAAATACCCCCCCGCGCGGGCAGTGGCTGCAGGGCTGAGGGTTGCGGGATTGGCAATAGCGAAACGGGCCTCGGCAGACGAGAGATAATTTTCTCGTAGCATGAGGCCAAGGACCAGCTCTGCGCGCGCTTGGGCTCCCTTCAGGTTATGGGTCGGTGCCAGCCGGGATGGGGCTTGGAGCAAGCCGGCCAACATGGCGGCCTCGGAGGCATTCACCTGATTGGCAGATTTTCCAAAATACCTTTGAGCTGCGGCCTCAAAGCCACGCGCCCCGGCGCCCAAAGAGACACGATTAAGGTAGATCGTGAGGATCTCATCCTTAGAGTAGCGCAACTCCATAGCAAGCGCGAAGCTTGCCTCTTTGATCTTGCGCCAGAGCGTGCTTTGGCGACATTGCCGCTCATAGGCGCGTTCCGAGGGCCATTTCTCAGTGTCGAAGGAATTGCCCAAGCAGACCAGCTTCGCAGTTTGTTGCGTGATGGTTGAGCCGCCATGACCGGATAAGGGACCGCGCCCTTCACTCAAGTTGATCCGAATGGCGGAGGCCATGCCACGGGGGCTGATGCCAAAATGGCGATAAAAACGCCGATCTTCCGTGGCCACGACGGCGGCTTTCAAAAATGGTGAGATCGTTTGGGCGGTGATCATGCCGCCAAACTGATCGCCGCGCCAGGCGAAGACCGTGCCCTTGCGGTCCATAAGGGTAACCGACCCGGCTGCGCGCCCGTCGATCATCTCAGAGGCCTCGGGTAGGGTCGATGCGAAATAGGCCACGCCGAGGCTGATCAGCAAACACACTACCAGCCCAAGCCGCCAGGTGAGCGCCCAAAGCATGCGAAACGGCAGCAAAAAGACAGGCCAGAGCAGAGCTCGGAGCCGTCCAAACCATCCCTTCGCAGGGGGCTTTTGCGGCGCTTGCCTCTGCCTCTGTTTTGGTTTGCGGGCGGGCTGCGGTCCTCTGCGATCTGCGACGAGAGGCTTGCCTGGCCCTGAATGTTTCTTTGCCATATGCCTGTTCGGTTTGCTCGATGAACGCAGTGTAGCGCGTTGGAAGGAATTTGTTGAGACCAGTTTGACACGCTCGGCGATAATTGACCACCGCCGGATGTCTTGGCGCTGAAAGAGGATTTCTGGCGGATGCGATCTCGCCAGAAGGGCGTCATTTAATGATTGTTACTTCAGGGCTGTGGCCAAAGCCTGTGCCAAGACTGGCACGGTATGCGCGTTAAGCCCGGCAATATTGATCCGGCTGTCACCGACCATATACACGCCATTGTCTGCGCGCATGGTTTCGACCACTTCAGAAGATACCCCAAGGCGCGAGAACATACCGCGATGCCTTGCTATGAAATCGAAACGGTCAGAATTTGTCCGCTGGCGCAGTTCGTCGGCCAGTTGCTGACGTAGGTTGAGCATGCTGAGGCGGGTATCCTCCAGCTCGCTGGCCCAGGTGCTGCGCAGCCCGGTATCGGCCAAAATCATCGTAACCAGCCGCGCGCCGTGATCGGGTGGAAAGGAGAAGTTTTGGCGGTTCAAAAAAGCCATATTGCCCTGAGTAACGGCCTTAAGGGCGGCGTTTGGCGAGATCGCCATCAAAATTCCGGTGCGCTCGCGGTAGATACCAAAATTCTTTGAGCAGCTGGCCGCAATCAGGCATTCGGGCAATTGGCTGGCAATTTTGCGGGTGAAGCGCGCATCACCTTCGAGGCCATCGCCAAAGCCTTGATAGGCGATATCAACGAATGGAATTGCACCATTGGCCGCGAGGGCCGCGATGATTTGATCTTCTTGCTCTTCGCTGAGGTTCGCTCCGGTTGGGTTGTGGCAGCAGCCGTGCAGCAAGACGATATCGCCGGCGGGAATGGCTTTGATATCTGTCAGCATGGCGTCAAAATCCACATCACCCGTTTGAGCATCAAAATAGCGATATTCGGACAAGGGCATGCCAAGATATTTGACGATCGAAGGATGGTTGGGCCAAGTTGGATTGGACAGCCAGATCGTCGCCCCCGGTGCTGCGATTTTCACCAGCTCAAGGGCCTGACGCACGGCTCCTGTGCCCCCGGGGGTGGCGACGGCTGAGAGGCGATCTTCTGCCACTGTTCCACCCAGCACCAGATCTATCATTGCCGCGGAAAATGCGGGATCCCCAGCCAGGCCAACGTAGGCCTTGGTTTCTTGGGTTTTCCACAAGAGCTCTTCGGCGGATTTGATCGCTCGCATTACGGGGGTTGCGCCTGTGGCGTCTTTATATACGCCAACACCGAGGTCGATCTTGGTTTCTCGTGGATCGGCACGATAATCGGCCATGAGTGCCAAGATTTTGTCTTTTGGTTGGGCGGTTAGGTTGCTGAGCATCAGCTATCTCCAGTGGCGACATTGAGGGTTGGGAACTGGCCCCATTCGGTCCAACTTCCGTCATAAAGCGCATGATCGGTCTTACCGATACGTTCGAGCGCCAGCGATAATACGGCGGCAGTAACACCAGATCCGCAGGTTGTGATCGCAGGTTTGGACAAATCAATGCCAGCTTTGCGAAACTCTTCGCTCAGTTCGGCAGTGGATTTCATCGTATGATCGCCGTTCAGCACTTGGGTGAAGGGCAGATTCTTTGAGCTAGGAATATGGCCGGCCCGCAGGCCTTGGCGCGGTTCTGGCGCATCTCCGCGAAACCGCGCTGTGGCGCGGGCGTCAATGATCTCGTGATCGCGCAATTTAGCGGCATGGGCGACCTGCGTGACGTCGCGCACCATGTGCGGGCGCGGTTGGACGGTCATATGTCGATCGCGAATGATCGGGACACCAGTGTCCACCCGATTGCCTTCGGCGATCCATTTCGGCAGGCCTCCATCTAGCACAGCAATTGAGTCATGACCCATCATGCGAAAGAGCCACCAAACACGGGCGGCAGAAAACAGGCCCTTTGAATCATAAACTACAATTTGATGCCCATCGCCGACGCCCAAAGCGCGTACGCGCGACATGAATTTTTCAACTGGTGGAACCATATGCGGGAGGTTGGAGCGGTGATCGGAAATATCATCGATATCAAAAAACCGTGCGCCTGGAATATGTCCCATGTCAAATTCTGCCAATGCATTGCGGTCTTCATTCGGCAAATGCCAGCTGGCATCCAGAACGCGCAGGTCGGGATGTTTCAGATTAGTTTTGAGCCATTGTGTCGAGACCAGTGTCTTAGGATCGTCTTGTACCATGCCGCCCCCTTGGGATGGCTTTGGATTTAACGGCAGCGGCGTAACAAAACAAGAGGGGCAAGGCCTATAGTTTTCAGCAGTGGTGCTTTAGATGCCTTGCTTCAAGAGCCGTTGTTTTTGACGGCCCCAATCGCGTTTGGCCTCCGTGGCGCGTTTGTCATGGTTCTTTTTGCCCTTTGCGATGCCCAATTTGATTTTCACCCGGCCCACATGGTTGAAATACATCACCAATGGCACAAGAGTCATTCCTTCGCGTTGCGTGGCATTCCAAAGACGCGACAGTTCGCGTTTGGAGACCAGTAATTTGCGGCGACGCTTTTCCACATGACCCCAGGTCTGCGCTTGCTCATAAGGGGCAATATAGGAATTCACCAACCACAGCTCCCCCTCTTCAACCGCCGCGTAGCTTTCGGCGATGTTGCCAGATTTCTCCCGCAAGGATTTAACCTCAGACCCCATGAGCATGACGCCGCATTCGATATCACTTTCAATCGCATAGTCGTAGCGCGCTCGGCGATACTCAGCGATGATTCGATAGTTTGGATCTGATTTCTTTTGGGCCATGTTGCCGCCTGTATAGGTAGCGCAGCTCGGCTTGCCAATGGGCCGGCCGAGTGATGCGCAATCACACTCCCCAAACCCAGGTCGTGGCTTGGGGCAGTGCGCTTAGTTGATCAATCCGGCGAAGCGCAGGGCAGAATCCATGGCGGCTTTGGCGCTATCGCTCAATCCGACCAAAGGTGAGCGTACCTCTTGCGTGCACAGCCCCAATTTTGACAGGCCGTATTTGGCGCTGACCAAACCGGGTTCTTGGAATGTCGCGAGGTGCAACGGCATCAACTTATCGGTAATCTTGAGCGCAGTTGCATAATCGCCAGCCAAAGTGGCTGCTTGCATTTGCGCGCAAAGCGCCGGAGCCATATTGGCGGTCACCGAGATGCAACCGATGCCGCCATGGGCGTTGAAGCCCAGAGCCGTTGCGTCTTCGCCAGAGACTTGGACAAAGTCTTCGCCACAGCTAAGGCGCTGTTTTGGAACGCGCGAGAGATCACCTGTGGCATCTTTGACTCCGATGATATGTTTGTGAGCGGCCAGCTCGCCCATGGTTTCAACACTCATATCCACTGCGGAACGGCCGGGAATATTATAGATGATTATATCTATGCCGCAGTCCGCAGCGGCTATAAAATGTGCCTTCAACCCGGCCTGCGTGGGTTTGTTGTAATAGGGGGTCACCACCAAAGCTGCGGTGGCGCCCGCCTCTTTGGCCGCTTTGACCAGGCGCACGGTTTCGGCAGTATTGTTGGAGCCTGCTCCGGCGATCACGGGAACCTGCCCGGCCGCCTGCGCGACCACAGCTTCCACAACCATATCATGCTCTTCATGGGTCAAGGTTGGGCTTTCGCCGGTTGTGCCCACGGGTACCAACCCATTGCTGCCTTGGTCAATATGCCAATCGACTAGCTTCTTGAGCGCATCGACATCCACTTTGCCGTTTTCAAACGGCGTGACAAGTGCAGGTAGAGATCCTGTAATCATAGCGCTTCCTTTTATCTGGGGCATGAGTGCCCGAAGTCGTCGGCGGACACTAGCTTGCCGCATCGGATTTGCCAAGATTTGCGATTGAAAATTTTTAAACCAGAGCGCAGGCTAAACATTATGCGTATTTTTCTTTTCCTCGTGGTCACTTTGTGTTCAGCAACCTCAGCCTCGGCGCAGGATGCGGCTGCCCTGTCTTCTGTGCGTGCCGCCTATGCCGCGCAAGCGAAAGGCAAATGGGACGAGGCGCTCCGCTTGGCTGCACCGGCGGGGCAGGTGGCGGTTGACCTCATCCAATGGGATCGCCTACGCGCTGGGCGAGGGCAGTTCTCTGAAACTATTGATTTTTTACGTCGTCGTCCTGATTGGCCGGGTTTGCCCTATTTGCGCAAGCGCTCGGAGGCCACCATTGAGCCCGATGCCGCTGCCCAGGATGTAATTGCCTTTTTCTCAGACACTCCACCGAAAACAGCGAAGGGTGCTTTGAGACTGGCGCAGGCCCTCAACAAAACAGGGCAGAAAGCGGGAGCAATTACAGCAGCCCAATGGGGCTGGAGCAGTTTTAGCATGCTGACCAGCCTTGAGAACGACTATCTTGAGATGTTTGGGCCGCATTTAGAAGCTCTGCATGCCGCACGTTTGGATCTATTGCTCTGGCAGGGCGAGTTGACCAGTGCGGAACGACTGCTGGGACGTGTCAACTCTGGGCAGGCGCATTTGGCCCGAGCCCGAATTGCGCTGCAAAAGAAAGAAAATGGCGTCACACGTTTGCTGGCCAATATACCCAAAACCCAGAAATCTGATCCTAGTTTGGCCTATGATCGGTTTCAATGGCGTCTTGCGCGCGGGCACAGAGAAGGCGCCATTGATCTGCTGCTACAAAGATCCTCTTCAGCTCTGGCTTTGGGGCGACCAGAGAAATGGGCCAGTCGGCGCATGTCGCTTGCGCGGGATTTCCTGTGGGATGGGGCTTATGCAAAAGCCTATGAGCTGGCTGCAAATCACCATTTGGCGCCGAGCGATGACTATGCGGCCTTAGAGTGGCTGGCGGGCTTTATTGCGTTGCGTAAATTGAACCGTCCTGAGACGGCTTTGGCGCATTTCAAAAACCATGGATCGGCTGTTGGCAGCGAAATTTCATTGGGCCGCACCCATTATTGGCAAGCTCGGGCCATGAGGGCTATGGGCCAAGCTGACAAGGCGCAGCAGGCCTTCGCCCGAGGTGCAGATTATCAAACCTCGTTTTACGGATTGCTGTCTGCCCAAGAGGTGGGCCTGCCGATGCAGCCGAGTTTAGCTGGAAATGATCTAGAGACCCAGTGGCGTCAGGCAGAGTTTGTGAAGTCCAGCGTCTATGAGGCTGGCCTCTTATTGATTAAGGTCGATCGTTCGCGGTTTGGCGTACGGTTTTTGACCCATTTGGCCGAAAGCCAAAGCCCGAAGGGACTGGCGCAAATGGGCCGCATGGCCGAAGAGCTTGGCCATCCTTACCTGGAGCTCATGCTGGGCAAGCGCGCCTCGCGCTATGGCACGATGATGGAGCGGCACTTCTACCCGCTGACCTCCCGGTTGATGCAGCCTGACAACATCGCGCCTGAGCTTGCTTTGGCGATTGCCCGTCGGGAAAGCGAATTTTTTACCGGCGCAATTTCAGGGGTTGGCGCGCTGGGCTTGATGCAGGTCATGCCCCGAACAGCCAAGGAAATGGCGGGCAAGCTGGGTATAGGCTATTCGCGCAGCAAGATGCTCAAAGATCCCGACTATAATGCACAAATTGGCATTCGATATCTTGAGGAGTTGACCGAAGAATTTGGCAACAGCCCCGTCCATATCGCCGCCGCCTATAATGCGGGCCCCAGCCGTGCCAACGCTTGGGCGGCCAAACTTGGAGACCCGCGGAGGCCCGAGGTGGATGTGATCGACTGGATCGAGCAAATTCCGTTTAGCGAGACTCGCAACTACGTCATGCGCGTGACCGAAAGTCTGCCCAATTATCGTGCGCGCCTGGCTGGGCAAGTGGTGCCTTTACAGTTTTTGCGAGAACTGAAGGGTACCTATCGTCCGCCGCCTATTTTCGCCGCTCCGGCTGTCTCTCTGCGCCCGGTCAGCCGGTAACGGCGGCGGCACTCCAACGTAAAGGTGCTGTTTTTGGCGTGGCCGGTCTTAGCTCTTGGCCACTTTTGCGCGCCAGAGGGTGAAAAGCCCAGCTGCGATAACCAAAAGGGCACCGATGGCCACATTTGGGCGCACAACCTCACCAAAAATAAAAACGCCGATAGAGGCGCCGAACACCAATTGCAAATAAGTGAAGGGTTGTACGGCGCTGGCCTCGGCCACTTCATAACAGCGGATCAGTAACCAATGTCCGACCGCCCCGGTGCAGCATAGGCAAAACATCAAGCCCCAATCGCTGGGGCTCATGTTTTCAAAATGAAAAGCGCCAATAGCACTCATCAACAGGCATCCCATGACGCCCGTCCAAAAGAAACTGGTTGCGGTGCTGTCGAGGCGGGCGACATAGCGTGTGAGCAGGCTGTACAGTGCGAACATGAAAGTAGCACAAAAGGGGATGATCGCATAGGGGGAGAAGACCCCGAGACCGGGCTTTAAGATTACCAAAACCCCGCCAAAGCCAACGGCAATCGCCAGCCACCTCCGCCAGCCAACGGTCTCGCCGAGAATTGGGCCCGAGAGCGCTGCGACGATGAGCGTATAAGCTGAGAAAATCGCGAGGCTTTCCACCATACCGAGTAGGGTGAACCCTGTGACCATGACGCAAATTTCTGCGGCCAAGAGCACTCCGCGAAAAGCCTGAAGTACGGGCTGTTTGGTGCGCGCCGCATTGCGCAATCCCCCAGCTTGCTTGGCCGAAACGGTCATGACAAAGGCGGCAAAGAACCAATAGCGTACCATAACCACCATATAGACGTTGTAGGTGGAGGAGAGGTGCAGGCTCAAACCATCTTGGAGCGCAAAGACCAGGGTTGTCGCCACCATGAGCAGAATGCCAAGCCGGGTGTTGGTGCCGGCACTCAAGGCTTAAATCCACGCGTCATGTGTTTCTTGCGGCCAAAGCCGGGGCAACGAGTGATCTTGAACCCACCCTCCTGCAATCCGCGACGGACAAAGCCTGCGGCAGTATAGGTCGCGCAGCTGCCGCCCGTTTTGGTATGCGCGGCCACCTCTGCCATGAGGCCCGCTTCCCAGAGCTCTGGATTTTTGGCGGGAGAAAACCCATCCAGAAACCAAGCATCCGCCTGGCCTAACCATTTAGGAAGGGTGTCGCGGGCGTCTCCTAAAATCAGCTCAAAACGCAGATCGGCTAGGGTGATGCTGGTGCCCCATAATGGCGCTAATTCTCTAGCTAGCTCTTGCAGTGGCTCAAAGGCTTCCTGGGCAGCAATCATTTGCTTAGGTAATAAGGGGAAGGCCTCAAAGCTGGTATAGTGCAAAACACCGCTTTGCCCCGATTGTCGCCAAGCGGCCAAGGAAACCAAGAGGTTTAACCCCGTGCCAAAGCCCAATTCAGCGATGTGGAATCCATCGCAATACCGCTCGGGCAGATGATTGCCTGCGAGGAACACATGCTCGGTTTCCGCCAACCCATCATCGAGTGAGAAATAAGGGTCATCAAATTTTGTGGAGAAAGGCGTGTTGGCGCGCCATTCTATGCTATGGGGCTGGTGATTGAGCATGGTCTACCCTAAGTATTTTCACGACCATGCAGAAGGGNGATGATTTTGGCAACTGCTGATGTAACGATTCTNGGGGCCGGTGTGTTTGGCCTATCGNTTGCCTATTGTGCCGCGCAGCGGGGCGCGCGCGTNCGGGTGATTGATCCGGCTGGCATAGCGCAGGGAGCCAGTGGCGGGCTGGTAGGAGCTTTGGCGCCCCATACGCCAGATCTATGGTTGCCCAAAAAGCAATTCCAGCTGGAAAGCTTGTTGCTTGCGCGAGAATTTTGGCCGCAGGTAGAGCGCATATCGGGTTTGCCGACTGGCTATGCCAATCATGGGCGGCTTCAACCGATCAATGAAGAGAGATTGATTGCTCTTGCGCTGTCACGCATTGGAGATGCTGAGACCAATTGGGGCGATGCGGCGGTATGGGAGGTCATCTCGTCCAGCAAAGCCGGGCCTTGGGCACCGCCTTCGGCAACGGGGCAGCTGATCCGCGACACGCTTTCGGCCCATATTCACCCCCGGCAGGCCACAAAAGCGTTGGGGCAGGCGGTGGTGGAGCTGGGAGGGGTGATTACAGCAGCAGGCGCGCGCCAGGGCGCGATTGTGGATGCGCGTGGTTGGCGCGGCTTGGTGGAGATGTCACAGACTCTGGGCAAGGAGATTGGCAATGGGGTCAAAGGGCAAGCCGCCTTGTTGGATCTGGCGCGTCCCGGCGCGGCGCAACTGTTTGCCGAAGGGGTGCATGTGGTACCGCATTTGGATGGCACGGTGGCCATTGGATCGACCAGTGAGCGATATTTTAAATCCACCGATCAAATTGATGGCCAGCTTAATGATTTGATTGCCAAGGCCAAGCGATTGTTTCCTGAGTTGCGCGACGCGCCTGTGATCGAGCGTTGGGCCGGTGTGAGGCCGCGGGCCTTTACGCGCGCGCCCATGTTGGGTCAGCATCCGGTTCATTCGGATTGGTTTATCGCCAATGGCGGGGTTAAGATCGGCTTTGGCATGGCTCCAAAGATCGCTCAGGTGATGACTGCGCTTATTTTAGACGGTGAGGATCAGATCCCCGAGGATTTTAGAGCCGCGGCAAGTTTGAGGCAAAAAAATGATAAATAAAAATCCCCCGATGATCACCAGCCTAGATCACTTGGTCCTGACGGTGAGCGACATGGCGATCAGTGTCGCGTTTTATCGAGACATCTTAGGAATGCAGGCACTTGAATTTGAGGCGGCTGATGGCAGCCGGCGTTGGGCTTTGGCCTTCGGTGCGCAAAAAATCAATCTACATTCCGCACAGACCCCTTTTACTCCCCATGCTGCTCAGCCGCGCGCCGGCTCGGCGGATCTGTGCTTTTTGTCGTCAACCCCATTGGACGCGTGGTTGGCATATCTCAAGGCCTCTGGGCAAACAGTGTTAGAGGGGCCTGTGCAGCGCAGCGGGGCACTTAGGCCGATTGTCTCGCTTTATATTCGTGACCCAGATGGAAATCTTCTGGAAATTGCCAACCAGCTATAGGGGGGCTTATGGGCCTGCCCCTAAGTGCGGTCACCTTGATAGGGCAGGAAAGCCTCAATCGCTGCACTGGCAATGACGATGACATTGCCGGTATCGGGATTGGTGACATTTTGCCCGCCAAAAACAGCGCGCACCTCCGCTCGACCGCGCGGCAGGGTTGACACCAGCGCCGCAGTGTCCACTTGCGCCGGGTCTTGGACGCCAACGGTCACCTGAACGCGCATCTCTTGCGGGGTCAGGCCAAGCGTGGGCTCTAGGGCTTGGAACATCGGAATCGCAGAATGGCGAAACGCGTCTTCAATCGCGCGGCTTGCTGCCCTGGTATAATCCTGCCCATATTGGTCATTGCCCGTGCCCATTTCGATAATGAATCTTTGATCGCTCATGAGGCCAACTCCAGATCTAATGAAACAGAAATCGCGATATTTGCCATCACGGTTGGCAGGCCATCTGGCCGCGGCACATCAAGCCCACCAGGGACCACTGTGACCTGCACTTGGCCATAGGGGAAGATCTCTGCCACGGCGCTTTTGTCCACAGAGGAGGGGTTTTGCACGGCCACTTCCACATCAATCAGCATATCCTTTTTGGCCTTGCCGAATAATTCGGCTAGGTTGATCGAATTGTGCCAAAGCGCGTTTTTGACGCCGCGCACTGCGGCCTGTGTGTAATCTTGCTGGCGCAGGGAGGCGCCCATGCCGAACTCAGTTAGCAATCGTTTTACGGCCATGGCCATGCTCTCACTTTATCTTTAAAATTCAACGCCGATTTGCGCCTTGATGCCCGACCGGAAGGGATGTTTGATCAGCTCCATCTCCGTTACCAAATCAGCCGTTTCAATCAAATCGGCATTTGCATTGCGCCCGGTGAGCACCACATGGGTCATGGCAGGTTTTTCATCGCGTAAAAAGGCGATGACTTCCTGGATATCAAGATAATCATAACGCAGAGCTATATTAATTTCATCCAACAGGACCATGTGATTATTCTCATCACGGATCAGCTCTTTCGCTTTGGCCCAAGCGGCCTGCGCCATTTCGGTATCACGGGTCTTGTCTTGGGTTTCCCAAGTGAACCCCTCTCCCATGGTGTGAAATGCGCAGAGGTCCGTGAAATGCTCTAAAATCAGATCCCGTTCACCGGTGCTCATTCCGCCTTTGATAAACTGAACCACGGCACATTTGCGTTTATGCGCAATATGGCGAAAAATCATGTTGAAAGCCGCAGAGGATTTGCCCTTGCCCTTGCCAGTATGAACGATCACCAAGCCTTTTTCGTCTGTCTTCGTTGCCATGATCTTGTCTCGCGCGGCTTTTTTCTTAGCCATTTTCGTGGCATGACGATCAACATCTTCGGTCATGGTGGGCTCCTGTCTTTTCTCCAGTTTATCGACTCAGGGGACGGGTGCAAGCAAGGCTTTCTTAACCATGAAAACACGCGATGGCTTCGTGCATTTTTCTTGGACGCTCTTACCGCTTTTAGCCTTCAAAATGCCCTCCTGTAAATTTTCTGGAGTGTCCGCGCAGCGGCACTGTGAGATGAAATTTGTTTGGATGAGGTTTTCGCGAAGATTAACCGCGAACACATTATCTTTGGCGTGCTGGTGATCATGGAAGTGAAATGTTGAGAAGCACTATCAGTAAACGCCGCAGTCGCAAATCAGCATTTGAATTCATAAAAAGACCCATGAATCGGCACGGCCAGCGAAGCGTTATTGTTAGAGATAGGCTCAGGCAATCCGCGCAGATATGATATCAATAGGAAATGCATATCGGCAATAGACAGGTCGCTGGATCAACAACAGGACTGAGAATTTTGATCTACCGTTTCGACGAAGAGAAAGGGTGGTGCTTAAGTTTAGGCGGGGGCCTACCTTACAAAAATCGCTGCTGCCCACGCTTCAACCTCTAAACACTTCAACCAGGAACGCTGCCTCTACTGCTGCCTCGGTTTCAAGATGAGCGGTACCGCTGCCTTCGTTGAGTGCCGCCAACTATTGAGCGCATAGTTTCAGGTTTCAACAGAAATCTGATGCCAGCTCTCATTGTTTTCGAAGTATCCCTTGCATACTTTTTATGCGTCGATCACAAACCCACAAACCCAAAATCCCGCTTGGTCGCTAAGAATGGCAAACTGGGAGAACAGAATGAAGTCAGTCTCGCAACGCTTTCCCAGTTATCCAGGATTCCACTCGATCTGCATCTTACCAAAGGGCACTATATGTAGCTGATAGGGGATTGCAGATATAATGCGCAAATTTCTCAACGCACAGAATTTGCTGAGATTATGCGAAGCTCAGTGTCAAACGGTTTTGGGTTTTTCATCCTGGATGCTACTCCCTCAAAACATATCAAAGGCCATTCGCGCTATTGCCCCAAACTCATCCGTGATCCTCTGCCCGCCTATAAATTTGGCGTTCTCATCCAAAACGATATCAAATGAAGACGTCCAATAGGCAGTTTCATTCAATTGTACAAAGACCTGCAAGCCATTGGCTCGTTTGAGCAGCTAATATTAGGAAAATCATGTGTGACTTAGCTGACTTAAATCCCGCAAAAAACAGAGGAATATCTCCGAATAAAACTACTATTTGAAGTTTATGCCCTGTTTTACGCTCTCTCCAATAATACACCAAAGGGAGGACGAATCTGTGAAACGAATTTTAAAGACGGTGGCAACATCAGTGGCAACGGCCGCGCTGTTGGCCACACCTACAATGGCGGAAGAGCCCAAGAAGGGCGGCACCCTGACTATGGCGATACAGCAAACGCCACGTCACCTGAATCCCGCGGTGCAGTCCGGTACCGCTACCGGTCAGCCTGGTACGCAACTTTTTGCATCGCTGCTGCGCTATGATGAGGGTTGGAACCCACAACCATTCCTTGCTGAGACCTGGGAAGTTTCTTCTGATGGACTGTCCGTTACAATCAATCTGGTCAAAGGGGCAACCTTCCACGATGGTGCGCCGATTACGTCTGAAGACGTGGCGTTTTCGATTGACACGGTGAAAGCAAACCACCCTTTCAAATCGATGTTTGCGCCCGTAGAAACCGTTGAGACACCGGATGCCAACACCGCCATTCTCAAACTTTCCAAGCCGCATCCTGCCTTGTTGCTAGCTATGTCGTCACAGCTGTTGTCGATCATCCCCAAGCACGTCTATGGCGACGGTCAGGATCCTAAATCGCACCCTGCTAACTCTGAAGGTGTGGTCGGTTCGGGCCCCTTCAAGCTGGTGGAGTTTAAGCGTGGCGAACATGTAATTCTTGAGCGCTATGAGAACTACTTTATGGAAGGTCTGCCCTATCTTGACCGCATCGTGATGCGCATTTTGCCTGACGAAAGTACCCGTGCGATTGCACTTGAAAGTGGTGAATTGCAGATGTCGGGCTTCGAATCTAACCCCCGCAACATTGTGCGCCTAAAGAAAAATGGCGCCTTGCGTGTGTCCTCTGAAGGCTACGCCGCTATTGGTCCAGTCAACTGGCTGGCGTTCAACACCAAAGGTGAAAAAACGAGCGACCCAAAAGTGCGTCAGGCGATAGCCTATGCCGTAGATCGTGAGTTTATCAACAAGGCGCTTAACCTTGGGACAGCCCCAACGGCTTTGACTGGTATCCATCCTGGCAGCCCGTTTTATGACGCCACTGTTGAGGCCTACGACCTTGATATCGACAAAGCTAACGCGCTGCTGGATGAGGCCGGCTATGCCAAAGGGTCGGATGGTATGCGTTTTGCACTGTCTGTTGATTATGGTTGGCCTGCGATGAAACCTTATGCGGAGTATATGAAGCCGCAGCTGAAGAAGATTGGTATCGACGTCGCGGTGCGGTCTTCAGCAGACTTTCCCACATGGGCTAAGCGAATTTCTACATGGGATTTTGATATGACCATGGACAACGTGTTCAACTGGGGTGACCCGGTGATTGGTGTCCACCGGACCTATAGCTCGGACAACATCAAGGAAGGCGTAATCTGGTCCAATACCCAACAGTATTCCAACGCACGTGTCGATGAGCTGATGGAGATGGCTGGCGCCACAAATGACTCGAACAAACGTAAAGAGCTTTACGCAGAGTTTCAGCAGATCGTCGCGAATGAACTGCCGCTCTACCCGATCTTTGCGTCGCCTTACCATACTGTGTCCTCAACGTCTGTGGGCAATGCACCTGACAGTGTCTGGGGCACCTCCAGTCCGTTGGATCGTGTGTATCTGAAGTAAGTTCTAGGTAGGACGCGCGCCCGGACCGCTGTTGCGGACCGGGCGTTTTCTTTCTCGATGATAGGGATATTGCGCGATGAGTCTTGGAAAAATTTTGGCAAAACGCATCGGCTATGGTCTTATTTTACTTATCGCTGTGGTGGTGCTGAACTTCACCCTGATTACGATCGCACCGGGCGACGTTGCAGATTCCATTGCAGGTGACATGGGTGGCGCTGACGCCGAAGTTCTCGCAGAAATTCGTTCCCGCTATGGCCTAGACCGGCCGTTCGCTGTGCAGCTCGGGCGCTATATCAGCTCTATAGCTGCGCTTGATCTAGGCTATTCCTATTTCTACAACGCACCCGTTACCGAGCTAATCCTGCAACGCCTGCCTGCGACGCTCTTGCTGGTGTTTTCCTCGCAAATCCTCGCCATCGCAGTTGGCCTGCTGTTGGGCGTGATGGCCGCGCGCAAACCAAACAGTTTCACAAACCTGATTGTGACGTTTCTGTCGCTGTTTGGTTTTGCCGCACCCGTGTTCTGGACAGGTATTCTGTTGATTATTCTATTTGTGGCCATCTGGCCAGTATTTCCGGTCGGCGGCATGATGAGTGCTTCGCTGATAGATGCTCCATGGTATGAGCAATGGATCAACATCGCCTATCATCTTGTGTTGCCTATGGTTACTCTGGCTTCCATTTACCTGGCACTTTATTCGCGTCTGACCCGCGCCTCCATGCAGGAGGTGCTGGGCAGCGATTATGTGCGCACCGCACGTGCTAAAGGCCTGGCAGAGAATAAAGTATTCTACAAACATGCGCTGAAGAATTCGCTTGGACCTCTGGTCACCGTCGCCGGTCTGCAATTCTCTGCCGTGATCTCGGGTGCCGTGGTGGTAGAGGCGGTGTTCAGCTGGCCTGGCCTTGGCACGCTGGCCCTGCAATCGATCCTTGCACGCGATACGCCCACGATCATGGGCATTCTTTTCTTGTCCTCCCTCGTGGTGATTGTGGTGAACATCCTCACAGATATGATATTGCGGATGATCGACCCGCGCATTCGTGCGGATTAGGAGCTTCTTTATGAGTGAAATCAACACCCAAATCAAAGACGTCACTAACATACAGGCTACCAGCTCCTTGCGCGAAATGACAACTATGTTCTTTCGCAACTATGCTGCTGTTGCTGGGCTGATCCTGCTGATTACAATCCTGCTGTTCGTCTTTGCAGGACCATGGCTCCATACAACCGACCCGTTTGAGATGGTCTGGGCCCCCTTCACGATGCCAATGCAGGAAGGGTTCATTCTAGGAACAGATTATCTGGGCCGTGACATTCTGTCAGCGATGATGGCCGGCGGGCAAGTATCGCTTGCCATTGGTTTGGCGGCGGCTTTAGTCTCCGTCACCATCGGCGTCTCGGTGGGGGCCTTCGCCGGCTATTATGGTGGATTAGTCGAGGAGCTACTGATGCGCTTTACTGAGTTCTTTCAGGTCCTCCCGACTTTGCTGTTTTCGATGGTAATCGTGGCACTTTTTGGCGCCTCACTGCTGACGGTGACGCTTGCCATTGGTGTGGTCAGCTGGACCGCAGTGGCCCGCGTCACCCGGTCGGAATTCCTGCGCATCCGCGAGATGGAATATGTCGCCGCTGCACGCTCCGGCTCGGCTCGTGATCTCTATTTGATCTTCAAGGTGATCTTGCCCAACGCGCTGCCGCCGATTGTAGTGCAGGCCAACCTGATGGTGGGTTCCGCCATCTTGTTTGAGGCCGCCCTTAGCTTTTTGGGCCTCTCTGATCCCAACGTGATGAGCTGGGGACAGGTAATCGGATCCAACCGTCCCTACATTCTGGACGCAGGTTTTGCCGTGGCAATACCTGGTTTCGCGATCTTCCTGACGGTTCTTGCGATCTCGCTCGTTGGGGACGGTCTGAACGATGCACTGAACCCGAAATTGAGGCAGCGCTGATGTCTGATCCTTTGCTTGCTGTCTCTGACCTTGTTGTCGACTTCCAAACCCGTGCTGGCAATGCGCGGGTGCTGGATCATATTACGCTTTCGGTGAACGAGGGTGAGATCCTTGGCATCGTAGGCGAATCTGGCTGTGGCAAATCCATGACCGCGCTGTCGATCATGGGGCTGATCCCTGACCCGCCGGGCAAGATCACTTCAGGCTCGATCAAATTATCGGGGCAGGAGCTGGTCGGCATGGGTGTGGACGACTTGTGCAAGATTCGGGGCAAGGATATCGGGATGATCTTTCAGGAACCGATGACCTCATTGAACCCCGTGTTTACTGTAGGCGAACAGATCGCGGAAAGCGTACGCTTGCATGAGGGTGTGTCTGCAAAGGCGGCCCAAGCCCGTGCAGTTGATATGCTTGAGGCCGTCGAAATCCCTGAGGCCGCCGCCCGTGCCAATGCGTACCCGTATCAGCTTTCGGGCGGCATGCGTCAACGCGTTATGATCGCCATGGCGTTGGCGTGCCGCCCCCGCGTGCTGATTGCCGATGAACCAACCACGGCGCTGGACACCACCGTCCAGGCACAAATATTTGATCTATTGCAAAACCTCCAGGATGAAATGGGCACGGCCATCATCATGATCACTCATGATATGGGCGCGATTGCTGAGCTGGCTGATAATGTGGCGGTGATGTACGCAGGCAGTATCGTGGAAATGGGCAAAGTCGATAATGTATTGTCCCACCCGGATCATACCTATACAAAAGGGCTTATCGCCTGTGTGCCGCATCTGTCCTCTTCGCCAGGGCCCGTGCGCGAACGCCTTATGGAGATCGAAGGGGTAGTCCCTGCACTGACCGACCTTGGTAAAGGTTGTGCCTTTGCGCCTCGCTGCAATGCGGTGCTGCCGCGATGCAGCTCGGATAAGCCTGTGCTACTAGCAACACAGGAAAACCATCTGGCCGCTTGCTGGGCGGCCGAAGCGGAGATGGCAGAATGAGTGACCAAAATATCGCACTAACGGTCAAAAACCTAAAAGTCCATTTCGGCGGAAAAAAGAACATTTTTGGGCGCAAAAGCAATACTGTTCACGCTGTTGATGGGGTTAGCTTTGAAGTACCAGCAGGCACGACATTTGGCATTGTTGGGGAAAGCGGTTCTGGCAAATCCACCACCGCGCTTGCGATCATGCGGCTTGTTCATATTACCCATGGTGAGGTAACTCTACGTGACACAGCTCTTAGTGCGCTAGAGGGCGAAACATTGCGCGATGCGCGGTCCCGCTTTCAGATTGTTTTCCAGGACCCCTATTCGTCTCTGAACCCACGTAAGCGGGCAGGGGCGTTGGTGCGCGAACCGTTAGATTTGATGAATATCGGCACGCCCCAAGAACGTGAGGCAAAAGTGGCGGAATTGTTCCGGCAGGTAGGTCTGCGCCCGGAGCAACGGGTGCTGTTTCCGCATCAGTTTTCAGGCGGTCAACGGCAACGTCTTGGCCTCGCTCGGGCATTGTCGACGCGCCCAGAACTAATTGTATGTGATGAGCCCGTTTCGGCACTTGACGTGGCCATTCAGGCGCAGATCTTGAATTTGATGGGCGATCTCCAGAAAAAGTTGGGGTTGACCTATCTGTTCATTTCACACGATCTTGGAGTGGTGCAGCACATCTGCGACACAGTGGCTGTGATGTATCTTGGTCAGATCGTCGAACTGGCGGATCGTGTCAGCCTGTTCACTAACCCACGCCATCCATATACCAGAGCACTTCTGGGTGCCGTTCCATCCGTATACGGCAAAAAACGGGACCGACGCAACCGGGTGCGTCTGCAAGGCGATCCACCCAGCCCCATTAACCTGCCCAAAGGGTGCCGGTTTGCGTCAAGATGCCCCGTTGCAGAGCAACAGTGCAAAGAGGCCCCGCCAATGCTAGAAACGCACTCGGATGGGCACAAGGTTGCTTGTTTTTTGTCGGGCCATGAACTGTCACAATAAATCAACTGATCGCCTTCTCATTGTTTTGAAAGCACCTCTGGGTATAATTATTGGGCCTTTTGGAAATATAATAATTATATTTAATATTTTTCCTATGCGGTGACTGTACAGCAATCAAAAACCCCATCATCCCGTAATTTTGTGCAAATTTTGATGAAGGAGCGCACATTTTTGGGTTGGCGCAGATTTCCAGTGGTTGAGATACCAAAAATTGGCACGTCGGACGAATCTGAAATTGGTACTACGCTGTAGCGGCTGTCTTTGGGACTGTAATTGCGCGGTCGAATGTTCAGCAACGTGAATCCAAAATCGCCCTCTACCAAAGCTTTAGCAATTTCGGAGGATCGTGTGGAATGGGCGACATCTGGCTCAAGACCGCGAGCCCGAAAAAGACTAAAAAAATAGTCGCGCGTATAGGGTAAATCAAGCATGATCATGGGTTTCTTGCTGAGTTGCTCAAATGTTATTGAAGGTCGCTGGCTGGCCTCATCGGAGCGCGAAATTAACGCATAAGGAGGGGCGGTAAACAGCGGTTCAAAGGATTGGCCGTGAGGCACATGCCGATCATAGGTGAACACCAGGTCAACTTCCCCATTGTCGAGGTAGTCTGCGATGGCCATCATATTACCCTCCATCACTTTCACAGAAATCCCAGGGAAATTTTCTGTGATGGATTTTAGGATTGGCGGCAAAAACGTCGGTGCTGCGGTGGCATAGCAAGCGATCCGGACCAGTCCTGCGTCATCTCCGCCCTGCGATTGTAATTCAGACTCAAATTGCTGCGATTGGTTTAAAAAAGTGCGGATTAGCTGCAATGCTTCGCGGCCCGCTGAGGTGGGTGTTATGCCCTTAGCCGGCGTGCGTACAAAAAGTGCATAATCCAGAGATGCCTCCAAAGCATCAATGGAAGCGGTGATGGAAGATTGTGAAATCGAAACTTCAACAGCGGCTTTGGCGATAGATCCGAGCCGTCCTGCCGCTTCCACGTAACGTAATTGTTTGAGTGTAAAATTCATTAGGCCATTCCCCCAAAAAAAAGCTTATTGGAAGCAGTTAAATCTATTTTTCCAAAGATTAAAACCTCTTTACCTTTATACAAAGCAACCAGATTTCAAGGTAACCCATGTCCGAGACAATCGTTTATAGCGCCAAAAAAATCATCACAATGAACCCAAGTCGTCCAGAGGCCACTCACGTGGCCGTGCGCGATGGGCGTATTTTAGGGGCTGGCAGCTTGTCTGAATTGCAAACTTGGGGCGACGTAACGCTCGATAACCGTTTCGCCGACAAGGTATTGATGCCCGGATTCGTTGAAGGTCATGCTCATGTGATGGAAGGCTCGTTGTGGAGGAAGGTGTATTGTGGCTGGTTTGATCGCGCTGATCCAGATGGCAAGGTTTGGTCCGGTGTGAAAAGTGTCGATGCGTTCGTCCAGCGTTTGCAAGCGGCCGAAGCTAAGCTTAAGGATCCTGCAGCAGCTGTCTCAGGATGGCAATTGGACCCCATCTATATGGGCAACACCACCGTGACCCGCGCGGATCTGGATCGGGTGTCCACCACGCGTCCCGTTGGGGTTCTACATGCCTCGGGCCATATTATGAATGTGAATACTAAAGCGCTCGAACTGGCTGGCATGCTTAAGACGGGCTATAATCACCCGGGCATCCCTTTGGGCACCGATGGCTTGCCCACCGGTGAGTTAAAAGGGCCCGAGGTGATGACACCTGTCAGTCCCTTTGTCGGGTTTGAGCGCAATCTTCTGGACGCCGATGAGGTTGGACTACGCAACTTCGCGAAACTCTGTGTTCGTACGGGCACAACAACTATCACGGATCTCGCCTCGCGTATGGATGAGGATACGGTTGAAATGATGCTGCGTGTCACTGGCGAGCCGCAGTACCCCGTTCGTCTCATGCCGTTTCGCTTTTTTATTGGTCTGTCCGCCCGTGAGCTGGTTGAGGCTGTGGCGACGATGAAAAAACGGGCCACTGATCGGCTGCGTTTGGGGCAGATCAAAATCGTGGTCGATGGCTCTATCCAAGGGTTCTCTGCCCGGTTGCGCTGGCCCGGCTATCATAATGGTGCGCCTAATGGGCTTTGGTACATCGCGCCCGAGCATTTGTCAGAGCTTTTGCATCTGGCGCTTGAGGCCGGGCTGCAGGTGCATACGCACACAAATGGTGATCAGGCCACGCAATTGGTTTTGGAGAAATTGGCTTCTGCTTTGCAAGCCCATCCCAATCCTGATCACCGTTTCACTCTGCAGCATTGCCAATTGGCAGATGCCGCGCAATTCCGTTTGGCAGCAAAATTAGGTATGTGTGTCAATCTCTTTGCTAACCACCATTATTATTGGGGCGACGAGCATTATAATCTCACAGTGGGGCCAGACCGGGCCACTCGGATGAATGCTTGCCGAACCGCGTTAGACAGTGGCCTGCCGATGGCGATTCATTCCGACGCGCCGATTACACCGTTGAGCCCGCTCTTTACCGCATGGGCTGCGGTCAATCGCATCACTGTCTCGGGTCGGGTGCAAGGAGAAGAGGAGCGGATCGAAGTATCGGAAGCGCTTTATGCGATTACCATGGGCGCGGCCTATACGCTGCATCTGGATGGTGAGATTGGCTCAATTGAAACCGGCAAAAAGGCGGATTTTGCCGTGCTTGAGGCAGACCCGACCGCCTGTGAACCGATGGAACTTAAGGATATTCCAGTGTGGGGCACGGTACAGGGCGGCCGTATTTTCCCGGCGGCAGAGCTTTGAAGCCAGTAATCCCGGTGGCTGTGATTGGGGGCTATTTGGGAGCTGGTAAGACCACCGTGGTCAACCATCTGCTGCGCAATGCGGCGGGGCGCCGGATTGCAATTTTGGTCAATGAATTCGGCGACCTGCCGATTGACGAAGATTTAATCGAAGCCGAAAGCGAGGATATAATTGCTATTTCTGGTGGCTGTATCTGTTGTTCGTTTGGCTCAGACCTCACAGCGGCTTTGATCAAATTGTCCGAGCTTGTGCCGCCGCCGGACCATGTGGTGATTGAAGCCTCGGGCGTGGCTATGCCGGGCACAGTGGCTCTTAGCATTTCGATACTGCCCGGATTTGCTTTGGCTGGGGTCGTGGTCTTGGCTGATGGTGAACGGATACAGGCGCAGGCGGAGGATGATTACATCGGAGATATGATCTTGCGGCAATTGTCGGATGCGGATGTGATTGTGCACAGTAAGACGGATTTGCAGCCGAATGTGGGCGGCGTTGAGGCGGTAGAGTCCTGGCTACAGGCGACCGCACCACAGGCCAGGGTTGTGACAACAACCCAAGGGCGCTTACCTCCCGACATCATACTCGGCTTGACAGGCCCAAACGCCAAGCCGCAAGCCAGCCCCCATGCAGATGCAGGTTATGAAACCCTGACCTTCAGGCAAATACCGCCATGTGTTCCAGGGGATTTGGCGCAAAATTTGGCGACCGGCACTTATGGCGTGATCCGTGCGAAAGGCTTCCTGCGAGATTCTGAAGGGAGGAGTTGGGTTATTCAAACGGTCGGACGCCGCTTTGAGATCCAGCTCAGCCAAAAGCTGGAACCCGCTGGTGTGGTTTGTATCGGCCGCAGTGGCACCTTGGAGGCCGGGGCGCTTGAGGCGCTGCTTGGTCCTGCGGGCTAGGGGCACCGCAGCAACGCCCGCCAGACCGCAACACTTTGCCCGGTGGCGCGGCCCTCGTTTCGAGTTGAACTGGCGTTATTCAGAGGTCTTAATTGCCCCCGACGCCGGGCCTATGGATCGTAAACGTCATACAATCAAACGCCCGCCTTGATCGGGCGGGCGCTGGGCTTTGTCTTTAATTGAGTGTTGTTTCTCAATGATAACGGGTGCCGGCTTCGGAGCTGGAAATACGTGGCACCAGAGCTTTGACCAAATCGCGCATGTCGAGCGTACCGATGGGTTTTTTGTCACCATCCAAGACGCGGTAGCGCAGAGCCGTGTCGCCACCGGAGGCGGCGATTAGGCTTTCGAGGTTGTCATTGGCCTGCACATCGCCGGAAAATTCACCCTTTGAGAGCGGCTGCATGACCGACCGCACGCGCAAAACCCTTGCCCGATTTATGTCAGAGACAAAATCTTCGATATACGGATCGGTTGGGTTCATCAAAATGCCCTGCGGTTCGCCCTGTTGCACCACGGCCCCATCTTTCAAGATCACCAGATGATCGGCCAGTTTCAGCGCCTCGTCGAGATCATGGGTGATGAAAATTATGGTCTTTTTCAATTCAACTTGCAGTTCGAGAAGCAAATCTTGCATGTCGGTGCGGATGAGTGGATCGAGTGCAGAAAATGCCTCATCCATAAGCATGATGTCAGAATTTGAGGTCAACGCACGTGCAATACCCACCCGTTGTTGCATTCCGCCGGACAATTGTGCCGGATAATGATCTTCGAATCCGCCCAGCCCCACACGCGCCAGCCAAGTTTTGGCTTCCCTTTCTTGATCTTGTGTCGGGAGGCCTTTGACATCGAGTGCCATAGCGGCGTTCTGCAACACCGTCCGATGGGGCAGAAGAGCGAATTTTTGGAACACCATCGACATTTTGTCCTGGCGCATTTGCCGCAAATCGGTTGTCGAGAGCTTCATTACATCGACGCCATCCACCAAGATTTCGCCATCTGTGGGCTCGATGAGGCGATTGAGGTGGCGGATCAATGTGGATTTGCCCGAGCCCGAAAGGCCCATCACCACAGTGATGTCGCCGGCTCGCATTTCGACGTTGATGTCTCGCAGACCTAAAACATGTTTGTGGGTGGTTAAAAGCTCTTCTTTGCCCATGCCATCTTTCACATGCGGCAGTACAGATTTATCATCATTGCCGAAAATTTTGTATAGGCCGCGCAGGCTGACTTTGGTTTCTTGTGTCATATCCTCACCCCTCACATTTCAATTTTAGTGCGATCAATGCGCGAGAGTGCAGCTTTTGAGGTGCGGTCGAGCATCACCGCCAGCAGAACGATACAGACCC
>NYTV01000038.1 GCA_002683685.1 Paracoccaceae bacterium
GGAAACAAGCCCTCTTCCATGCCGCATAAAAACACCAGCGGAAACTCAAGCCCCTTGGCCGAGTGCAGGCTCATGAGCTGCACGCAGTCTTCCCATTCGGCGGCTTGACCTTCACCCGCTTCGAGCGCCGCGTGCGCCAGAAAATCTGCCAGTTCGTCGACTGCGCTGTCATCATCGGCTTCGCTTTCGAAGTTGCGCCCGGCGCTGACGAGTTCTTCTAAGTTTTCTACGCGGGTGATGGCTTTTTCGCCACGCTCTTTTCGGTAGTGATCGATCAGGCCGCTGCGACTGATGGCGAGATCGATTTTTTCGGGCAGATCATGATCGGCGCTGTCGAGTGCGAGCTGATCGATCAAATCCACAAAAACGGCGAGCGCGCCCCGCGCCCGGGCCGGCAAGCCCTCTGATGCGGTGAGTGCCTTGGCGGCCGTCCACAGTGAGGTGTTATCAGTTCGGGCCTGTTGGCGGACGATTTCGACCGTGCGCGCGCCAATGCCCCGTGGCGGCACATTGACCACCCGCTCAAAGGCGGGATCGGAGTCGCGGTTGGTCACAAGCCGTAAATACGCGAGCGCATCCTTGATCTCCGCGCGCTCGAAAAAGCGCAGTCCGCCATAGACGCGATACGGGATCCCGCGAGCCAGCAGCAGCTCCTCAAAAACACGCGATTGCGCATTGGAGCGGTACAAAATGCCGATGCTGTCGCGGCGCCGGCCGAGATGCTGCCAGGCTTCAATCCGGTCGATCACAAACCGCCCTTCATCGAGCTCGTCGAGCGCGCCGTAGACCCGAATCGGCTCCCCGTCATCGCCTTCGGTCCAGAGGTTTTTGCCCATGCGGTCCGGATTCAGATCGATGACGGCATTAGCGGCTTTCAGGATATTGCCGGTTGAGCGGTAGTTTTGCTCCAGTCTCACGACTTCGGTGCCGGCGAAGTCCTTTTGCAGCTGGGCCATGTTTTCAATCCGGGCGCCGCGCCAGCCGTAGATCGACTGGTCGTCATCACCCACGGCCATGATCTGGCCATGGGCCAGCGCGAGGCATTTCAGCCAGCGGTATTGAATGGTGTTGCTGTCCTGAAACTCATCCACCAGAACATGCTGAAATCGTTGCTGGTAGTTCTCGCGAAGCGACTGGTTTTGCTCGAGCAGTTCCAGCGCGCTTAAAAGAAGTTCGGCAAAGTCGACAAGCCCCAGCCGTTTGCAGGTTTCTTCATAGTGGGTGTAAACCCGGATCAGGGTTTGTTGATGGGCATCGCCCGTGCCGTGTAGCGCGGCTGACCGGCGGCCTTCTTCTTTTTGACTGTTGATGAACCACTGCACCTGTCGCGGTGGCCAGTGCTCTTCGTCCAGATTCATTTCCCGCAGTGCGCGCCGGATAACGCGATACTGATCATCCGAATCGAGAATCTCAAAACCGCTCGGCAGGCCGGCGAGCTCATGGTGGTCGCGAAGCAATCGATGCGAGAGGCCATGAAAGGTGCCGATCCACATGCCGCGGACCGAAAAACCCAGAAAGTCTTCAATCCGCCGGCGCATCTCGCTGGCGGCCTTGTTGGTGAAAGTCACCGCAAGAATCGAATACGGCGAGGCCTGAAGCGCCTGGACCAGATAGGCGATGCGATATGTGAGGACCCGGGTTTTGCCACTGCCAGCGCCGGCCAGCACCAGCATCGGCCCCGGCGTTGCGCCGACCGCCTCACGCTGGGCATCGTTGAGCGCATCAAAAATCTTGGAGACGTCCATCCGCTATCTCTTGAAGAACTGCTGACAAATCAGGCGCTTGTCTTCTTCGAGCGGGCTTTTGGGTCCTGCTTTCCAGTGGGCCGGATCGAGCGGCGGGAAGTAAACAAGATCGTCGCCCGGGACGTGATCCGGAACCCACATCACGTCAATGAAATCACAATGCGAAAGGGCTGCCGCATAAAGCTTGGCGCCGCCGATAAACCAGATATTACCGTCACAGTGATCGAGCGCGTTGTCGACCGAGCTAAAGCACGAGACGTTTTCAAACCTTGATCGTGTCACCACGCGATTGTCCCGATTGGGCAACGGCTTGCTGCCGATGGATTCATAGGTGTTCCGTCCCATGATGATCGTCGAGCCGGTCGTGAGTCGTTTAAAGCGCTTGAGGTCTTGCGAGTAATGCCAGGGAAGCGTGCCGTCCCGACCGATCACCCGGTCTTCATTCATGGCAACGATCGCGGCGCGGATTGGAGTTGTGGGGGAAGCTGTCACCCGCTAGACCGCAACTTTAAATTGCAGAGCGGGGTGCGGCTGATAGTCATGCAGGCGAAAAGTATCCAACAGGGATTCGGTGTCCGCTTCAAGCAGCGCGGTCACATCGTCGAGCGCTTTGATCTCATCGCTGATCTCGAGTCGGGGTAATGCCCGCGGCGCTCTGGCGAGCTGCGTTTTGAGTCCGGGGATATGATCATAATCGGCCATCGACCCGTCGGCTTTGGCGGTATAGATGTGAGCGTCGATTAAGGTGTGGCCAAAGTAGCCGGGTTTGATTCCGGTAAAGCGCGCCATCAGCTCCAGNAAAAACGCATANCCGGNGATGTTATAGGGCAGTCCCAGCGCAATNTCACAGCTTCGCTGNGTCAGGTGCAGGCACAGCATCGGCTCGCCGTTTGCATCCTGTTGGACGTTCATTACCCANAACGCGTGGCAGGGCGGCAGCGCGCTGGTTTGGGCGTTGCCGGGCGCCCAGGCCGAGACCACCAGCCGCCGGCTTTGGGGATTTTGTTTTAACTCGTTGATAACGTAACGAATTTGATCATTAAAGGTCGCTTCCCCATCGGTGTGCACGGGATAATTACGCCAGAAATTTCCATAGGCGCTTGGCACCAGACCGTCTTCATCTGCCCAGGGCTCCCAGAACTTGCAGCCATGTTTACGCAACAGGTCAATGCGGGTGTCGCCTGACAGAAACCACAAGTTTTCGACAACGATGTTCTTCCAGGAAATCTCTTTGGTGGTGAGCAGCGGAAACCCTTCGCGCAGGTCAATCTGATAGTTGACGTTGAAGGTCGATAGCGTATCGACACCGGTGCGGTTATTTTTGCGTTGCCCTGTGTCGAGGACGCGGCGAATCACGTCAAGATATTGCTGCAAGTTTGGGTCCTGTCGGTCCAGATGTTGTCTGGACTATTTTAATGCTTTTACGGTTGTCCGAAAAAATGCTCGATTGCTTTGCGAGCCACGTAGGCTGATTTTACATACCAGAATTCCTTGTTAATACACATGACGGCAAAAGCGAGTTTACGACCGTCTTTTTGTGCATAACCGACAAACCAATCATAGCGTCCAGCGGGATTTTTGCCAGTCAGGCTGCCGGTTTTGCCCCCGACTTCGACGTCTTTCATGTCACCGCGGAAGAATTTTTTAAATGAACTCTTTGCCGATCCCTTGGACACGGTTGTTTGCATCAGGGTTCGAAGGTCGTTTGCCGTTTGCGTGCTGATGACGGGTTGTTGCTGGTTTTGTTGGACGTAAACCGCAAGGCCGTCTTTGGCAATGATCTGGCGAACAAGAGAGGGTCTGATTAAATGCCCGCCGTTTATTGCGGTGGCCGCAATGGCGGCGGCATGAACGGGAGACAAGGTGGTTGACCGGGTGTAACCCGAGGCGACTTCTGCGATTGACCAGTTGTCCTCGGGATCAATTTTCAAGGTGCTCGGCGCAATTTTAAAGTCGGCATCGAGCTCGCGATTGAAACCAAAGGCCTCGCCATAGCCCGTGAGCGGTTCCGCGCCGATCGTGTAAATACCCAACCGTGCAAAGACGGTGTTGACTGATTTGGCAAAACTCTCGGTGAGTGTATATCGCCGTGTCCATTGATTGTTTTTGTGTTCCAGCACGTTTTTGCGGTAAAGACTGGTGGTTTTGCCATTAAACGGGATCACCGTTTTGGGGGTTACCTTATCCAGATCCATGGCGGCGCTCGCGGTGACGATTTTAAAAACCGATGCCGCGGGATAGGTGGCCTGAAGCGCGAGGTTTTGTGCTGCGATTGACTGGCGCCGATGATTCACCAGCGCTAGGATTTCGCCGGTGTCCGGATTAAGGGCGGTAAAGACGCCGTAATCCGGTCCGTACTGCTCGAATATTGTTTCGACGGCGTTTTGCAGTTCGTGATCGATGGTGTATTCCACAGACGCCTCGTACGCAGACGGCTCACGAACAATGCTGATTTTTTCCGGATACTTGTTTTCGATTATTTTGGCGCCGAGCGTCTCGCGAAGTAAGTGGCGATTGATGCCGAAGGCCTGTTCGCGAGTCCATTGCTGGGTGTCGAGAATGCGTGGCTTGTATACAACGCCGAGCCCCAGCAAAAGCAGTGAGATCAACAGCCAGGTCGGCCACGACAGTCTCCGCCGCCGGCGGGCGGGTTGTCGTGGGTGAGCGTTTTTCAACGGGCTGCGGTCAAGGTGTCACGCGCTTCGTTGATTAAAGCGGCAAGATAGTCGGTGCCACCCCGATCGGTATGCAGTTTCTGGATCAGACGCCGGTGGGCGTCCTGAATCTCGTCAAGCGATGCATTTTTTTCGAGGCCGAGTATTTGTAGGGCTTGGTCGGTTGATAACGGTCCTTGCGGTGCTGCGTTTGAGGGTTCGCTGGTGTTTTCATCGCGCCAGCTGTCGCCTTGTGTTCTGTCGAGATAAGCTTCGAGCAAGGAGGCGGACTGGGCGTCTTGTGCTCGACAGACGGCGAGCAGCGACTGAAGCTCTGCATGGCTCAGCTGGCTGAGTTGACGACCGGTGAAGGGCCCGCTGATGACTTCACCGTCCAGATCGCCGCTGTCGTGGTCCAGAATCATGCGAAGGAAAGCGGTTTCCACGTTTGATGTTTTGCCCGCTGTGGGTCCCTGGCTTGATTTGAACATGCTCCACGCCTGCCGGGCGACCATGAATCGCTGTAGCCACGGCACGGCCGCGCTGATCAGTGCAAACATCCAGGGAATTCGGCCCGTTACGACCAGCACCAGCAGTGCGCCGGCGACGCCGTAAAGCAAAATGAGTTTGATGGCTCTCACCCGCTGCTCGGGGCTGGCTTTACCGAGCCAGGATGCCAGCCACATCAACCCGACCAGCGCGGCCAGCGCCAGGAAGATCCTCACCATAGTTAGCCTTTTTTATCCAGTTGCTGAATTAATTTTAAGGCTTCGCCGCCCTGTTGGCGGCCGTGATCACTTAACGCTTTTTGTCCCCCTGCAGCATACACCGCAACCGCACAGAGAAGATCCCGAAGCTGGTCCGCACTTGATCCGTCAAAACGGCAGTACGCCCCGCGGGTGAGTTTTGCAATCTGAACGAAGGTTTTTTCAGCCGATTGATTGGCACCATCCTGAAAGACAAATACGGGTATGCCCAGCATCCCCAGCTCCCCGGCATGTCGGGTCAGGGTGTCAGGATCTTCTTCAACACTATCCCCCACAAATACAAGCGCATTAATTTTGCGCTGGCCATTCCTCGCCTGCATGAGAACGTGCTTGAGGACTTTTGCAATTTGGGTATGGCCTGCCGCACAGCGTATTGCGGTCATTGTTTTCAACAGAATTTGGGCGTCCGCGGCCCAGGGCATGGCTTTGAACTCACCGTAACCCCGGTAGTACGCCAGTTGTATTTCAAGGCCGCCGAGTGCTGCGGTTTGCTCGAACATTTGTCCCTGGATATGGCAGGCACGATCCCAAAGGGGCTCACGACTGGCGGTGGCATCCATGGCAAACACCAAACGACCCTGTCCTTCGTGGCGCACGGGGAGCCCGGTGCTGCGCACCTTTTGCAAGAATTGATTGACCGCGTCCGGACTGGAGGGCCGTAGTTCCGTTTTTCTGGTTGAATTCACGGCGTATATCGGTAAGCCAATTTCAGAGGACAATCTTATCATTGGGGATGAAATTTTATGACGGAAGCTGAACATTGAATCTAATGCCCCTGATCGAGGGTTTGGCGCTAGGCAGCGCGTTAATCATTGCGATCGGTGCGCAAAATGCTTTCGTTTTGCGTCAGGGCCTCGCCGGACAGCATGTGTTTGTGGTGGCGACCGTTTGTTTTTTGAGCGATGTGCTGCTGATCGGATTGGGGGCCGGCGGTGTCGGAACCCTCATCAGAACCCAGCCGGATATTTTGCAGGGCGTGGCCTGGTTGGGCACCGCTTTTTTATTTGTTTTTGCACTGCGGTCTTTTTACCGGGCCTACCGGCCACAGACCCTTGCCGGGACTGATGTTCATGGCGCCCAAACATCAATGGGCGCGGCGATTGGCACCGCGCTGCTGCTTACTTTTTTAAATCCGCATGTGTATCTCGACAC
>NYTV01000039.1 GCA_002683685.1 Paracoccaceae bacterium
ACAAAAAATAAACAAAACAAAAATTGAACTCGCGCTGATTGCGCCAGCAATTGCTTGCCTTGAGGCTGAAATATATTAGACTCATTATGCGCGCTGGAGCCCATAAAACCACTAGCACTCATCTACAAAATAGGTTGCTTGAAAATGAAAACCTGTTTGTAAAAAGCGGCTGCTACTATTTGGGGTCGGAGAAAATTCGGGATGAGTTTGGCACATTGTGGCACGCATTAGGCAGGTCAGACACGCGGGATGAGCAGAAACGTAAACTTGCGGCTTTGGCGGCTGGCCAACCGCGGCTTTTGATCTTTGAGGAAAATATCATTGGCGGGTTCAAGGATTTGATGAACGGCCCCAATCGGGCAATCCTATACCCGAAAGCTATCGAGCGATTGGCTCGACTGGCGCAGCTCGTCGCGCCCAATCCGTTGCATATCGCCATGGCCGTGCGGGAGCCTTCCAGCTATTATGTATCTGTCTACAATCAATTGCTGCTTTCAGGACGCTTCCAGACTTGTGAGCGGTTTTCAAAAGGCTTAGATCTGACGGCTGTAAAATGGTCTGATATTTTGCGCCCTATCGCTGAGATTCCTGGCGTGGCTGAGGTTTCGATATGACGATATGAGGACTATCACAGGCTGTTACCGCAAATTTTTCACACGCTATTGGGCCATCCGCATCCTGACATTCCATCGCATATGGAAAAACGGATGCACGAAGGGCTTTCGGAGCGCGCAATGCAGGCCTGTTGCACCTGGCATGCGGCGGGCTATGGCGGGCGCATCGGTGCGGTGGCGCGGGAAGATTCCCCCATTTCTGATGCCTATCCGAAGTTTTTGCACTGGCCAGAGGAGCTGATGCGCGAAAGCTGGGCTGCCCATGGGCGCGATATTGAGGCACTTGGCCGAGCCGGCAACATCACAGTTCTCGAATGATGTGTTTCAAAGGGTTGAAACACCGGTCAACTCAGCGTATCTGCGCGTAATCACAAATGTTCTGAGGATCATCATGGCGCGCACGAACCCATTTCAATTTATCCAGCAGACACGGGCGGAGATAACAAAGGTCGTATGGCCGACCCGCCGCGAGGTGTTGATCACCACTGCGATGGTCTTGCTTCTGGCGATTATTGCGGCGATTTTCTTTTCTGGCGTGGATGCTGTTATCCGCTTGGGGCTGCGCTCTGTCTTAGGAATGTTCTAAACAAGTCCGATGCCGGCTCTTGAAAATAGGGGCCATGGAGGGTACTGGGCTTACGAACAACTCACGGCGTGCGGCGATTCGGCCTCACGCCCGTTTTCATTTAGCGCCGAATGCGTTGACGTTTGAATTTTCGGGCCAGGCCCGATCAAGGTGAAGGGCCATACAATGGCAAAAAGATGGTACTCCGTAAGTGTTCTGTCGAACTACGAAAAGAAGATCGCAGAAACCATTCGCCAGTCGGCTATCGATTCCAATATGGAAGAGCAAATCGAAGAGGTTTTGGTTCCTACGGAAGAGATAATCGAGGTGCGCCGTGGCAAGAAAGTGACGACAGAACGTCGCTTTATGCCGGGCTATGTTCTGGTGCGGATGGAGCTGTCTGACGAGGCTTATCATTTGATCACTTCTATTAATCGGGTCACCGGATTTTTGGGTCCGCAGGGCCGGCCCATGCCCATGCGTGATGCGGAGGTCAACCAGATCTTGAACCGGGTCCAAGAGGGTGAAGATACCCCGCGTACATTGATTCACTTTGACATTGGTGAGCAGGTTAAAATCAACGGTGGTCACTTTGAAGGCTTTGATGGCAACGTCGAGGAAGTCGATGATGAAAACCAACGCTTGAAAGTGACCGTGTCCATTTTTGGCCGCGCCACCCCCGTAGAATTAGAATTCACTCAGGTCTCGAAACAGGTCTGAGCGATCTGCGCCTTTGGCGCAATCTGCCCGTTGGGGCATGTGGGAGGTATCTGTCACGCGTGACAGGCCGGACCACATCAACATAGCCCATTGATCGCGATCATGGGTGTTTGAAAAAGGAGCAGCCGATATGGCTAAAAAAATCGCTGGTACGATGAAACTGCAGATCCCTGCAGGTGCGGCCAACCCCTCCCCGCCAGTGGGCCCGGCTTTGGGTCAACGCGGGATCAATATCATGGAATTCTGTAAAGCGTTTAACGCGAAAACAGCAGATATGGAGCAAGGTGCACCTTGCCCGACTGTGATTACATATTACCAGGACAAATCTTTCTCGATGGAAGTTAAGACTCCACCGGCGTCTTACTACCTTAAGAAAGCCGCAGGCTTGAAACCTGTTGGCAAGCGCAACCGCCCACGCGGTGCGGAGAATCCAGGTCGTGAAACGGTGGCAACTGTTACAGTCGCTCAGGTGAAAGAAATCGCCGAAGCGAAAATGAAAGATCTGAACGCCAACGATATCGAAGGCGCAATGCAAATCATCCTGGGCTCAGCTCGGTCTATGGGCATAGAGGTGAAGTAAGATGGCAAAATACGGAAAACGCACCACCGCCGCACGCGCTGCATTCGCTGGCAAATCTATGGTCACAGTTGAAGAGGCTGTGGCGTTGATCAAAAGCGTCGCGGCTGCGAAATTTGATGAATCACTTGAGATTGCGATGAACCTTGGTGTTGACCCGCGTCACGCCGATCAAATGGTTCGCGGTACAGTGAACCTGCCCAACGGCACAGGCAAATCTGTTCGGGTTGCTGTGTTCGCCCGTGGCCCGAAAGCAGAAGAAGCTTTGGCCGCTGGTGCGGATGTTGTTGGCGCGGAAGATTTGATGGAAATCGTGCAAGGCGGCAAGATCGACTTTGATCGCTGCATTGCGACACCGGATATGATGCCCGTTGTCGGTCGTTTGGGCAAAGTGCTGGGCCCACGCAACCTGATGCCAAACCCGAAAATTGGGACGGTGACGATGGATGTTAAAGAAGCGGTTGAAGCGGCCAAAGGTGGTCAGGTTCAATTTAAAGTCGAAAAAGCTGGCGTTATTCACGCAGGCATCGGCAAAGTGTCCTTTGATGATGCGAAATTGGCTGAGAACGTGCGCTCCTTCGTGGATGCAGTGTCCAAGGCCAAACCGTCAGGTTCGAAAGGCGCTTACATGAAGAAAATCGTTTTGAGTTCAACAATGGGCCCAAGCGTAACTTTGAACGTTGACAATGCCACCGGCCAATAAGCTGGGCTGGTCATAGCATGTTTAGAAGTGGCGGGCTCTTGGGCCCGCCATTTTTCGTTTGTAGCTGCTCTAGGGCGCGTGGATTTTAGTCTTTGCCAAAAACCATTTGAGCCCTTGCCCAATCTTTGCGAATCCCATACACGGAGCCCCGACCCCCCTGGCACTTTGTGACCGGGGTGTCATTCTGTCCGAGATGGTGGGTGCCGCAAGGCTTAATTTCCTGCCTGAGATGGAGATTAGGACGAATTTCCGGAAGGCTTCCTTCGGTTGATTTTGGCTTTGGTCTCATATCATGGACTCTAACGTGGCGGGAAACCGTCACAGAACTGAGCCGAGGGGACTTTAAAAGCCCCTCATAATTTGGAGTAAAACTGTGGATAGAGCACTGAAAGGGAAGTTGGTCGAAGAACTCGGTCAAATCTTTGAAAGCTCTGGCGTCGTGGTGGTTAGCCGCTACGAGGGTATGACAGTTGCTGAAATGCAGGACCTGCGCGCGCAAATGCGTGAAGTTGGTGGGTCTGTGCGTGTTGCCAAAAACAGGCTCGCCAAAATCGCCCTTGACGGGAAGCCTTGCGCAAGCATCGCAGACCTTCTGACGGGTATGACCGTTCTCGCTTATTCCGAAGACCCTGTGGCAGCTGCCAAAGTGGTTGAGGCGTACTCAAAAGGCAATCCAAAGCTGGATATCCTTGGTGGTGCGATGGGCGATAACGCATTGGACGTCGCCGGTGTCAAAGCTGTTGCCGCAATGCCAAGTCGCGAGGAGCTTATTGCTTCTATCGTGGGTTGCATTGGTGCACCCGCCAGCAACATCGCCGGGGCCATTGGCGCACCTGCAAGCAATATCGCAAGCATTCTCTCGACGATCGAAGAGAAAGCTGCTTAAGCAACCAAAACATCCTCGTGGGTTTAAACCCTTCGTTGGAACACACTTATTTATTGGAAAGAGTCTAAAATGGCTGATCTGAAAAAACTTGCAGAAGACATCGTTGGTCTGACACTGCTTGAAGCACAAGAACTGAAAACTATTCTTAAAGATGAGTACGGCATTGAGCCTGCTGCTGGCGGCGCTGTCATGATGGCGGGTCCTGCTGGCGACGCTGGCGGTGCAGCTGAAGAGCAAACAGAATTCAACGTAATTCTTGTTGCTGCTGGCGCATCTAAAATCAACGTCATCAAAGAAGTCCGCGCCATCACTGGCCTGGGTCTGAAAGAAGCTAAAGAATTGGTCGATGCTGGCGGCAAAGCTGTCAAAGAAGGCGTCGACAAAGCGGAAGCTGACGACATCAAAGCCAAGCTCGAAGCCGCTGGTGCTGAAGTCGAAGTAAAGTAATTTCAGACCTGTTCTGAAATTGGCTGGGGGCAGTTTTCTGCCCTCAGCCTTTGCCTTGTTAAAGCGACTTGGCGTAAGCCGGCGCGATGACGCGGCACATCTCTCCTGATAGGCGCCCAAATTGGGGCGTCTTTCAGGGTAGGTTCATAGGTCGGGCGAGTGTCTTTGGGACGACACTCAAGAATAGGCCGAACCACAGCCCGTTCTCAGATGTGCGCATCGCCGGTCCCCGACGGCAATGCGACAGTCGAGATGAAAGGTTACGTAACGCATGGCTATGTCATTCCTAGGTCAAAAACGTTTGCGCAAATATTACGGAAAAATCCGTGAAGTTTTAGAAATGCCAAATTTGATTGAGGTTCAAAAATCCTCATATGATTTGTTCTTGAAATCCGGTGACTCCCTTCAGCCGCTTGACGGCGAAGGCATCAAGGGTGTTTTTCAGTCGGTCTTCCCGATTAAAGATTTCAACGAAACCGCAATTTTGGAGTTCGTAAAATACGAGCTGGAAAAACCAAAATATGATGTGGAAGAGTGCCAACAGCGCGATATGACATATGCAGCTCCCTTGAAGGTGACGCTGCGCTTGATCGTTTTTGATGTAGATGAAGACACCGGTGCGAAATCGGTTAAAGATATTAAAGAGCAAGACGTCTTTATGGGCGACATGCCTTTGATGACACCAAACGGCACATTCGTGGTCAATGGCACAGAGCGGGTTATCGTATCGCAAATGCACCGGTCGCCTGGCGTGTTCTTCGATCACGACAAGGGCAAGTCCCATTCCTCAGGCAAATTGCTGTTTGCCTGCCGGATCATTCCCTACCGTGGCTCTTGGCTTGATTTTGAGTTTGACGCAAAAGACGTTGTTTACGCGCGCATCGATCGCCGCCGTAAGCTGCCTGTCACCACTTTGCTCTATGCTTTGGGTCTCGACCAAGAGGGCATTATGGATGCCTATTATGAAACCGTGGACTTTACCTTCAAAAAAGGCAGCGGTTGGGTCACTAAATTCTTCCCTGAGCGTGTGCGGGGCACACGCCCAACCTATGATTTGGTCGACGCAAAAACTGGCGAGATGATTGCTGAAGCCGGCAAGAAAGTGACGCCGCGCGCGGTCAAGAAATTGATCGACGAAGGGGCTGTCTCAGATCTTCTGGTGCCTTTCGATCAAGTCGTTGGTAAATTCGTTTCCAAAGATATCATTAACGAGGAAACCGGTGCCATCTATGTGGAAGCCGGTGATGAGTTAACTTGGGAGCTGGACAAAGATGGCGAAGTCATCGGCGGCTCTTTGAAAGAGCTGCTGGATGCGGGTATCACCACAATCCCAGTGCTCGATATCGATAATGTGAATGTGGGCGCTTACATGCGCAACACAATGGCGATGGACAAGAATATGTCTCGCGACACAGCATTGATGGACATTTATCGCGTGATGCGTCCGGGCGAGCCGCCCACCGTCGACGCGGCCTCCGCATTGTTTGATACCTTGTTCTTTGACGGCGAGCGTTATGATCTCTCTGCAGTGGGCCGGGTAAAAATGAATATGCGTTTGGCCTTGGATGCGGAAGATACCGTGCGCACATTGCGCCGAGAAGATATCGTGGCCTGTATCAAAGCCTTGGTCGACTTGCGCGATGGTCGCGGTGATATCGACGATATTGACCATCTCGGGAACCGCAGGGTGCGCTCGGTTGGTGAGCTGATGGAGAACCAGTATCGCGTGGGTCTGCTGCGTATGGAACGCGCAATCAAAGAGCGGATGTCCTCTGTCGAAATTGACACTGTGATGCCACAAGATTTGATCAATGCGAAACCGGCGGCCGCTGCGGTGCGTGAGTTCTTTGGCTCCAGCCAATTGTCACAGTTCATGGACCAAACCAATCCATTGTCGGAAGTCACACACAAACGCCGCCTGTCGGCGCTTGGCCCTGGCGGTTTGACCCGTGAGCGCGCTGGTTTTGAAGTGCGCGACGTTCACGCCACCCACTATGGCCGGATGTGCCCGATTGAAACGCCGGAGGGGCCAAATATTGGTCTGATCAACTCACTGGCGACCTTTGCACGTGTGAACAAATATGGGTTTATCGAAACACCCTACCGCAAAGTTGTGGAAGGTGTTGTGACCGATGACGTGCAATATATGTCAGCCACTGAAGAAATGCGTCACACGGTGGCACAGGCCAACGCGGCATTGGATGACAACGGCAAGTTTAAAAATGAACTGGTCTCAACCCGCCAAAATGGGGATTACACTCTGGCGCAGTCCAGCGCTGTAGATTTGATCGACGTGTCTCCAAAGCAGTTGGTCTCCGTTGCAGCCTCGTTGATTCCATTCCTTGAGAATGACGATGCCAACCGTGCTTTGATGGGCTCGAACATGCAACGTCAGGCTGTGCCATTGCTGAAGGCGGAAGCGCCTTTGGTTGGCACCGGCATTGAAGAAGTGGTGGCGCGGGATTCCGGCGCGGCAATCATGGCCAAGCGTGGCGGTATTATTGACCAGGTGGATGCACAGCGGATCGTGATCCGCGCTACGGAAGATCTTGAGCTCGGTGATGCGGGTGTGGATATTTACCGCATGCGTAAATTCCAGCGCTCAAATCAAAATACTTGTATCAACCAGCGGCCTTTGGTGAAGGTTGGCGATTATGTGCGTAAGGGTGAAGTCGTTGCCGATGGTCCGTCCACTGACATCGGAGAATTGGCTTTGGGCAAGAACGTGGTTGTCGCCTTTATGCCGTGGAACGGGTATAACTATGAAGATAGTATCCTGATCTCAGAGCGTATTGTGCGTGATGACGTGTTCACTTCGGTTCACATTGAGGAATTTGAAGTGGCTGCCCGCGATACAAAACTTGGCCCTGAGGAAATCACTCGCGATATTCCGAATGTTGGCGAAGAGGCTCTGCGCAACTTGGACGAAGCGGGCATCGTGTATATCGGTGCAGAAGTGGGTCCAGCGGATATTTTGGTTGGTAAAATCACACCAAAAGGCGAAAGCCCAATGACGCCCGAAGAAAAACTCCTGCGGGCGATCTTCGGCGAGAAGGCCTCAGATGTGCGCGATACATCTTTGCGTCTGCCACCGGGTGACTATGGTACAATCGTGGAAGTGCGTGTCTTCAACCGCCACGGCGTTGAAAAAGATGAGCGTGCTTTGCAAATCGAACGCGAAGAAGTGGAGCGTTTGGCCCGCGACCGTGACGATGAGCTGACCATCTTGGATCGCAACATCTACGCGCGTCTGCGGTCCATGATCGAAGGCCGTGAAGCTGTCAAAGGTCCAAAAGGCACAAACGGCGGTCTTGTGAGCGCTGAGTTGCTGGATGAGACCCCGCGCAGCCATTGGTGGCAGTTCGCCATGAAAGAAGAGGGGGATGCCCAGGTCGTTGAAGCGCTGAACGAACAATATGAAGCGCAAAAACGCACTTTGGATGCCCGCTTTGAAGATAAGGTCGAAAAAGTTCGCCGCGGTGATGATCTTCCGCCAGGTGTGATGAAAATGGTCAAAGTATTCGTAGCGGTGAAGCGCAAGCTGCAACCGGGCGATAAAATGGCCGGTCGTCACGGTAACAAGGGTGTCATCTCCAAAGTTGTCCCAATGGAAGACATGCCCTTCTTAGGTGACGGGACACCGGTGGACTTCGTTCTGAACCCGCTCGGCGTGCCGTCACGGATGAACGTGGGACAAATCCTTGAAACCCATATGGGTTGGGCGGCGCGTGGCTTGGGCATTCAGGTTGACGAGGCCCTGGGTGAGTACCGCCGGTCTGGTGATCTGACCCCTGTGCATGACGCGATGCGGATTGCTTATGGCGACGATGTCTATGCGGAAGGTATTGAAGGCATGGATGAGGCCTCCTTGCTGGAATCGGCTGGCAATGTCGTCAACGGTGTTCCAATCGCAACGCCTGTGTTTGACGGTGCGAAAGAAGCTGACGTGAACGACGCCTTGCGGCGGGCAGGCTTTAGCGAAAGCGGACAGTCGGTCTTGTTTGATGGTCGGACAGGCGAGCAATTTGCCCGCCCTGTGACGGTTGGCATCAAGTACCTTCTGAAATTGCACCACCTTGTGGATGATAAAATCCACGCACGGTCTACCGGCCCATACTCGCTGGTCACACAGCAGCCATTGGGTGGTAAAGCGCAATTTGGTGGTCAACGTTTCGGAGAAATGGAAGTTTGGGCGCTGGAAGCTTATGGCGCGGCTTACACCTTGCAAGAAATGCTGACGGTAAAATCGGATGACGTTGCGGGCCGGACGAAAGTCTATGAAAGCATCGTAAAAGGTGAGGACAATTTCGAAGCTGGAATTCCAGAATCGTTCAACGTTCTTGTCAAAGAAGTCCGTGGCCTTGGCCTGAATATGGAACTCCTGGATGCGGAGGTGGAGGAGTAGACGGCGCGCCAGCGCAGTCTACGCCCACCGTCCCTCCCTCTGATTAAAAGGAATTTAAGATGAACCAGGAACTATCAACCAACCCGTTTAACCCGATTGCGCCGCCCAAAGCCTTTGATGAAATCAAAGTTTCCTTGGCCAGCCCGGAACGGATCTTGTCATGGTCTTTTGGCGAAATTAAGAAGCCAGAAACCATCAACTACCGTACGTTTAAGCCCGAGCGGGACGGCTTGTTCTGCGCGCGTATCTTTGGCCCTATCAAAGATTACGAATGTCTTTGCGGCAAATATAAGCGCATGAAATATCGCGGTGTTGTCTGCGAGAAATGTGGCGTCGAAGTGACCTTGCAGAAAGTCCGCCGTGAGCGGATGGGCCATATCGAATTGGCCAGCCCTGTTGCGCATATTTGGTTCTTGAAATCTCTGCCGTCACGCATCGGTTTGATGCTGGATATGACATTGCGCGATCTTGAGCGGATCTTGTATTTCGAAAACTATGTGGTCATTGAACCGGGCCTCACGGACCTCACCTATGGCCAGTTGATGAACGAAGAAGAGTTCCTCGACGCGCAGGATATCTATGGCATGGATGCTTTCACTGCCAATATTGGCGCGGAAGCCATTCGTGAAATGTTGTCCTTGATTGATCTGGAAGCAGAGGCCGAGCAGCTGCGAGTTGATCTTTCGGAAGCCACTGGCGAATTGAAGCCAAAGAAAATCATCAAGCGTCTGAAAATCGTTGAGAGCTTCATTGAATCTGGCAACCGGCCAGAGTGGATGATCTTGACTGTGATCCCAGTGATCCCACCAGAATTGCGCCCCTTGGTGCCTTTGGATGGCGGCCGTTTTGCAACGTCGGATCTGAACGATCTCTATCGCCGTGTCATCAACAGGAACAACCGTCTAAAGCGCCTGATCGAACTGCGCGCTCCTGATATCATCGTGCGCAACGAAAAGCGCATGCTGCAAGAATCTGTGGATGCCTTGTTCGACAATGGCCGTCGCGGCCGGGTGATCACCGGACAAAACAAACGCCCGTTGAAATCCTTGTCTGATATGCTCAAAGGCAAACAGGGTCGTTTCCGTCAAAACCTTTTGGGTAAACGCGTTGACTTCTCCGGTCGTTCGGTAATTGTGACCGGCCCTGAGCTCAAGCTGCACCAATGTGGCTTGCCGAAAAAGATGGCGTTGGAGCTGTTTAAGCCTTTCATTTACAGTCGCTTGGAGGCCAAGGGCCTGTCTTCAACTGTGAAGCAAGCTAAGAAATTGGTCGAAAAAGAGCGGCCGGAAGTATGGGATATCCTCGATGAGGTGATCCGTGAACATCCCGTCATGCTCAACCGTGCGCCAACACTGCACCGTTTGGGCATCCAAGCTTTTGAGCCGGTTTTGATCGAAGGTAAGGCTATTCAGCTGCACCCGCTGGTCTGTTCTGCGTTTAACGCTGACTTTGATGGCGACCAAATGGCGGTTCACGTTCCATTGAGTTTGGAAGCGCAGTTGGAAGCGCGGGTTTTGATGATGTCCACCAACAACGTCCTATCCCCAGCCAACGGTGCACCGATCATCGTACCATCACAGGATATGATCTTAGGCCTTTATTATACCTCTCTCATGCGCGACGGCATGAAGGGCGAAGGCATGATTTTTGGCTCCGTAGATGAAGTTCAGCACGCGCTTGATGCGGATGTCGTGCATCTTCACGCGAAAATTCAAGCCCGAATTCCGCAGATTGATGATGAAGGAAATGAGGTTTTGGTGCGGTTCGAAACCACACCGGGCCGCGTACGTTTGGGCGCTTTGCTCCCGCAGAATGTTAAGGCCCCCTTCAGCTTGGTGAACCGCCTCTTGAAAAAAGGCGAAGTTCAACAGGTCATCGACACGGTCTATCGCTACTGTGGGCAGAAGGAATCTGTGATTTTCTGTGATCATGTGATGACTTTGGGTTTTCGTGAAGCCTTCCGTGCCGGTATTTCATTCGGCAAAGATGACATGCTGATCCCAGATACAAAATGGACCATCGTTGATGGTGTGCGCGCTCAAGTAAAAGAGTTCGAACAGCAATATATGGATGGTTTGATCACTCAGGGTGAAAAATACAACAAGGTGATTGATGCCTGGTCAAATTGTAACGACCAAGTGACCGATTCCATGATGGATGCGATTGCCTCGGTGAAATATGATGAGAACGGCTCTGAAATGGAACCGAATTCGGTTTACATGATGGCCCATTCCAAAGCGCGTGGCTCGGTCACTCAGATGAAACAGTTGGGCGGTATGCGTGGTCTCATGGCCAAACCAAACGGCGATATCATCGAGACACCGATCATTTCGAACTTTAAAGAAGGTCTGACCGTTCTTGAGTATTTCAACTCAACCCACGGTGCGCGGAAGGGTCTGTCAGATACGGCTCTGAAAACGGCCAACTCTGGTTACCTTACACGTCGCCTTGTGGATGTTGCGCAGGACTGCATCGTGCGCCAGCACGACTGCGGCACCGATCGTTCCATCACAGCTCGGGCTGCGATCAATGATGGCGAAGTTATCTCCTCATTGTCAGAACGGATTCTGGGCCGTATTGCGGCTGAAGATGTGGTCAAACCCGGCACCGATGAGGTCTTATGTGCCAAAGGTGAGATCATCGACGAGCGCAAAGCGGACTTTATCGAAGAAAATGGTGTGATTTCCATGTTGATCCGGTCTCCTTTGACCTGTGAAACGGAAGATGGCATCTGTGCGGCCTGTTATGGTCGTGACTTGGCCCGCGGTACATTGGTGAACCAAGGTGAAGCGGTTGGCATCATCGCGGCGCAATCCATTGGTGAGCCGGGTACACAGCTCACCATGCGGACATTCCACATTGGTGGTGTTGCCCAAGGTGGTGGCCAGCAATCGAGCCAAGAAAGTAGCCAGTCTGGTAAAGTGCATTTCGAGAATGCAGTCTTGTTGAAAAACTCAACCGGCGAGCAGCTCTCCATGACTCGGAACATGGTCGCCAGTATTCTTGACGTGGGCGGTGCAGTTATTGCCAGCTACAAAGTGGCCTATGGCTCGAAAATGTTGGTCAAAGATGGCCAAACAATTGAGCGGGGCGACAAACTGTTTGAATGGGATCCGTTCACATTGCCGATCATCGCTGAGAAATCAGGTGTGGTGAAATATGTAGATCTGGTATCGGGCATCGCGGTGCGCGACGAAACCGATGACGCCACAGGCATGACCCAAAAAATCGTGACCGATTGGCGCGCAGCCCTGAAAGGCAGCGAGTTGGCACCCAAAATCATCGTCACCGATGAGAAGGGTGAAATGCTGACCCGTGAAGATGGCAATCCAATTGCCTATGCCATGTCCGTGGATGCGATTCTATCTGTTGAAGATGGTCAGGAAATCAAAGCGGGCGACATCCTTGCGCGTATCCCGCGAGAGGGTGGCCGTTCCAAAGACATCACCGGTGGTCTGCCACGGGTTGCGGAATTGTTTGAGGCACGTCGCCCCAAAGATCACGCGATCATCGCAGAAATTGATGGCTATGTGCGCTTTGGCAAAGACTACAAAAACAAGCGTCGCATTGCGATTGAACCGGCTGACGAGACTTTGGCAAAAGTTGAGTACATGGTGCCAAAAGGCAAGCACATCCCCGTCCAAGAAGGTGATTTCATCAAGAAGGGTGATTACATCATGGATGGTAACCCCGCGCCGCATGATATTCTTGCGGTAATGGGTGTTGAAGCCTTGGCCGATTATATGATCGACGAGGTTCAGGACGTGTATCGCTTACAAGGGGTGAAAATCAACGATAAACACATTGAAGTGATCGTGCGGCAAATGTTGCAAAAATGGGAAATCACCGACAGCGGCGAGACAACCTTGCTCAAAGGCGAGCATGTCGACAAAGCTGAATTTGATGCGGCCAATGAAAAGGCCCTTTCAAAGGGCACCCGCCCTGCGCAGGGTGAGCCGATTTTGCTGGGGATTACTAAAGCTTCTTTGCAAACACGTTCTTTCATCTCTGCGGCTTCATTCCAAGAAACCACGCGGGTTCTGACAGAGGCCTCTGTACAAGGAAAACGTGACAAGCTTATTGGTCTTAAAGAGAATGTCATTGTTGGGCGCTTGATCCCAGCTGGCACCGGTGGTGCGACGCAGAAAATGCGTCGTGTGGCTGCGGATCGCGACAATGTTGTGATCGAAGCGCGGCGTGCGGAAGCGGAAGAGGCTATTGCCTTAGCCGCACCGGCCGCCATTGTTGATACGCCTGATGAAATGTTCGAAGGCCTATCGGTCGATACGGTTGAGAATAACGGCGAATAAGACAGGTAAACTTTGTGATTTAGGGCCGCTCTTCTGAGCGGCCCTTTTCTTTTGCAGTTGCACTTTTTGTCGAAATAAAGCCCGGTAGGTCTAAGACGACATTCACTTTCACAGCGAAGGCAGATTGATGACTGATAATATCCGTGGAGCGCTCTTTATGGTTTGCTCAATGATTTGTTTTGCTGTGAATGACGCGGTGATCAAATCTTTGGGTGGGGTGCTGCCAATCTTCCAAACGCTTGCGGTGCGCAGCGGGATGGTGGTGGTCCTTCTGGCAGTTTTGGTGATGCGCTCCGGTTGGCGGGTGCAGCATCTTCGGCGCCGCGATCAGATGATCCTATTGTTGCGCGTCTTGGCCGAAATTGGCGCCGCATTTTTTATTGTTACGGCTCTGTTCAATATGGAATTGGCAAATATGACGGCCATCTTGCAGATCTTGCCGCTCACCATCCCGTTGGCTGCCTTCATGTTCCTCGGCGAACCTATCGGTTGGCGTCGATTGGTGGCGATTTTCATCGGCTTTGTTGGGATGTTGCTCATTGTGAAACCGGGAAGTGATGGTTTCAATATATATTCGTTATTTTGTTTGGCGGCGGTGATCTGTGTCACCATCCGTGATCTGACGGCCCGCAGTTTAGGTGCCAAGCTCTCCTCACAAGAAATGTCGCTCTTTGCCGTCGTTGGTGTGTTCTGTGCGGCGGCTGTAGCAGCGATGTTTGAGCCCTGGGTGGCGATTTCTCTGACATCTTGGGCGGCCTTATGCGGCTCTTCATTTGCAATCTTGTTGGGATATCTGGTCAGTGTTTACGCCATTCGCACAGGAGATATCAGCTTCACCGCGCAGTTTCGCTATATTGGTCTCATTGCGGCATTAATATTGGGCTATGTATTTTTTGATGAATGGCCAGATCGTTTGGCTTTGTTGGGAGCTGCGATTATTGTTGGCATGGGCGCTTTTACACTCTATCGCCAGAGAATAGGTCGGAAGGCGGAACCCGCTTAACATAGGCCATACTCTTTTGGCTGTGCCAAAGTGCGGATATTCTGCACTTCCGGACTTGACGTTGAAATTCCGCTGGCATACCCCTCTGACACGGCGCGGGTATGGTGAAATGGTATCATAAGAGCCTTCCAAGCTTAAGGTGCGGGTTCGATTCCCGCTACCCGCTCCAAAATTACATATTTTTTCTGTCATGAATACAGATCTATAGTGGGAACCATGTTCTCTCGTGGTGTGCCTCTAGGGTGTGGAATCGAAGGTCACATCAAAATCGCATAGAAATTTAACAGCACCGGTGGGCGTTTGCGCGCCTAGTGTCAATTGTGCAGGAAAGGTGAGGTCAAGCTTGACCTTTTCTTGTGGTGCCAAAGACAGCGGTGCCACCGCCTGCGGGTCCGCGGCATCAGCTGCAAAGTCTAGGGCTGCGCCATTGACCGCCTGGTATTCTGCGATGGGGCACAGCGAGCTAGGCTTAACGCGCAGATGCACCTACGCGTTTTGGTGGCGCTGGCTAAGGTTTTCACAGTCTAACTTCACGAGCCCATCGCTGGCGAAATATTGGCCCGCAGAAGTGGAGACAGAGCCGAAATTCACACTTGCGGAAGCAACGGCGCAGAACAGCTCACTGGCCATAGAGGGGCTTGCCGACATGCACATTAAAAGGCCGGCCAGCCGTAGGGGTGCTGCCCCATCACGAGCAGGTGGACGGACCGAGTGTCGGTTGCAGATCATCGGTTGGCGGAAATTCAATAGCTGTTTCACAGAATTCTTCTGCCATTGTGACATTCAAAGTGGTGGAGGCGGGTAAACCTTCAAAACACACTTCCCCAAAATCTATGACATAGGAGGGGTATTCTACGCCCTCAAATTTGACTTCGCTTCCGGCCGGCAAGACTCTGCCAGAGGCATCTTGCAGTTGCACGATGGCCGAGCGCCGCAGGCGGGTCGAGAGTTTGATAAAGGAGGCGCCAAAGGGATAGAGGTAGATTGTAACCATCGTATTTGTGATGTCATATTCAAAAGGAATTTCTTCGGGGAAATGCTAATTTTATTGGCCTTACCACGCCGTAGGCTTGGTACAATGGCATTACCATTTTGATCGGTTTTAGTAACTAAGTTGGGAGACTTCGCTGCACAAGTAAGCTCACAAATACGAACAAATTGTAAATCCGCCCGCTGTATTTCTCAATTGGACAACTGGCTAAAATTGTCCTTCAAAAGTAAATACACTATGCTTTTTTTTGATATAAGTAAACAATTTAGAGATCGTTTAGACTTTTATTTAAACCTGTTAATGATTGGTTTAAACCTTGACGCGTTTCTATCGCGCGAAAGCGGGTTTTTNGGGTGATGGATTCCANAAAAAATTGCGGTCGCCGCCCGGTTGGTCAGACCTTCGGCCTGTTGGCTGCCGCGGCATATGCGACACTTCAATTTTATTGAACGCGCCCTCTTGTTGGTTGCACTGCACCCGGATAGATCGTGTGCACGAGTTCAAGGGGCGAGTATGGCACAGACACCAAATTCAGCGGCAGAGGTGAGCGAAGAGCGCGCAGCCTCAAAACAAGTTGGCGTATTAAAAGCTCTGCTCCCCTATTTTTCCCCTTATAAAGTTTGGGTCGTATTGGCATTGGCGGCCCTCACCATAACGGCCAGCGTTTCGTTGATCCTGCCGGTTGCAGCCCGCAGGGTGATTGACGGATTTTCCGTTGGGGATGTATCTTTGCTCAATCAATATTTTTTGGGCGCGATTGCGGTAGCTGCGGTCTTTGCTCTGGGCACGGGCCTACGCTACTATGTGGTCACACGTCTTGGCGAGCGCGTGGTTGGTGATTTGCGCAAGGCCATCTTTGTCCGCATGATTGGCATGTCGCCGGCGTATTTCGAGAAATTGATGACGGGTGAAGTTCTCAGCCGCATCACAACCGACACAACATTGATCTTATCGGTCATTGGGTCTTCTGCTAGCTGGATGCTGCGGAATATGCTGATGATGTCTGGTGGATTGATCATGATGCTCTGGACCTCGCCAAAGCTGACCGGTTTGGTTCTCTTGATTGTGCCTTTAATCTTGGGTCCAATATTGGCATTGGGACGTAAATTGCGTGGCTTGTCGCGACAAAACCAAGACTGGATCGCGGCCTCTTCCGGGAAGGCGTCGGAATCGCTTTTGTCGGCGCAAAGCGTACAAGCCTTTACCCATGAGGCGCGCAGCTCAGCAGAGTTTTCAGATGTCACCGAAAAAGCCTACGGCAGCGCCCACGCAAGGATCAAAGTGCGTGCGCTGATTACGATGATTATCATCTTTGTGGCATTTAGCGGTGTGATGGGGGTGTTGTGGATTGGTGCCATTGATGTGCGCAGCGGCGCCACAACCGCCGGACAATTGGTGCAATTTGTCATCTATTCCGCTATTGTTGCCAGCTCTAGCGCGGCTTTGTCAGAGCTTTGGTCCGAGCTGCAGCGGGCGGCTGGTGCAACTGAACGCTTGGTAGAGTTGCTGGAGGCCGAGGATTCGATTGCCGATCCAATAGTGCCGACACCCGCGAAAACTGGGGCTGTCATCTTTGAAGATGTTCAGTTTGCTTTTCCAAGCCGGCCAGATTCGCCAGCGCTGAATGTGGTAAATTTCACCATCAATCCCGGTGAGACGGTGGCTTTGGTCGGACCTTCTGGGGCTGGCAAGTCTACGATTATTCAACTGATGCTGCGTTTTTTCGACCCACAGGCCGGTCGCATCACCCTGGGTGGCGTGCCTTTACCTGAGATGCGGCGCAGTGACTTCCGCCAATTCATGGCGCTTGTTCCGCAAGATCCAGTTATTTTTGCCAGTTCTGCCTATGATAATATTTTATTTGGTCGCCCGAGCGCCAGCCGCGATGAGGTGATTGCGGCAGCTCAGGCAGCGGCGGCACATGATTTTATCAGCGCTCTGCCTGATGGCTATGACAGCTATGTCGGCGAGCGTGGTGTGATGCTGTCGGGTGGGCAAAAGCAACGGATTGCCATTGCCCGTGCAATCTTGCGCGATGCCCCGGTGCTCCTGTTGGATGAGGCGACCTCAGCCTTGGACGGTGAGAGCGAAGCGGTCGTGCAAAAAGCATTTGAAGAGCTGTCAAAAGATCGCACCACCTTGGTGGTGGCGCATCGCTTGGCGACGGTTAAAAACGCAGATCGTATTTTGGTGATGGATCAGGGTCAAATTATTGCGCAGGGTACGCATGCCAGTTTGGTTGCAGAAGGCGGTCTCTATGCGCGCTTGGCCAAACTCCAGTTTTCTGAAACCGAAGGCGTATAGCGGTTATCTTTGGTGGCCTGCGCAAATTCCTTGCGCAATTTATGAATATTTCGCATCTTGACTCATAGCAGCGCGGATTGGCGCGTGTGAGTTTTGGGAGATGCTTATGGGATTTGCAACTAAAGCTGATCGGGACGCAGTTGAAAACGAAATGCCCTGGGCAGAGCGTGATGTTCCTAAAACGATGTATGAGTTCATCGACCGGGTGGCTGCGCGTCACGGCGCGCGCCCTGGAGTGAGTTTTCAGATCACCTCAGGACCGACGGACAAGGCCGAAACCCTGAGTTGGCAAGAGTTCCGTGATAAGTCGGTCCAGGCCGCCAATCTATTCCGCCGCTTGGGTGTTGGGGAAAATGATGTTGTGGCTTATTTGTTGCCGATTTGTAGCGAGGCAGCTTTGACCCTCGTGGGGGGAAGCATTGCGGGGATTGCCAATCCAATTAACCCTTTGCTAGAACCTGACCAAATTGCCGCGATCCTGCGCGAGACGAATGCGAAGGTCTTGGTCACCCTGCGCGGTTTCCCAAAAACGGACTTGCCACAGCTGGCGGCCGATGCGGTGGCTCAAGCACCGAATGTGCAGACTGTTTTGGAAGTGGATCTCAACCGCTATCTGACACCGCCTAAATCTTGGATTGTGCCGCTCATTCGTCCGAAAGTCACCGTCAACCACGCCGCGCAGGTTATGGATTTCAATGCCGAGCTGGCCAAGCAAAACCGTATACTTGATTTTCAAGATGCAACTGAAGACCGCGTTGCGGCCTATTTCCATACCGGCGGAACAACGGGCATGCCGAAAGTTGCGCAGCATAAATATTCTGGCATTGTTTATAACGGCTGGCTTGGGGATCGGATGTTATTTGAGGCCCAAGATACAATCATTTGCCCTCTGCCACTGTTTCACGTTTTTGCCTGTCATGTCATCTTGATGGCCATGATCAGCTCCGGCGCCCATGTGGTCTTTCCCACCCCACAAGGCTATCGGGGCGAGGGGGTGTTTGATAATTTTTGGAAACTTATAGAGCGGTGGAATGTGACGTTTATGATCACCGTCCCGACCGCGCTTTCAGCTCTGATGCAGCGGCCTGTGAATGCTGATATCTCATCGCTTCGAACGGCGTTTTCTGGCTCTTCGCCTTTGCCCGTTGAATTGTTCAAGCGCTTTGAAGCCGCAACAGGTGTTGAGGTTGTCGAGGGGTATGGTTTGACCGAGGCGACGTGTTTGGTCTCTTGCAACCCCGATAAAGGTCTTAAAAAAGTAGGATCCGTTGGTCTGCCCTTGCCCCATACAACTGTAAAAATTCTGCGTGACGGGCCAGAGGGGCTTGAGGAGTGCGATGTCGATGAGATTGGAGAAATCTGTATTGACAATCCCGGAGTATTTGCCGGCCACACCTATACCGAGGCGGCCAAGAACGACACTCTCTATCATGATGAGCGCTACTTGCGCACGGGGGATTTGGGGCGGATGGATGCGGATGGCTATCTGTGGATCACCGGCCGCGCCAAAGATCTGATTATTCGCGGTGGGCACAATATTGACCCGGCTCTCATTGAAGAAGCTCTAGCGGGCCACAAGGCCGTTGGATTTGTCGGTGCGATTGGCCAGCCTGATGCGCATTCAGGGGAAATTCCCTGTGCCTATGTGGAGCTGGTAGCAGGTGCCGAGGTCAGCCCAGAGGAGCTCGTTACTTTTGCCAATGAACGTGTGGCAGAGCGGGCTGCGCAACCAAAATATATCGAGATTATGCCTGAATTGCCCAAAACCGCCGTCGGAAAGGTTTTCAAACCTGCGCTGCGCAAATCTGCAATCATCCGGATTTATAATGCGGCACTGGTGGAGGCGGGTGTGCTGGCAGAGGTGTACGGGGTGATTGAGGACAAGCAACGGGGGCTGGTGGCACAAGTACATGGCACCGCGGCGGATGAGGCTGTAAACCAGGTGCTCGGTGCCTTTACCTGGTCTTGGGAGCGCGCATCTTAGGGGCGACGGGGCAGAGCGGCGTTGCATCAAAGGGCTGGACAGGCTCTGGAGCGCTGACTAGGCTGCCTTGCAACTGATGGATGAGGTTAACATGGATGGGTCATTTTCACGCCGAAAGCTGGTCACACCTGCCGAACTTAAGGCGCTCAATACACGCTCGAACCTTTGGGGGGTCGTGCAAATGGCCAGTCATTTGGGCGCAATTGTGTTGGCCGGTTACCTGCACAGTTTAGCTCTGGGCACTGCCTGGGTCTGGCTGACCGGCTGTGTCTTGGGTGTTTTGCTCAATTTTCTCTATGCTGCACAGCATGAGCTGAGCCACGCCACCGTTTTTGCCACCCGGGGGCTAAATGTGCTATTTGGCCGGTTGATTGGCTTTGTGATGATCTTTCCACGAGATTACGATCAAGTCATGCATTTCGCACATCATACCCATACGCAAGATTGGGAAAAAGATGGCGAGTTGGTGCGCGCGCCCTACACGCTAACGACCTATTTATTGTGGCTGTCAGGGATCACTTATTGGCGCAATCGCATCTTTGGGGTCATCCGCCGCGCGCGGGGGGTCATTATTGAGCCATTTATCCGTACCGAAGAAGAGGCCAAGATCATTTTTGAGAGCCGGGTTCATTTGGCGCTCTATGCAGTGATCTTTCTGGTCTCAATTGCTTTGAGTTCATGGGTGGCGATGAGTTTTTGGCTATTGCCGATGCTGCTGACCAAACCTGTACATCAGTTGCAAAATACCATTGAGCATTTGGGTCTCAGCCATGAGAATGATATCTTAAAAAACACACGCTCAACGCGGACCAATGTGCTGATGCGCTGGCTGTGCTGGCAGATGCCCTATCATACGGCGCATCATGTGTTTCCCTCAGTGCCGTTTTGGAAATTGCGGCAGCTCAATGCGAAAATTGAAGCGCAGGCAGGGCCCGTGCATCGGATGGGCTGGATCGAATTTCAGGTCGAAGTCATTAAGCGGTTTGCGCAAAAAGATGAAAGCCAATGGCCCATGGATGAAGTTTGGATTGTGCCCCGGTCAGAGGGACGCCCGTTGCGGGTTGAGGCTTAAGCCGGAATCCGCATAGGCGCGCTCCAGCTCTATTAATTTTTGTTTGCGCCACAGCCCGCCGGCATAGCCTGTCAAAGTGCCATCAGCGCCAATGACGCGGTGGCAGGGCAATACAATGGCGATTTGATTGGCCCCATTGGCGCGCGCGACAGCACGCATGGCGGTGGGACGTGCGATAGCCTGCGCCAATTGCGCATAGGATCGGGTGTGACCGGCCGGGATGTCTTGCAAAGCGCGCCAGACAGTCTTGGAAAAATCGGTGCCATGTAAGGCCAAAGGCAGATCGAATTTCGGTCGCCGCCCCTCGAAAAATTCGGTCAATTGCTCTTGCAGCTGATCGGTCAAGGCAAAGCGATCAAAACCCAATTGCCCTTTGGAAAATTGAAATAGGCGCTTCACCTCATGGGCCAGACCTTTCCGCTCGGGAAACTCCAGTAAATGCACATGGGTTGCGTCACAGATGGTCACCATTGTGCCAATGGGGGTATCGATCCAACTGGCCCGCAATGGCGCATTTTCGACAAACTCTCCTGGAGGGCGTCCTAAAAATTTTGCGAAAGCGGCGCGAAACGCGCTGGGCGACTCAAATCCTGCGCTCAGTTGGGCCTCGATGACCNTATCGCCCTTGGCCAGAACCTCGGCGGAATGGCGCAATCGGCGGTGGCGGGCCATTTCTAGAAACGTCATGCCAAAATGTCGNTTGAAGGCGCGCCNTACGGTTGACGGNTCAAACCCCATCTCGGCNACGCCAGTCTNGCTCCAGCGGCGCANNGGGTCTGCATCAAAGGCTTTTAGCATCTGATCNACAAGCGGATCCAGCCGNGCCACAGGCGCCAGNGGNTGGCAGCGTTTNCAGGGCCGAAATCCCGCNGCGATACAATCGCCGGGGNTGTCNAAAAACGTGCANTTTTCCGGTTTGGGATTGGGGGCCGNGCAGTTGAGACGGCAAAAGATGCCCGTTGAGGTTACGCCGNCATAGGCGCGCNCCTCATAGGCATCACTCCGGGCGACAAGTGCGTCATAGAGCACATCTGGATCAGGCAACGAAAACGTCATTACATTATCTTAGCGCGATTCTCTCTGCCGATGCGCCGTTTTTCGGGCGTGACTGTGAGTTTTTTGGCATCAATGTGTCAGTTCGGGCAGGACCACCGCAGGCCGCGTGAAAATTACTTGCCTCATGGAAGAACTCATTGCAGGCTTGCCACATGACACAGACGCTTAAGACCTTCACCAGCCTTTGGGCCATGCAGCCGCACGATCAAACTGGGATTAAATTGCCCTATGATCAGGTTTGCGAAATGGTAGCGCAGGCAGGTTATGACGGGATGGCAATTGACCTAGGTGCCGGTGATGTGGCGCAAGCCCATGAGGTGCGCCCGCATATGGAGCGTAATGGTCTCACGCCTTTGATTGTTGCATTTCCCAAGACCATTGAAAGCCTGCGCGAGACGCTGGTAATGGCGAAGGATTTCGGCAGCCCTTTTGTGGATGTGATTGGTCAGGTGACGCCACTGAGCGTCGATCGGATGATTCCCGTAATCCGGCAATGGATGGATATGGCCGATGAGATTGGCGTTCCGGTGCAATTTGAGACTCATCGCAATTGCATCACGAATGATCTATATTCCACACTTTGCCTGCTTGATGCGATCCCCGAGATGCGCATATGCGCAGACTTGAGCCATTATGTGGTCGACCGCGAATTTTGGTTTCCCCTGTCGGAGCGTGACATGGAGTTGATTAGCCGAATTTTGCAGCGCTCGGACAGTTTTCAAGGTCGGGTGGCCAGTCGCCAGCAGATTCAATTGCAATTGGACTTTCCGCAGCATCAAAAATGGGTTGAGCTATTTAAAGGGTGGTGGCGTGAAGGGTTGCAAGATTGGCGCCGGCGCTCCGAGGGTGAGTGTATCTTCCTGTGCGAGCTTGGGCCGCCGGAATATGCGATGACCGATGCCCACGGGCGCGAGATGTCCAATCGCTGGGAAGAGGCTTTGCAGATTAAAGCTTGGGTCGCAGAGATTTGGCAAGAGCTCGGTGGCGATCGCTAAGAGCCGCTCATCTTTTTGCGTGAAAAATAAAGCCGATGAAGTTTAAGAGCAATTGCGCGGCAAGAATTTGCGTGCTGTCCGTCGGGTCATAGGCAGGTGCCACTTCAACCAGATCAATCCCGGCGACTTGCCCGCGCTGGGCCAGGCCCTGCAAGATTTCCAAGACGTCGTAATACAGAAAACCGCCATGGCTTGGCGTGCCGGTGCCCGGAGCGATGGAGGGGCAGAAAGCGTCGATATCTATAGTGACATAGTAGCGCGCGCCGGCGGGGATTCGCTCCAGCACAGCCTCTAGCCCTAATGCGCGGACTTGTCGTACTGAGAGGATATCAGATCCGCGGGCTCGGGCGTCATCATAGCCTTCTTTCGCCGTGGAGCTGACGTTGCGAATGCCCAGTTGCGTCATGCCGCTGACCCATGGTTTTTCAATTGCTCGGCGCATGGGATTGCCATGGCCCGCGGTGACTCCGTGACGGCTGTCTACAAAATCCAAATGGGCGTCAATCTGAACCACATGCACGGGCTCCTGATCGGAAAAGGCGTTGATGCAAGGGATATTGATGGAATGATCCCCGCCCACCACAACTGGCAGCGCGCCTGCGGCCAAAATCTTACGCACGCCAAATTCAATGTTGGCATGGCTTTCGTCAGTTTTAGTATGGATGATATCGGCATCACCCAAATCAACGATCCGCACATCGCTTGCCAGATATGTGGCGTCATCTTCGTGGTCATAGGCACCGGCATGACCAAAAGAAAATAGAGTTGAGGCTTCACGGACCGCACGCGGGCCAAAGCGCGCGCCAGGTCGCCATTGGGTGCCAAAATCGAAGGGAGCACCCAGAATCGCCACATCAGCGTCGATCGTATCCCAATCAGCTACATAGGGGCGTTTGCCAAAGGTGGAAATTCCAACAAAAGGCAAATCCAGCCGCCCTGCTTCATAACCATGATCTGACATAGAGGCTCCGTTTCGCGTTCATCGAGGCAGTGTTGTCTGATTGTGCCTAAAATGTCGATGAAAAATTGGAGCGTTGAGAGTGAACGCGCATGGTGCAGGGGTAGGTGAGGGTAGCAGGTGCGTTCCATCCCAGTATGTAGGGGGGGTGATAGGCGCAGCTGGCCGCATCCACTCTATTTCGCGACGTGCTCGGGGGGCCACATTTTTAGGCCCGTGCTGTTTGAGCATGAGATTGTGACCTGATTGAAATTACAGCACGGCTATTTATCGAAATTTATTTGAGAGGCCAAAATCTGCGATTTACCTCTTGTGGTTTGTGCGGCGAAGGTCTAGCAAGCATTCACTTGGCGCGGGATGGAGCAGCCCGGTAGCTCGTCAGGCTCATAACCTGAAGGTCGTAGGTTCAAATCC
>NYTV01000040.1 GCA_002683685.1 Paracoccaceae bacterium
GCGGGCCCAGCCCCCCCTTGGGTAGACCCATTCCCAAAGCGCCCGAGGCAGCCCACGCTTTTCACGACGCTTAAACACCAATTTCGCCCCACTCACCGTTCATAGCGTCGATATCCCGCCCGAGTTCCGGATTGCGGTGACGGCTGACTTCTGCCACGTCACTGTCGGCCTCCAGCGCCGTGAGCACCATGTGCAATTGTGACACATCCCTGAGTTCCAATTCGACGAGCAGTTTGAAATAGTCCGGCTTGCGGTCCAAAAAGTGAATGTCAGAGATATTGGCATTCTGATCGCCGATCAATGTGCAAATCCGTCCCATGACGCCTGCGCCATTCAAAATGGTGGTGATGATCTGCGCCGGGTTGGTCGCGGCATGCTGCCCGTCCCGCCAATGCAGATCTAACCAGCGGTCCATTTGGGTTTCATAATGCAATAGGTTTTGGCAATCTATCGTGTGAACCACGACCCCATGACCTTTGAAAATGATCCCAACAATGCGCTCTCCGGGCAGGGGGTTGCAACAGGCGCCATGGGTAAACTTCTGTCCTCGCTCCAACCCGATCAAAGCAACCGCCGGCCCGACTTCATCAGCGTCGCGCACCTTTAGATTTGGGTAGAGCTCCGCCACCACGTCGCGCGCGGCGATTTCGGAGCTGCCAAGTCGGGCCAAAAGCTCATCTGCACTTGGCAAGCCGTAGTGTTTCGCTGCAGTTTTCAAAGCACGGTCGGAGGCTTTCTTGTTGACATTCTCGAAGGCGACCCGAGCAAATTCTTGCCCCAATTTAATAAATTTCTCGCGATCAAATTCGCGCAGGCTGCGGCGGATGGCTGTTTTCGCCCGGCCGGTGGCGACGATATCAATCCAGCTGGCCGGCGGGGTTTGACCCTCAGCAGTGATGATCTGCACAGATTGCCCATTGCGCAAGCGCGTCCAGAGCGGCACGCGAATACCATCAACCTTCGCCGAGACACAGGCCGCGCCGATGCGTGTATGGATGGCATAGGCAAAATCAATGGGCGTAGCACCACGCGGCAGTTTGATGACATCGCCTTTGGGTGAAAAGCAAAACACTTGGTCAGTGTACATTTCCAATTTAAACGCTTCGAGGAATTCCCCATCGTCACCTTCGAAGCTGAACCGCTCTGTCAATGATGAAATCCAAGTCGAAGGATCCAAAGCAAAGGGATTATCCACCCGCGCCCCGTCTCTGTAAGACCAAGTCGCCGCCGCGCCTTTTTCTGCCACTTGATGCATCGATTTGGTGCGGATTTGCACCTCCACGCGGCGGGCATTGCGCCCCGAAACAGTGGTGTGAATGCTGCGGTCGCCATTGGTTTTGGGCTGGCTGATGTAATCTTTAAACCGCCCCGGGACTGCCCGCCATCGCTGATGGATCAGCCCTAAAACCCGGTAGCATTCGGATTCATGATCCACAATGACCCGAAACCCGTAAATATCTGACAAGCGCGAGAAGGACAGCTCTTTATTTTGCATCTTGCGCCAAATCGAATAGGGCTTTTTAGCCCGACCTTGAATTTCCGCACCCTCAATGCCCGCACGGTCTAGTTCCTCGAGCAAATCGCCTTTGATTTGTTGTACCACGTCGCCAGTTTCGTTTTGCAACTTGATAAAACGGCGAATAATGGACTTGCGCCCATCAGGATTGAGCACTTGAAACGCCAAATCTTCCAGCTCTTCACGCAGCCAATGCATCCCCATGCGCCCGGCCAATGGCGCATAAATATCCATCGTTTCCAGAGCTTTTTGTTGCTGTTTTTCCGGCGTCATCGAACGGATGGTGCGCATGTTATGCAGCCGATCCGCCAATTTAACCAAAGTCACTCGAATATCTTTCGATGTGGCCATGATGAGCTTGCGGAAATTTTCCGCCTGCTTGTTCACTCTGGAGGAAAGTTGCAGATTGGTGAGCTTGGTCACCCCATCGACCAGTTCAGCCGCCTCACGGCCAAACAAGTGCTCTAGGTCCGCAAAGTTCGCCTTGGTATCTTCAATCGTGTCATGCAATAGCGCAGTGATGATCGACGCATCGTCAAGATGCTGATCGGCCAAAATATGGGCAACGGCTGCGGGATGGGTATAATAGGCCTCGCCAGACCGGCGAAACTGTCCCTCGTGCATTTCCTGACAGAAGCGATAGGCTTGCGCAATCTGCTCGGCGTTGGTTGACGGATTATAGGCGCGGATCAGACCGATCAGGTCGTCGGCTGTGATCATGCCTACATTTCCTTACGGTTGGCCTTGAGCTTCCATCAAAGCACGCAGCAATTTTTCATCATTCAAATCGTCTTCAGCCGGCTTGTCTGGCTCACCGCCCATCAACAAGGCCATGGAATCCTCTTCCGGCTCGTCAACTTCGATTTGAGTTTGATTNCTTTCAATCAACCGCTCNAGCAAATCATCGACCATTTGCGTTTCATCGGCAATTTCACGCAGGGAAACGACAGGGTTTTTGTCGTTGTCACGCTCTACAGTCACCGGAGACCCGCTGGCAATTTCGCGCGCCCGATGGGCCGCCAACATGACCAGATCAAAACGATTTGGAACCTTGTCTACACAATCTTCAACTGTGACACGCGCCATGCCTTATCTCCTGCACCTGTGATGAAGTTGGTTATTTAGGAGCGAATGCCAAAAAACGCAAGGGTGAATCGCGCAGTCTCAGCAGCGGCCCGCGCCTAAGGCAGTGTCCTGAGGGCCGCGCAGTCTTCGGCTGGCAATCGGTCATACATCTGGCGCACCGTGAGACCCGACACCGGGTGACACCAATCGGGCTCGACATCCATCAGCGGCCCTAAAACAAAGGCTCTGTCCTGCATCCGCGGGTGTGGTAGGATCAACTCTTGCGGGGTTTGGGACATCTGCTCAGACAAGGGCTTGTCGCGCCAGGCCGCATAGCTCTCAACCGTTGGTGCGATTTCGCCTCCAAAGGCCAGTAAATCCAGATCCAACACCCGGCCACCCCATCGCTGGGATCTGCGGCGCCCGAAATTGGCCTCGATGCTGTGCAAAATGGCCAATAGGTCGTGTGATTCGCCCTGAAATTGCAATGCAACCGCCGAATTGACGTAATCAGGGCCATATCCAATAGGAAAACAGGGAGTAACGAAATATTTACTTTTTCGCAGGAGGCTATTGGTCATTACACGAAGTGACGCCAACGCATAGCCCAAAGTCACATGCGGCGGGCCCATTTCAGACTCCAAATTGCCGCCCATGGCGATCAGTGCGGTTTTTCGCTGGCTTTTTATTTTATTTTGCATGGGTGACATTTACATAAACTATTTTAATCAGTATCCCAACGATGCCTAAGCTGCAACTTACTCATCTCGTAGCTCTCGGTACTTAAAAAGGATATATTTGGTATGTTTTACCGCGACGAGCGCTTAGCGCTTTTTATTGATGGCGCAAATCTATACGCGGCCGCGAAGTCCTTGGGCTTCGACATTGACTACAAACTGCTTCGCCAAGAATTCACAAGCCGGGGAAAAATGCTGCGGGCATTTTACTATACCGCGCTTTTGGAGAACGACGAATACTCACCTATTCGACCTTTGGTTGATTGGCTGAATTACAACGGCTTCACCATGGTCACGAAGGCTGCAAAAGAATTTACCGACAGCCAAGGCCGTCGGAAAATCAAGGGCAATATGGACATCGAGTTGACTGTAAACGCCATGGAACTGGCGCCACATGTTGATCATATCGTGCTTTTCTCCGGCGATGGTGACTTCCGGCCTATGGTCGAAAGTGTGCAACGCCAGGGCGTGCGCGTTTCTGTGGTCTCCACAATTCGCAGCCAACCTCCGATGATTGCCGATGAATTGCGGCGCCAATGCGACAATTTCATCGAATTGGATGCGTTGCGTGACGTGATCGGTCGCCCAGCGCGTGAAACTGATGACTTTGTGGCCCCGGCGGGAGCCGAATAATTCGTCCCAAGCTATGGACGATCTTGCTTGGCACATTTAACATGCCGAGCAGAGGATCGCTACCATGACAAAGCCTGAGCTCAAACTGTATCTTGCCGCGCCAAGAGGTTTTTGTGCGGGAGTAGATCGTGCCATAAAAATCGTCGAAATGGCTCTGAAAAAATGGGGCGCGCCGGTCTTTGTGCGCCACGAGATTGTGCATAATAAATTTGTCGTCGACAGTTTGCGCGCGCAGGGTGCCATATTCGTGCAAGAGCTGGACGAATGCCCGAATGATCGCCCAGTAATTTTTTCGGCGCATGGGGTGCCAAAATCTGTTCCAAGCGCCGCGCAGGCTCGTAATATGATCTATGTCGATGCCACCTGCCCATTGGTCAGCAAAGTCCACATTGAAGCAGAACGCCACAGTGATAACGGCCTTCAAATGATCATGATTGGCCACGCAGGCCATCCTGAAACAATCGGCACGATGGGGCAATTGCCCCATGGCGAAGTGCTGTTGGTGGAAAGCGAAGCGGATGTTGAAAGCGTCGCCGTGCGTGACCCAGATCGGCTGGCCTATATCACTCAAACCACCCTATCGGTAGATGATACAGCCGGGGTTGTCGCTGCCCTACAACGCCGGTTTCCAAATATCACTGGACCGCATAAAGAAGATATCTGCTACGCCACGACAAATCGCCAAGAGGCGGTCAAAGCTATTGCCCCGCTCTGTGAGGCGCTTTTGGTGGTTGGGGCTCCCAATTCTTCCAATTCCAAGCGTCTTGTCGAAGTGGCCTCGCGCGCCGGATGCGGCTATGCGCAATTGGTGCAACGCGCCACAGATATCGACTGGCGCGCTTTGGATGGGGTCAAGACCATCGGCATCACCGCTGGCGCCTCTGCGCCGGATGTCTTGATCCAAGAGGTGATCGACGCCTTTTCGGGCCATTATTCGGTCACAATCGAAACCGTCGAAACCGCAAAAGAAAACGTCAGTTTCAAAGTGCCGCGCATCCTGCGGGAGGTCGGAGCCCCCTCCCATGACTGATGCGCAAACGCTCGACGTCTATGACGGCAAAATTGACGAATACCTGCGCTTGACCCAAGCACCGCCCAGTAAATCATTATTGGCCTTCATCAGAGCTATCCCAGCGGGCGGGCGGGTTTTGGATTTAGGCTGTGGACCAGGTCTTGCAGCTGCGGAAATGGCGCGGCACGGCTGCGATGTCGAGGCCATTGATGGCAGCGCAGAGATGGTCGCTGCGGCCAGCAAACACCCAGGTGTGACAGCGCGGCAGGCCACATTTGATGACTTGCCGTCACAGGCCACATATCATGGCATTTACGCCAATTTTTCGCTGCTGCATGCCACACGCGCTGATTTCAAACGCCATATTCAAGACTGCCACGCTTCGCTACACCCCGGCGGGACTTTTCACCTGGCCATGAAACTTGGTACAGGCGAGAGGCGCGATAAGCTCGGGCGCTTTTACACCTATTACACCGCCGAAGAATTGGAAGATATTTTGACGCAAGCCGGCTTCACCCTCACCTTCCAGCGCAACGGGCAGGAAAAAGGGCTCGCTGGAGATGTGGAACCGTTCATCATGATGGCCGCCCATGCTTGACCTCATCGCCTATACCGATGGCGCCTGCAGTGGCAATCCCGGCCCGGGCGGCTGGGGTGTGGTGATGCAGGCCAAAACGGGCGACAAGGTGACCAAACAACGTCAACTCAAAGGTGGAGCGACCGAGACCACCAATAACCGTATGGAGCTCATGGCAGCGATCTCCGCCCTTGAAACACTGTCACGGCGCTCGGCAATCACAATCGTCACCGACAGTGTTTACGTCAAGGATGGCGTGACCAAATGGATTTTCGGCTGGAAGAAAAACGGCTGGAAAACTGCCGCGAAAAAGCCTGTCAAAAATGAAGACCTCTGGAAAAGACTGGATGCAGCCCAAGCCCAACATCAAGTCACTTGGCAATGGGTCAAGGGCCATGCAGGGCATCCAGAAAACGAATTGGCCGATGAATTGGCCCGTGCCGGCATGGCACCTTTCAAGACCTAACCCCACAAAGAAGAACGCACGGCATGGATAGAAAACGAAAAATCACCTCCATTTTTGAAGTTTCTGGATCAGTTCTGGCAATGGTTTACGCCTTACTCATCGCCTCGAACACCGGCAATGAGATCCTCGGGTTCTCGCTGCTGTTTATCTCCGCCAGCCTCTTTGCGGCTTGGGCCGTGATTGACCGGCGCTGGACCTTTTTGCTGCTTCAGGCCTTCTACGCCGGTTCCGCCATCATTGGCCTGATCCGGTGGGCTTAGTCGAGCTGATCGGGCAGCGCGTGCCCTTGTAAAAACTCGGCAGCGGTTTGCACGGTTTTGCCCGCCAGCTGCACCCGTGTTATGATCACTGACTGCTGACCACAGGCCACTTCAAACCCGCCAAGCACCTGCCCCGGCGCTCCAGAGCCTTGACTCACTTGGGAGGCCAGAAGTTTCATCCGCTGTCCCGCCAGTTCACACCAGGCGCCAGGAAAGGGAGAGAGAGCGCGAATTTGCCGGTCCACCTCAAGCGCCGGCCGCGTCCAGTCTATACGCGCCTCAGATTTGTCAATTTTCTGTGCATAGCAAATGCCGACATCAAGTTGCACTTTGGGCGGATAACCAGGCAAATCAGCCAAAACATCCACAATCGCCG
>NYTV01000041.1 GCA_002683685.1 Paracoccaceae bacterium
GCGCATCGCGCGGATGCAATTGGGTTTGCCCGCAAGCGCCACCCCACATGCCATGCGCCACTCCTTTGCCACGCATCTGCTCAGCGCCGGCGGTGACCTGCGCACCATCCAAGAGCTCCTCGGCCATGCTTCGCTTTCAACCACGCAGAGCTACACCGCCGTCGATACCGCTCGCTTGATGGATGTTTACAACGCCGCCCATCCCAAAGCTTGATTGCCACTTGATGGCAATTACGCCTATACGGATGTATGGATATTCGAATTAAAGCCTTGGCGGTTCACTTGCTGACTGCAACCGGTGCTGTTTTTGCAATGTTGGCAATGCTGGAAGCGGTCAATGAAAAATGGGACATGATGTTTGTCTGGTTGGTCGTCGCATTTTTCGTTGATGGGATAGATGGCCCCTTGGCCCGTCGCTATGACGTCAAAACCAATGCACCGCTGTTTGATGGGGTGCTGCTCGATTTGATCATTGATTATCTCACCTATGTCTTCATTCCTGCCTATGCGCTCTTTGCCAGTGGCCTGTTGGCCGGGTGGTCCGGCTGGATGGCGATCATTGTCATCACCTTTGCAAGCGCGATGTATTTCGCAGACCAGCGCATGAAGACGAAAGACAACTCCTTCCAGGGCTTTCCAGGCGCTTGGAATATGGCGGTGATTGTAATCTTTGCCACCGAACCTAACCATTGGGTCATTCTTTCGGCAGTTTCGCTCTTGGCAGTTTCGATGTTCCTGCCGCTTAAATTTGTCCATCCCATGCGCACGGAACGCTGGCGCCCGTTGACCCTGCCAATTGCTTTGGCTTGGGTGGGCTTCGCGGCTTGGGCTGCTTGGGGCAATTTCACCGAGGTTTATGTGGCCAATCTCGGCTTGGTGGCCTGTTCGGCATATTTATTATTTGTCGGTATTGTTCAGCAAATGACTGCGGACACTTAAAAACGCGTGAGTACGACCCCGGCGATAATCACCAGCCCAGCCAGAATCTTGGCCGGACCCATCGTGTCTTTAAAGAAACACCAGCCCAACAGCATGGCAAACAGAATGGAGCTTTCACGCAACGCGGTGACAAGGGCGATGGGCGCTTCTGTCATCGCCCAAACCACAATCGCATAAGCAATAAAGGAAGCAAATCCGGCCAAAAGCCCAAGCGCAATCTGCCCGCCTCCCCGCGGAAGCACCGAACGACCGCGTAACGCCAAAATTACGGGTGTGTAAAACACCGCAGAGAAAATCAGCAGCCATGCGACATAGGCCAGCGCATCCCCCATCACACGCGCGCCCAGCCCATCCACCAAAGAATAGCCCGCCGTGGCGGCCGCTGACCCAAGCGCCAGAGGAATGAGCTGGCGATCTTCACCCGAGCGGAACACCCCATGGGCCATCAAAACGATCCCAAGTCCCAAAACCAAAATCCCCAGCAGATCCAAATCCCGCAAAGAATCAATACCAAAACACAGGCTGACGATCAAAACGATCAATGGCGCAGCGCCGCGGGCGATCGGGTAGACCCGGCTTAAATCACCGCGCTCATAGGCAAAGCCGAGGAACAGTTGGTAAAACATGTGAATAAGGCCCGAGGCGGTGAGCCACAACCAAGCCGCGCCCTGCGGCACCGGAACAAAGGGGAGAATACAAAGGCCAAAGAACCCATGAGCCAGAGTCAAAAGCAGCATGCCCGATTGCTTGTTCTGTCCAGTTTTGACCAAAGCATTCCAGCTGGCATGCAACACGGCGGCAAACACCACCGAGGTGAACACTAGCCCAGTCACAGCGTCCGCACTTTGCAAACGAACGCGGGGGGGGCACCGCCCCCCGCCCCAAAATCACATAGTGTCCTAGCGCAGCGCAGCATCACAGCGCCCGCAGACACCGGCATGGCTGTGTTGACCCACATCGGGAAGAATTTTCCAGCAGCGTTGACATTTTTCACCGCTGGCCTTCGCAAAGGACACCGCCACCCCATCTGTGTCTTCCGAAACAAAAGCAGCCTCTGGCGCTGTCTCGGTCGAAATTTCAATGCCAGATGTGATACACAAATCTGCGAAGCTCACAGATTTCAATACCTCTGCCACATCGGCAGATACATAGACAACCGGCGCCGCTTCAAGGCTGGAGCCGATGTTCTTTTCACGCCGCTCCACTTCCAGCGCCCCGGTGACCACACGGCGCACCTTACGGATGCTGGACCATTTTTCAGCCAAATCAGGATTGGACCAGCTGGAAGGGGTATGCGGCATATCTTGCAAATGCACCGAACTGCCCTCTTCCCTATGCCGCTCGAGCCAAACCTCTTCCATCGTGAAGGTCAAAACCGGGGCCAGCCAGGTCGTCAAACGCTGATACAGAATAGCCAATACCGTCCGAGCGGCGCGGCGTTCGGGAGTATCACCATCACAATACAGCACGTCTTTGCGAATATCGAAATAAAATGAGGAGAGATCAACGGTTGCGAATTGGAACAAAGCTTGGAAAACCCCTTGGAAGTCATAGGCCACATAGCCCTCCCGCACGGTAGCATCCAATTGCGCCAAGCGATGCAAAACCCATTGCTCCAGCTCCGGCATTGCCTCGGGCGCCACCTCGTCTGCTGGGGTGAAATCCGCCAATGAACCGAGCATAAACCGCATCGTATTGCGCAAACGGCGATAGCTATCGGCCACACCTTTGAGAATCTCCGGACCAATCCGCAGATCACTGGTGTAATCGGACTGCGCCACCCAAAGACGCAAAATATCCGCACCATATTGCCGGGTAACATCCTCCGGCGAAACCGTATTGCCGATTGATTTAGACATCTTCATGCCCTTTTCATCCAGCGTGAACCCATGGGTCAGAACACCCCGATAGGGTGCGCGGCCCTGCGTGCCGCAAGATTGCAGCATTGAGGAATGGAACCATCCGCGATGTTGATCTGTGCCTTCAATATAGAGGTCAGCTATGCCATCTTCGGACCCATCTGCTCGGTCGCGCAAGACAAAAGCATGCGTGGAGCCGCTATCAAACCAAACGTCCAGGATATCAAACACCTGCGTATAGTCTTCAGGCGCCACAATACCGCTCAAAAAGCGCTCTTTCGCGCCTTCGTTATACCAAGCATCCGCTCCTTCAGCCTCAAAAGCGTCCAATACGCGGGCGTTCACCTCGTCATTGCGCAGCAGATAATCTTCATCTGTGGGTAGGCTGCCGTTTTTGGTAAAACACGTCAAAGGCACCCCCCAGGCACGCTGGCGCGACAAAACCCAATCAGGTCGAGCTTCAATCATCGAATACAACCGATTGCGCCCGGTCGTAGGCGTCCAAGTGACCAGCTCGTCAATGGAGGTCAGCGCCCGTTCACGGATGGTCTGGCCATATGTGTCTTGCCCATCGTTGACCGGCTTGTCGACTGCGGCAAACCATTGTGGCGTATTGCGATAAATCACAGGCGCCTTAGAGCGCCAGCTGTGTGGGTAGCTGTGCTTTATTTTACCGCGCGCAAGCAATCCATCCACTTCGGCCAGTTTCTCAATGATCGCACTATTGGCATTGCCCTCTTTGCCATTGGGCTTGAGAATTGCCTTGCCACCGAAGAATGGCAGATCAGCGCGGAAACGCCCATCTTCCATCACGTTGTAGGTAATCACCTGCTCCAACATGCCCAGGTCGCGATAAAGCTCAAACTCTTCCATCCCGTGCGAGGGTGCACAATGCACAAATCCCGTGCCTTCAATGTCGGTGACAAAATCAGCCGCGCGGAAATCGCGGATGTCATCCCATTCGCCCTCACCGCCGTCAGCACCATGCAAAGGATGTAGCAACTGGATCTTCGCCAAATCCTCGGGCGTGATATCACACAGGCGGCGATACATCGAAGGCTCAAGCCGCGCACGGCCCAAGACATCTTCAGCCAATGCATCTGACAAGATAAATCTCTCACCAATCCGCGCCCAACATTCCTCAGGCCGGCCGATCACCTCATAAAGCCCATAGGAAATTCCCGCACCATAAACCACCGCCTTATTCGACGGCATGGTCCAAGGCGTCGTAGTCCATATCACAACTTTGGCACTGTCTAACATCGCATCACCCGTGCCAACCACCTGAAATTTCACCCAGACTGTGAAACTTTCCTTGTCGTGATATTCAACCTCGGCTTCCGCAAGCGCCGTCTTCTCAACAGGCGACCACATCACAGGTTTTGAACCTTGATAAAGTGTGCCATTCATCAAAAATTTCTGAAATTCAGCCGCAATCACCCGTTCCGCATGAAAATCCATAGTCAAATACGGATTTTCCCATTTGCCGGTGATGCCAAGTCGCTTGAATTCTTCGCGTTGGATATCAACCCAACCCGCGGCAAATTCGCGACATTCTTGACGAAATTCGACGATCGGAACCGCGTCTTTATCTCGGCCTTTTTTGCGGTATTTCTCTTCTATTTTCCACTCAATGGGCAAACCGTGACAATCCCAACCTGGGATATAGCGCGCATCTTTGCCCATCATTTGTTGCGAGCGGACCACCATATCTTTGAGGATCTTATTGAGTGCGTGGCCGATATGCAGGTTGCCATTAGCATAGGGCGGCCCGTCATGCAGAGTAAAACTCTCACGACCGGTTCTTTCCCGCAACCGGTCATAAATGCCGATCTCTTCCCAACGGGCCAGCCATTCGGGTTCGCGCTTTGGCAGGCCGGCGCGCATGGGAAAATCTGTCTTAGGCAGATTGAGTGTATCTTTGTAGTCAGTTGCTTGCTCGGACATATCTCGTCTCATCTTTTATAAACTGGGGAAAGGCGGCGCGGTCGGCTCCAACGCCTTTGGCCCGGCAGCTGCATTGTCACAGTGCCGGGGATATAATTCGTAGAATGATCAATATCCGTTCCATCTTGCGCCGGTTATAGGCCCCTCTGTGCCGCTGCACAACTGGCTTGACGCAGAGAGTATGCCACAGGGCTGAAAAACACTTCAGCGCGTCCGATCCGACACGAAAACACCCAAGAGCGCCCGCTTCATAATGCCAGTCACGCTGGGTGATGCACCGGCTTGAAAGACGAAGGGACGGCACAGCTGCATGGCCGCGATGCCCACACGCGCGGTCAAAGCACCATTGATAACGCCTTCGCCGAATTTTCTGGAGACTTTGGCCAAAACAGAACCACCCGCGACCGAGCCGATGAGATCATCGCCAATGGCCACAGCCCCGGTTGCAATCACATGCGCAAAGACCAGACGTGTCAAACGCCAACTGCCGAAAATTACTGATCGGCCGCCATATATCTCAGCAATCATTGAGATCATACGCAGATTCGTGATCAATGTTGCAATCACATCCACCGAGGCCAGCGGCATCAAGGCGGTGAGAGTCGTGACCTGACGGGCGGCGGCTTCAATATTTTGCCCGGACACCGCCCCAACTGCGCTACCCGCAGCATTGCCCAGGCGATCTGTCACTGATGTTAAAACCATTCGTTCCCTTTGTCTGTCTCCCATAGATAGGAAGCTGTGACCTCTTTGCCTAGGCTTAAATTTTCTCAGGCGCGCGCCAATGTGATCCGTGCCGGGCGTTGCGGCAATTGCTAAATTTGTATCTACGGGTTAATGGCAGATCCATGCCTCGATATGCTTTAAAAATTGAATACCATGGCCAAGGTTTCTATGGCTGGCAGCGGCAAAATGATCTGCCCACCGTACAAACTGCGCTGGAACAAGCCTTGGCACAGCTAGAGCCCGATCTACCCAGCACGGCGGCCGCTGGGCGCACCGACACGGGTGTACACGGGCTGGGACAGGTTGCTCATTGCGATATGCGCAAGACTTGGGACCCAATAAAGCTGAAAGGCGCGCTGAATTATCATCTGAAACCCAATCGCATTGCGGTGCTCGATTGTCGGCAGGTGGATCCAGACTGGCATGCGCGCTTTTCCGCTATTGGGCGCGACTACCTGTTTCGGCTCGTTTGCCGCGCGGCCCCTGTGACCCATGATGCCGGTTTGGTCTGGCAATCCAGGCACCCGCTGGATGTACACGCCATGCGCGCCGGCGCCGCCTTTCTTTTGGGGAACCATGACTTCACCACATTTCGCTCAACTATGTGCCAGGCAAAAAGCCCGATCAAAACCTTGGATGTCTTAGATATCGCCACCCATGATTATCCGGAGGGCCAGGAGATTCGCTTTCATGTCNAAGCGCGCAGCTTTCTGCACAACCAAGTGCGCAGTCTGGTCGGCACGCTTGAGCGNTGCGGCGCTGGCGCTTGGCCGCCCGAGNGGGTGGCAGANGCATTGGCNGCCCGNGANCGCGCCGCCTGCGGACCCGTCTGCCCGCCCGATGGGCTNTATCTTGAACATGTGCGCTATGAAACGGACGTATTCAGCCGGCCCTCGTCATGATCGCCTAGTCATTATCACTCAGACCAGCCCCGGCTCCGCCAACACGGGAGGCATCGGTCTCTGGCACATAGGTCAAAGCGGCGAAGCTGGCGACTTGCTTCCAAATTTCCGGAAGCACTGCGCAACGCGATGCCTCTGGACGCACCGCCTCTGTTCCGGTGAAAACCACATCTGCCCCTTCCGCCACAATCGTCAGACCGCGGGACCGGGCAAGTGCATGGGCCAGGTCACAGGCCGCAAGACCACAGATTCGCACCTGTTGGACTCCGAGCGCAGCCGCATCCGCACAGGCCGGAAAGTCGCGCAGCAAAGATGCATCCTGCACCGTCAGGCCGTCAGAAAAATCAAACTTGGCAGGCTGCATCGGCCGTGCCAAATGCGACAGCAAAGCTGCCAAGGCTTGCGGCGTTTCCGCAAGAGCCACAGCCACCTCTCGGGCCTGTCCCATTGGAACACCCACCCCACGGCAGGCTTTAAGCACCAGCATTTGTACTTCATTGGACGAGACCATCATGGCGCGGACACCGGAAGCCACCAATCATCGCGCGCAGTGCCATCGTACAAATCTTGCGCCAGAGGCGCGCCCTGCGCCAGCGTAATCCGGGTCCAAAGCTGTGACTTTGGATCAAATTTACTGGCACCAAAAAACGACAATTTGCAGCGTAGCATATCAATTGGTGCCATATCCGCATCCACCAAATTGTCGCGAATTTCCGCATAATGATTCTGGGCCAAAGCCTGTACCCGCTGCGCGGCATAGCGATGCTCGGGAAATTGTGTCAAAAATTGCCAAATCGGTCCGCTGTGACCTGGCAAATCCGTGGCCAGGTTCTGGATGCGCCGCGAGATATCCAGCGGGCTTTCACGATCTGCGCCCGGCTCCGATTGGCGTTGCCCAATTCGCGGCTCGAGCTTGGCTTCAGAGACATACCAAAATTGCGCAGTGGCTTGTGGATCTGTAAAATCAATCTCGGTTGCAAAGTCGCAATGCTCCTGCAAGAGCACACGGAGCTCTTCACAGCTCATCTGCGCATGCAAAACCGGGTCAAACGGGTTGGCCATACAGTCTGTTAAGCCATCCACCAAATCACCAAAAGGCTCGATCAACCAGCTGACAACCAATTCTTGCAAATCGTAGCCGCCCACGCGGCTGCGCGCTACAAGCGCTTCAACAGCACCTTCTTGGCACAGACTGGTCTCCGTCAGCCCCAGCGTGAAATTCGCCCATTCTTGCCGAAGCGTTACAATCCGCGCCTGATGCATCGGATCCGGGATATTCCATTCAAGCAAATGTTGCGCGGACCGCCGTGCCAGGGCGATCAGCCTCTGTGCCGCGCCGGCATCAATCTGCGCATCGCGCACCCGCGCCAAAGCGGTTTCGCGGCTAATCATCCAAGAGTGCAGCAAGAGCGGGTGCGACACCAAAAACGGCGCCATGCCCAAGCCGGTTGAATTGCCAATGCCCAATTGCCGTTTCACCCGCGCCGGAAGAGGCCTGCCCCCAATATGCTCAATCAAATCATGGGTAAAAGTGCGGATCAGCCAGACTGTGAGCATTTCGGCCATGAACGGCCCTTCAAGCCCCGGCCGTTGCGCCACGACGCGCCGATCAGCAATGCCAAACTTGCCATTGCCGTAGACCGCTGTGGTGCGCATCAAATAGCCGATCTGATGTATCATCCCCATCGGCAAGGGGCTGCCCGAGCGCAGGGCGCTGACAATTTGCTCAAACAAGCGGACAGATTTATTAGCGCGCGACAGGCAAAGATCTTTTTGTGTGAATCGGCCCGCCTCTTGCAAAGGGGCCTGGCTTGCCAGGCGCGCAATCTCTGCTGCATCTGGGACCCCATCATACAGCACAAAGGCCGCATCCCAAGCCTCAGCAATAACCCGGTCGGTGCGCATGTCCGGGTCAAGCGGCCGGGTCATGGCAAAGAGCGAATAGCGATGCCCGCCCAGTGTCACCGTATAAACCGCCGTGCCATAGCCATCGCCGTCAATCTGCCAATGCGGCCGGCTCACCCGGCTGCCGTCCGCGATCAGACGACGGGTTAATGTGCGCAGGAAGGACAGGCGCGAAGGAAACATGGACCCCATGCGCCGTAAGCGCATCACCTCAGAAGCCGGGCGCAGATCACCCGGATTGACCACAGAATCTTTCATGACTTTACAAAAGCCTCTTGCCAAAACTTCATCCAATTTCCTCCCATAAGGCCTGCGACGTCCGCCTCTGTCATGCCCGCCCCCAGTAGCCCCGGCGCCAAGCCAGGGAAATCGCGGTTGTCGCCAAACCAACTTGGGCAAGCAGGAAAGGCGACAGGCGGTGCAGGATGCTTGCGCCAATGGCCATTCCGCATCCAATTCACCACGCTATCGGGTTGATCTTGGCACAGATCCGAGCCAATTCCAAACATTCCAGCCCCATATCGTTGCATCATCTCCTGCGCCATTGCCGCAAAGTCGGACAAGCTACAGTCACTGCCACCACGCAGGTGATGCGGGTAGAGTGAAAAGCCCACCATGCCGATGCGGTCAGACAAGGCTTGCAGCAGATCATGATGCAGATTTCGCGGCGCGGGATGCCATGCATCTGGATTGGCATGGGTCACGGTGACGGGACGCGACGAATAATCTACCACATCCATCGCGGTTTGATGACCCGCATGGGACAGATCAATGACCATGCCCACCCGGTTCATTTCGTGGACGACTTCACGGCCAAAGGCGGTGAGGCCGCTGTCATTTGGCTCGAAACAACCAGCGCCAAGGAGGGATTGCTGATTATAGGTGATTTGGCAAAAGCGAATGCCCAATTGTGCTAAGACTTCGACCCGCCCAATATCCGCCCCAATCGCCAAAGGATTTTGCAGGCCAAATAAAATAGCTGTTTTGCCCGCGGTATTGGCAGCCCTAATATCTTCACAGGTCACGGCGCGGGCGATCACATCGCTACAATCCTCAAACCAACGGTTCCAAACTTGAAGGTTTTCCACCACGCCAAGAAAATCTTCGTGGTATCCAACGGTCACATGTACAGCAGACAAACGCCCAGCGCGCATTTGTTCAAACACAGCGCGGCTGGGGGCGATATACTGAAGAGCATCGATAAACATATGGCGAAACTAATTTATCAAGGCAAATTGGCAAGCGCCTGTGCGACATCAACCTTTGCAATTACGCCATTGTTCCCGAGCGGATCACATTTCGCGTCTAGCTATGTCACCAGTATCGGAGCAAAGGCAGCACTTGTTCCTGTTCAGCTTCGAAAATGCGCCCACCGAAGGCTAATAAAAATTCATCAATCTGATGCCCAGTCATTTTGGAAGCCTGAGCGCCAAGCTAGGGAACTGTCCGATCCTCCATCGCGTGAAAATAAGCCGAACGATTGCGCAATGGCAGGACAACATCTTTCAAAGTTAGCACTGCGCCCTCCGCGCTGGGTTTGGCCACCAATTGCTGCAAGACGTCACGGATGAATGGATTCAAGCATTAAATTGCCCGCCGCTAGGACGAGCTCCCAAGCACCTGAGGAACACTGCGATTGTGCTAATGTTCTTTTGACCTGGGGACAAAAAAATGGGTACAGTGCAACTATCACGGTCCTAAGGTCCAAGGGCGTGGCCTGTCATTCAATCTATGACACGGAAAATTAAAAATAAGGATCGATAATTGGCGGGTGCCAATACTCACAACGAAGGGAAAAGAAATGTCTGATATCAACTATGGCGATCCAAACGCCACGCCCCCAATAGGNCAGGCTATCCCATTAGGATTGCAGCACGTTCTAGCGATGTTCGCCTCAAACGTGACCCCATCTATCATCGTCGCCGGGGCCGCTGGTTTGGCCTTTGGTGGTGCAGAGCAGGTCTACCTCATCCAGATGGCCATGCTCTTTGCCGGTGTGGCAACTTTGTTTCAAACTGTTGGCATGGGCCCTATCGGCGCGCGTTTGCCCATTATGCAGGGCACCAGCTTTGCTTTTGTCGGTGTTTTGGCCGGTGTGGCCGCAACCCAGGGCTTGAGCGTCGCACTCACCGCCTGTTTAATTGCCGGCATCATACACTTCGCTTTGGGTAGTGTGATCCAAAAGCTGCGCTTCATGTTCCCACCTCTGGTCACCGGTCTTGTGATCTTGGCGATTGGCCTCTACCTCATCCCCGTTGCGATTAAATACGCAGCAGGTGGCGCGGCAGATTTTCAAATGGCTGCTGAAAGCTTTGGATCATTAAAGCATTGGACTGTGGCCTTGACCGTCGTAGCCGTCTCCTTGGCTTGTAAATTCATGACCAAAGGCCTGATTTCCAATGCAGCAGTTTTGATCGGCCTAATTGCCGGCTACATTGTCGCTATTTTAGCTGGAATGGTTAGCTTCGGCGGCGTTACGAAAGCCGCTTGGTTCCAAGTACCGACCGTTATGCCCTATGGGTTCGAGTTTAGCCTCGGCGCTGTGATCGGTGTCACATTGGTATCTGTGGTCTCAGCCATCGAAACTGTGGGTGATGCTTCAGCAACAACTAAAGCCGGCGCAGGCCGAGATGCAACCGATGATGAAATCGCCGGCGCGACCTATGCAGATGGTCTGGGCACAACTGTAGCGGCCGTCTTTGGCGGCTTGCCAAATACATCCTTCAGCCAAAACGTCGGCATTGTGGGCATGACCGGCATTATGTCGCGTCATGTGGTTACCATCGCAGGGCTTTTCTTGATCGTCTGCGGATTGATCCCAAAAATCGGGGCCGTCATTTCCTCCATGCCTTTGCCTGTTCTCGGCGGCGGCGTGATCGTGATGTTCGGAATGGTGGCTGCGGCCGGTATGAATATGTTAACCGAAGTGAAGATGTCACGTCGCAACATGATCATTATCTCTGTGTCACTTGCAGTCGGTCTGGGCCTCAACCTGGTGCCAAGCGCTGTGCAATATCTACCTGGTATCTGGAAGACTTTGGCAACCTCTGCCGTCGCGCCAACAGCTTTACTGGCCGTTATACTTAACTTGATGCTGCCACAGGACGACTGATTGGCCGCATGAAACACGACAACACTGCCCCCGCATCGAAAGACGCGGGGGTATTTTTATGGTTGAATGTCCAGTGTCACCCAACGGGCGGAAAGCGGAAGCGTTCGGCCACCACGGTCTAATCCATATGATCGCGCACATATTTTTGTTAGGCGTCAGACTGAGGGTTGGAATCCCAATGCTGCGATGTCCGAGCTTGCATCGCAGCATTCAATACAAATCATATTTTTGGTTATCCATGACCGTATCGCGCAATGCCGCACTGTCCCAACGCTGAACCACCTCCTGTGCAAATCCCTAGGCAATCACCCGATAGGCCGGATGGTCAGCCAGATTTTCTAGCTCCCAAGGATCATTCGCCAGATCATACAGCTTCGCCAGATCATCGTCGCAATGAATATATTTCATATCGCCCCGTCGGATCATAAACACCGGGTGCCCTGTCATCTCGGCAAAATATTCGCCGATGGCTTCCGAGACGCTTTCATCCTCTCCCCGCGCCAAAGGCATCAACGAGCGCCCGTATACAGGCATGCCAAACATATCCGCTGTTCCACCGCCGATCTCAACCATCGTTGGCAATAAATCCACCAGTGAACAGGCATTTGCAGTCTGCCCCGGTGCCACGTCTAGGCCTGCCATAATTAGGGGGTAAGCGCGCGGAGTGCTCAAAGAAATCCATCTTATACCACAGGCCTTTTTCGTCCAGCATATCGCCATGATCTACGGTGAAGATGATGATGGTATTGTCCAGCTGGCCCATCTCTTCAACCGTTTGAACCCAAGCATCGATCTTACTGTCAAAATAGCTGACATTTGCGTAATAGGCCCTGCGCGCGCGCCGGACCGCCTCCTCGGTCGGAAGCTTGGAATAGGCCTCAATCCCCTCCAATACCCGCTGAGCTATGGCATCGGTTGCATAATCGAGATGGCGCGGCATATCAATTTCTTCATCACTTTAAAGAGGCCACCATGCACCAAGGCTGGACATCATCGCGAACATAATCAAACAGCTTGCGCTCGGCAGCGAATTCCACCTCGTCATCATAGTCAATTTGAAAGCTGGCCATGGCTTGCCCTTTTTCTTTCACAGCCCGCATGTTGTGGTACCGTTTATCGATACGCTCATCGGCCTGCTGCCAATTTGGGTTCCAGGCAAAATCAGACGGGTAGATCTCTGTGGTCACCCGGCTTTCAAAGCCATGCATTTGATCTGGAGAAACAAAATGCATTTTTCCAGACAGGCATAAGCTTTAGCCTAGAGATTTGAGGTAATGGACAAAAGTTGGGATGGAAGCGGCAAATTCACACGCATTATCGTAGGCGCCAATCTTGCTAATCAATTGCCCTGCCAGCATAGAAAAGCGCGATGGGGCGCAAAGCGGGCTATTGAAATAGGCCGCATCAAATCACATCCCGCGTTCGGCCAAAGCATCCGAATGCGGGGTTTTCACAACCTCATGACACTAGGCACCGGTGAAATGTGGTGCTAGTTGATCGGCCATAATCACTAGAATATTCGAGGGTGTCATTACAGTGCTCTATAAAGCTGATTTAGTTCGATACGGCGCAGTTCCAACTTTTAAGCCATCCCAAAAACGACACTGCTGAGCCGCCGAGTTTACGGATCGGCGCGCGCTTCCGCCACCAGCATCGTGATCTCGTCCAAACTCAACATGCCCGGAGCTGTTTTATCGCCTACAATAAAGGCCGGCGTTCCGGTAAACCCCAATTGTTGCGCCAAAGCATTGCTCGAAGCGATATGCGCCTCCACAGCCGGTCTCACCATATCCGCTTCAAGTTGGGCCACATCCATGCCCAGATCTCGCGCCACTTTGAAAATAAGAGCCTCCGTGACACGGCCTTCCCCATTCATCAAAGCCCAATGGAAGGCTTCATATTTGCCCTGCTCGCGTGCAGCCAAAGCAGCACGGGCCGCAATGACACTATCATCGCCCAAAATTGGCCATTCACGATAGATGACCCGTACATTTGCATCGGTCGCGAGGAGCGCTTGGACCGTCTGACCCGCACTCCGGCAATAGGGACAATTATAGTCGAAAAACTCCACCACTGTGACATCGCCCTCGGGGTTGCCAAGATTGGGGGCGTTGGGGTCGGATTCAAGCTGCAAACGCACAGTGTTGGCGCCAGATGCCGCCCGTTCCTTCTCACGCTGCTGCAAAATAGTGACCGCCTGCATGATAATTTCTGGATTTTCCAAAATCGCCTCAAGCGCCAGTTGTTTGATCTGGTCTTTCGTCATGACTTGAGCTGTAACATTTTGATAAAAAGCAAAAAATAAAATAATTGATAAAACCAAACGCATACTTTAATTTCTCCTTTTCTGTAGTCCAATTTGACAGAAGTCCATCCAAAACACTAGCGATTTGTGTTCCAAAACAATTAAAACCTGTTTATCGCGCGTTTTAGCCACCATCCATTCATCATCGATGCTCTTTTTTCGCCATCTAGTGCGATGAATTCGCAATTTATTAATAAAATGTGCCTACCGTAAAACATATGGCTTAGTATGCATCGTATTGAAGATACGCAGAGGGCTTATCTATAATCCGATTGCCAAACACTCGTCTAAGAATTAAATGTGCCACAGCGTATCCCACGCTACCCATTCATTGGACCAATGATATGCAACTACAAACTTTGACAATTGAAAATCGAACAATCGGTCCACAAGAACGGCCATTACTCATAGCTGAGGTTAGCGCCAACCATGACCGCGATCTGGACCAGGCCTTGGCTTTAGTCGACATCGCGGCAGATGCGGGCTGGGATTGTTTAAAATTACAAACTTATACTGCTGATACTTTAACCATGCGATCAAATCATCACGCGATGAAAATCGATCCGATTTGGGGCAGTCCCACCCTCTACGACCTTTATGAAAGTGCTGGGATGCCTATGGAATTTCATCAGCCGTTGTTTGAGCGTGCGCGTGAACGCGGTCTGATTCCGTTTACCTCGATTTACGATCCACGTGATTTAGATTTTATCGAAAAACTGGATTGTCCAGTATATAAAATAGCCAGTTTCGAGATGACATTCGATGATCTTCTGGCCACAACTGCGCAAACCGGTAAACCTATTATTCTTTCTACCGGGATGGCTACGTTACCAGAAATTAACCACGCTCTCGAGGTCTTGGATAAAAATAATGCGGCAACAACCATCTTATTGCATTGCTGCTCATCGTATCCAGCACCACTAGGCAGCATTAATTTGAATGCTATGACGGCAATCGGGAATAGGTTCAATCGATTGGTAGGATTCTCCGATCAT
>NYTV01000042.1 GCA_002683685.1 Paracoccaceae bacterium
AAGCTCGGAATTGACTGCCAAACGCCCCGGGCGGTCTGCGCCAGCACCCAGTTGCCGCAATTGCGCTATGGGCGCTTTGAGCCGTTCCTCCAGCACATCTCGCGCTTCGGGATCACGATCCCAAGCTTGCACATCGAAGCCGTGATGCAAAAACAATGCCGTCCAGCTGACGCCGATCAACCCGGTTCCAAGAATTGCGACTGGGCGCTCTGTATCGGGCATCGGAAGGATTTACCGCGGCGCCATACGGATCGCGCCATCCAAACGGATGACTTCGCCGTTCAACATTTGATTGTCGATAATATGTCCCACCAGATTGGCATATTCCGCCCCCTGACCCAAGCGCCGCGGGAAGGGCACCTGTGCACCCAGCGCGTCTTGAACCTCTTGCGGCATTCCGTCCATCATGGGGGTGGCGAAAATGCCCGGCGCAATGGCGCAGACGCGAATGCCTTTGTCGGCCAAATCCCGCGCCATTGGCAGCGTCATCCCCACGATTCCACCCTTGGATGCGGAATAAGCAACCTGGCCAATTTGTCCATCATAGGCCGCCACGGAAGCTGTGTTGACAATCACACCCCGCGCACCATCGGGCCCGCATGGATCTGCGGCCGCCATTAAACAGGCGGCTTGCGAGGCGCAGTTGAAACTGCCGATCAGATTAACTTGGACCGCTTTGGCAAATATCGCGGGGTCATGCGCCGCGCCGCGTGATACGGTTTTAACTGCCGGGGCAATTCCCGCGCAGTTGACCATTACGCGCGGCGTGCCGAGAGTTGCGAGTACAACTTCAAACCCGGCGGCGACACTGGCAGGATCGGCCACATCAACATGTTGAAACACTCCACCAAGCTGCTGTGCGACGTCCTCACCGGCTTGAGTGTTGAGATCAAAGACCGCAACCCGTGCACCCATTTCGGAGAGCTTTCGCGCGGTGGCCGCGCCTAAACCAGAGGCACCGCCGGACACAACAGCAACAGCAGATTTTTCAAATATCATAAGTATTCCCCATACGTGACCGTAGGATTACGGACAATCATGGTTCCATGGTATTGCAACCAGCGGTGAGGTCAAACCGCATGATGAGTATTGATCCTAGTGTGCCGGCGAGGCTGAACATCTTTCTCGCGCACTCTTTACCGAATATGCGCAGGATTTTCACTTCGAAAACCGTGAAACAGTCACAGATGGCAACTGCCCTCCGCACTTAGATGCGATCAAAATCAAGCGACTCAGCGACGATATCAACCCGATCTTGCAGAGTATTAGGAAAAAGGCGGGCATAGCGTTCGGTCATCGAAATTGATCTCTTTGACAAATGCCGATTCCAGCATCCATTATGGTGACACAAAACATGCCGCTCAAAACGCATGGTCCTCTGTTGGCTCCATGGACAACGATGCATTCCGCGCAGCAGACGGCGAAATGGTGGCTCGTGCCGACATGACACTTGGTGGCGCAAAAGTCAGCGTCTCTTTGGGTGACGACACAAATCTTGCTAACCCAACGAATGCGACCCCTGCTGTTCCAGCTAATGAATCAGATTACATCTCACTCGGCGTTATAGGCACTGCAGGCGCACTCACCTATGCGCTGGCCACTCAAAACGCAAACACCGCTTGGCTGGACAATGACGGCAACTCAGCAGCGTCACAGCAATCCACAACCGGTGTGCGTGTGAGCACAACTTGGGGCGGTGCAACTGTTGCATTGGGGCATGCCACTAACGACAATGGCGGATCAACCGGTGTTGAAGTCAGCTACCCACTGGGCGTGTTCACCAGAACAGCATCTTATGTTGCAGAAGGCGCAACTGGCGCAGGAGCCAACTGGGATGTTAAAGTTGTCTATGCCGAAGGTGCAATGGGTCTGACTGTTGCGACAGACGACAGCAACGACTGGAATGTTGACGTGTCCTACGACATGGGCAACGGCATGAACCTCTTCATCGGTGCAGATGACAGTGGTAAAGATACATATGCTGGTCTGAGCTATGACCTCGGCGGCGGTGCATCGCTCTTGGCATCTTACGCAGATGACAGCAACAACGATGATTCCGACGACGAAGTTGGTGCAAAAGACTACAAAGAAGGCATAAACTTCCAGCTGTCTTTCGCATTCTAAGTCGATTGAAATCGAAGTTACAGAAGGCGGCCCCAAGGGGTCGCCTTTTTGTTTTTGGGGGGTAATTTTTCGGCATGGATCCCTCGGAGCTCTGGAAACCTGAGACAAAGCAGCCTATGACTAACGGCGGGCGCTCAATCTGGGTTTGGCCCATGAATATATAGACGAGGCAGATCCCATGAGCAGCTATTCCCCCGCCGAAATCGAAGCCAAATGGCAAGAGGCTTGGGCCGAAGCCGAGACCTTCAAAGCCGTGGCGACTGCCGACCGTCCGAAATACTATGTCCTGGAAATGTTTCCCTATCCGTCGGGCCGCATTCACATGGGCCATGTACGCAATTACACCATGGGCGATGTGATTGCGCGCTATAAGCTNTCCACCGGACATAATGTNCTGCATCCAATGGGTTGGGATGCCTTTGGCATGCCAGCTGAAAATGCCGCGATGGCTATAGGTGGNCATCCAAAAGAATGGACCTATAACAACATCGCAACGATGCGCACACAGATGAAGCCCTTGGGCCTGTCGATTGATTGGTCGCGCGAATTTGCCACCTGTGATCCTGAATATTACGGACAACAACAGGCCTTGTTTCTCGATATGCTTGCCAATGGATTGGTCTATCGCAAGAATGCGATGGTCAATTGGGATCCGGTCGATATGACCGTACTGGCCAATGAGCAGGTGATTGACGGCAAAGGCTGGCGTTCCAATGCCGAGGTTGAACGGCGCGAGCTCACACAATGGTTCTTCAACATCTCATCCATGTCAGGTGAATTGCTCAGCGCCTTAGACGGGCTGGACAATTGGCCCGCCAAAGTCCGCTTGATGCAGGAAAATTGGATTGGCCAATCGCGCGGGTTGGAAATGACCTTCCCGCTGACCACACCGCAAGATGGTCATGAGGGCGTGGCCGTTTACACCACCCGCCCCGATACTTTGGTCGGTGCCTCGTTCATTGGCCTGGCTGCAAACCACCCGCTGACCCAAAGCCTGGCGGCGAAAAACCCCGCCTTGGCAGAGTTTTGCGCCGAATGTAAGAAAATGGACACCACAGAAGCGGCGATGGAAAAGGCTGAAAAGAAAGGCTTTGATACCGGCATCACTGTACAAAACCCACTTGGCGGCGCGCCATTGCCTGTTTGGGTCGCCAATTTTGTGCTGATGGATTACGGCACCGGCGCAATTTTTGCCTGCCCGGCCCATGACCAGCGCGACCTTGATTTTGCGCGTAAATACGATCTGCCGGTGATTGATACCTTCTTTGCGCTCAACGAGAATACTCCCGTGTCAGATGTGGCTTTTGTACCGGCCAAAACTGAGACGGTGCGCTGGGTCAATCAACCTGCCGTCCTGAAAGAGGCCACGGGGCAAGAGGCGATTGACGCCACCATTGATTGGGCCGAAGTGCAGGGCCTTGGCATCGGCAAAACGCAATATCGTCTGCGCGATTGGGGATTGAGCCGGCAGCGCTATTGGGGATGTCCGATACCAGTGGTACATTGTGACAGCTGCGGCGTGGTCCCGGAGAAGAAAGAAAACCTACCGATCCGCCTGCCTGATGATGTGACATTTGACGTTCCTGGGAACCCGCTGGATCGCCACCCCACTTGGCGCAACTGCGCCTGCCCAGCTTGCGGCAAGGAGGCCCGCCGCGAGACCGACACAATGGATACTTTTGTGGATTCCTCTTGGTATTATGCGCGCTTCACGGCCCCCAATGCCGCTACACCTACAGATATGGCGGAGGCCAGCTATTGGATGAACGTCGATCAATATATCGGCGGTGTGGAACATGCGATTTTGCATCTGCTCTATTCACGCTTCTTTGCCCGAGCGATGCAAATTTGTGGCCATTTGCCGTCCTCCGCGATTGAACCGTTTGACGCGCTGTTCACCCAAGGCATGGTCACCCATGCAATCTATAAATCAGAGGGTAAGGATGGCCGCCCTGTCTATCACTACCCCGAAGAGGTGGCGCTGCGCGATGGCAAGGCCTTTTTGCTTGAGGGAGGCGCTGAGGTCACGATTGTGCCTTCCGCAAAGATGTCAAAATCGAAAAATAACGTTGTTGATCCAATCAGCATCATCAGCAGCTATGGCGCCGATACGGCGCGGTGGTTTGTTCTGTCCGATAGCCCGCCCGAGCGCGATGTCGAATGGACGGCCTCTGGTGCGGAAGCGGCGTTTAAGCATTTGAACCGCGTCTGGCTGGTTTGTGATAAAATCACCAATATGGACAAAAATAAAACTGGCGATGGCGACAAAGAACTCCTGCGAGCGCTGCATAAAACCGTTGTGGATGTCACTTCGGGGGTGGAAAGTTTTGGTTTCAATGCAGCAATTGCCAAGCTCTATGGCTTTACCGCGACTTTGGCCAAATCCAAGGCTGGATATGCCGCGCAGCATGAGGCGATCATGACATTGGCGCAATTGATGGCTCCGATGACGCCACATTTGGCAGAGGATATTTGGGCTCATCAAGGCGGGCAGGGGCTGATTGCCAATGCTCCCTGGCCAAAAGCAGATCCGGCGCTTTTGGTTGAAGATGAGGTGACCTTACCGATCCAAATAAACGGCAAGCGCCGCGATGAAATCACTGTGGCCAAAGACATGGGCACAGAAGAGTTGGAAGCCTTGGTGTTGCAGAATAACGCTGTGATAAAAGCACTAGATGGTGCTACACCTAAGAAGCTAATCATTGTACCCGGACGTATCGTAAATGTGGTTATCTAGCCGACGCGGATTTCTAAGTGCGGCCCTTGTCCTGGCGGGCTGTGGGCTGACACCGGTCATGGATCCCAGTTCGCAACGGCTTTACAATCAGATACTGATCCAAGCGCCCGTTAATCGGGCAGAATATGAGCTGGTCCGGAATTTAGAAGCGCAGCTTGGAACCGCAAAGAGCGCGCGTTTTGCCTTGCATTATGAGTTGAAAGTCACAGAGGACAATATCGTTGTCTCTGCCGCCCAAGAGATCAGCCGCTATAGCCTTGTCGGCGAGCTGGAATATTCCTTGCTGGATAAGGATGGCGCTTTTCTGACACGCCAAACTGCAAAATCTTTTACAGGATATTCCGCTACAGGCACTACCGTGGCCACCCAGCGGGCCCAGAGAGACGCCTATGACCGCTTAATGGCCATTCTGGCAGGGCAGGTCGCCTCAGCACTTCTGACCTTGGACCTCCCATGAAGCTCTCGAACCGCGACGCATTAGCAGCTTTTGCAAAGCCTGATCTCAACAAGACTGGGGTTTTGATCTATGGTGCCAATGCGATGCGCGTCGCGCTGAAGCGACAGCAATTGATCAAGGGGCTGATCGGTACGCAGGGCGAGGAAGAAATGCGCCTCACGCGCCTGCAAGGCGGCGAGTTACGACGCGACGGGGTCGCGCTGAATGACGCCATTAAAGCAGTCGGGTTTTTTCCCGGTCCGCGAGTGGTCCTTGTCGAAGACGCCAATGAAAATTGCGCTAAAGCAATTCTAGCAGGGCTTCGCGATTGGCAGGCCGGTGATGCGCAGATGGTTGTCATCGGTGGTGCCTTAAAGCCGACATCAAAAATCCGCAAAGCTTTTGAAACCCATCCCAATGCCTGGTCCATCGCCATTTTCGATGAACCCCCCACCCGCGCAGAAGTGGAAGCCGCATTGGCAAAAGTCGGCATAGGCGAAGTTGATGCCGCAGCCAGCGCGTCCATTACAGATCTTTCCAAGGCTATAGACCCAGGTGATTTCAATCAATTCTTGGAAAAATTGGCTCTATATTGCATGTCCCAAGCCGGACCCGTCACCCTGAGTGATGTTGAGGTATGCGCGCCACAATCCACCGAAGCGGCGCTCGATGATGTCATTGGTTTGGTGGCGGATTTGAGAACAAATGAGATTGCCCCGGTGTTGCATCGCGTGATCGCTCAGGGTGGGACCGCCACCGGGCTTTGCATTGCCGCCCTGCGCCATTTCCGCCTTCTGCACGCCGCAGCCTCTGATCCAGCGGGCGCATCGCAAGGCGTGGCAAAGCTTCGGCCGCCGGTCTACGGGCCACGGCGAGATCGAATCCAACGGCAGGTCGGCACTTGGAGCAGGGACCGGCTTGAGCAGGTGATAATGCTCTTGCTCGACACGGATTTGCAGCTCCGATCTGCTGGGCAAACCGCGCCACAGATGGCACAGGTTGAAAGATGTTTTGTCCGAATTTCAATGATGGGGAGAAGGTAAATGTATCAGGTATTGGGGTCGACAAAGAATCGAACTTTACGAGTAATTTGGACACTTGAGGAATTGGGCTTGCCCTACGAGCAAGTCCAAGGAGACCCCGGCTCAGCTGAGGTCAAAGCGCTCAACCCCAGCGGCAAATTGCCAGCCCTGATGGTCGATGGAGAGGTTCTTCCCGATAGCGTCGCGATCATGAGTTTTTTATCTGACCGCCACAAGGCCCTAACCTTCCCAGCCGGGTCTGTTGAACGTTTGCGTCTGGATGGACATATTAACTTCCTGCTGGAAGAATTCGACAGCCTGCTTTGGATCGCGGCAAAAAGCTCTTTCGTCAATCCACCTGAACACCGTTCTGCCGATGTGAAATCCGTTTTGAAATGGGAATTTGAGCGCAGTTTAAAACGGCTCGAACACCGGCTTGAGGGCGCGTTTCTCATGGGAGAGCATTTCACAATCGCTGATATTTTGGCTGTACATTGTCTCAACTGGGCCTTTACGGCAAAATTTCCTGACGCCGGCACTATCTTGAAAGACTATGCCAAACGCTGCCGAGCGCGTCCGGCCTATGCAAGGGCTTTGGCGGAGAGATAATCAGCAGCCGCGCGCCCAGCCCAACGGCCAGTTGCAAGGCAGGCGGTGATCAAATATCCACCTGTCGGTGCATCCCAGTCCAACATTTCACCGGCGCAGAATACGCCCGGCACATCCTTGAGCATCAATTCAGGTGTCAAAGCCTCCCAAGAAAGGCCACCCGCTGTCGAGATGGCCTCGTCTATGGGGCGTGATCCCGCAAGCGTCAGCGGCGCAGCCTTGATGGCAGCCACAAGCCCCTCGGTATCGCGGGGCATTGGCCGGATCAGCTCAAACAGCAAGGCGCGTTTTGTGGCATCTAGCTTGATAGATTTCCGCAAGAAATTGCCCAGACTGTCCTTTGGCTTGCGATTTGAGATCATTGCCCGCAGCACCTGGACCGAAAGCTGCGGTGCAAAATCAATCTGGGCCAAAGGGCTCTGCCGCAACATCCGCCCCAGCGCGTAGATTGCCCCACCTTCCACACCCGATTGAGTGATCACAAATTCGCCATGGCTTCGCTGGCCTGCGACGGTAAGCTCGACATTTTTGACTGGCTGACCAAAAAATGGTTGCATATGCGCCGACCAAGCCCGCTGCATGCCCACATTGGAAGCTTGCACAGGGACAATTGGCACGCCCACCGCCGCAACAGCCCTCTGCCAAGCGCCATCAGACCCTAAACGCGCCCAACTCGCGCCACCGAGCGCAAGGATCAGCGCCCCAGCCGTCAAGGGAACCTTGCCCTTTGGCGTCTCAAACAGATGCTGCTCATGTGGGGTCAGTGGACCGATCCATCGGTGGCGGCGTAGCAGCACAACACCCAGCGCATCTAGCCGAGCCAACCATGCGCGCAGAAGAGGAGACGCTTTCATGCGTATCGGGAAAACTCGGCCCGTGCTGCCGGTGAAAACCTCCTGCCCAAGACCTTCCGCAAAGCCGATGACCTCAGCTGGTCCGAATTTAGACAGAATCGGTTTCAGGGAGGAAATAGCGTCAAAATACTGCAAAAACGCCTCTGGCTTCTCTGCCTTGGTTAGGTTGAGACCAGATTTTCCAGCCATGAGAAATTTACGTGCCGGTGAGGGCATCGCCTCTGCCACTGCCACACGCATCCCAGCTTGCGCTGCTTGCTCAGCCGCCATTAACCCGGCTGGACCGGCGCCCACAACCAATACATCAAACACCTCTGGAGACTGCGTTGGGGCATGATCCATATTAGGCGGAGCCTTGCGAAGTTATCTGTGATCTCATCATGTCATGTTCCGTGGCCGCTAATTTTCCGTCGATATCGCCAGCCTTACTAGCACGCAATCACGAAGGGACGAAAGACAGATCAAAGGCTCTGCAATCCGATAGGTACAACAAAAAAGAGCGCCGCCGAAGCGCCGCTCTTTCTTTAACCTAAGTCGGTTTCGCTTAGAATGCGAAGTTCAGACCGATTGTTGTCAGGTCAGAAGCTGTACCAGCTTTGTCGTGCATTGCTGCGAAAGCAGATGCGCCGCCACCGAGTGCAAAATCAGCGATGATTGTTGTCGCATCTGTTTCGTCCAGTGCAAATGATGCACTCATCGAACCGTTTGAATATGCAACAGATGCATCCCACTCATCACCAAATGAACCGGCTGAGCCAGGCTCGATTGATGTGTAAGAGACAGTGAGTGCATCACTCATAGTGTATTTGATGCCGATTGATGTATCGTCTTCAGCGTCGTTTGACTCGTCTGATGTGGACACGCTGATTGTCGCTGCACCCATTGCATAGGATGCAGAGATACCTGTTGCATCGCCACCAGCGTCATCGTTGTCTGTACCAGTCAATGTGAGTGCGATACCGCCGACGTTGCCACCAATTTTGTAAGAGCTTGTGGAGCCTTCCAAATCAGTTGTAAACGCCACTGTGATGTCACCGACCGCGCCTGAAAGGCTCATGTCCTGTGCACCGTCAGTATCATCAAACAGGTTGTCGATACCTGCTTGGTCTACAGCCAATGTCCAGCCATTGAAACCGATTGTTACGTCTGCATCACCGATGCTTCCACCTTGTGCTTCAAGCACATCATCATCGTTGTAGTCGATTTTAGAGCCAGCGCCCATGTCGAAGCCAACAGAAACAGACACACCGTTGTCTGATTCAGCAGAAGCTGCAATGTCAAAATCATAATAAGATTCGACGAACATATCAACGCGAGTTGCGTCGGATTTGCCGTTGTCATCTATAAGTGCAACGCCGGCTGAACCGGAGAAAGTTACGTCAGCTTGGGCAACGCCAGCGGCGAGCACCAAAGAAGTAGTTGTAAGGAGGATGCGTTTCATGTTTTTCCCTCGAGTTGCTATCCAAATAAAAATACCAATCCAAGGAGAACCCCTTGGTTAAGCATTACGGCTTAAGTGACGTGCGAACGGCCCTTGGGTCAAGTGATCCACCATGCCACGGCGCACCGAAACGCCAACATGATGCACAGATGTCACACTGCATCGTTAGTTTTCGGCCAATGACATCCTGCATAATGCCAGTTAAACTCGAGTTAATGTCAAACAAAGGTTAAAAAATGTCACTGTTCCATGTTTCTGAAGAAATTTTACAGGCGCAGCAGGACGCGGGGCGCGCTTCGGGCTCGGTAGAGCTGATCGCCGTGTCAAAAGTTCAGCCCAATGATCGCGTTCTGGCCGTGCTGCAACAGGGTCACCGGGTCTTTGGCGAGAATCGCGTGCAGGAAGCAGAGGGCAAATGGCCCGAATTCCAAAAAACATTCCCCGATGCCAAGGTGC
>NYTV01000043.1 GCA_002683685.1 Paracoccaceae bacterium
TTTATGGCAAGGGTGGCATTGGTAAGTCGACGACCTCGTCAAACCTCTCGGCGGCCTTTTCCAAAATGGGAAAGCGGGTGCTGCAAATTGGCTGTGATCCTAAGCATGACAGCACCTTTACCTTAACTGGAACGTTGCAACCCACGGTGATCGATATTCTCAAAAGCGTGGATTTTCACTCTGAAGAACTTCGCCCCGAAGATTATGTTGCGACGGGATATAACGGCGTGAAATGCGTAGAGGCTGGCGGCCCACCCGCGGGAACTGGCTGCGGCGGCTATGTTGTTGGGCAAACGGTGAAGCTGCTTAAGCAACATCACATGCTCGAAGATACGGATGTCGTTATTTTCGATGTGCTTGGTGATGTGGTCTGCGGCGGGTTTGCCGCGCCATTGCAACATGCGGATCGGGCTTTGATTGTCACGGCCAATGACTTCGACAGCATCTATGCGATGAACCGGATTATTGCGGCGGTTCAGGCAAAATCTGCCAATTACAAAGTGCGACTTGCAGGCTGTGTCGCTAATCGCTCGAAAGATACTGACGAGGTAGATCGGTATTGCAAGACCGTGGGGTTCAACCGAATTGCTCATATGCCTGATCTGGATGCGATCCGGCGGTCACGCCTGAAAAAGAAGACTTTGTTTGAGATGCCCGATGACGAAGAAATCGTGCAGGTGCGCAAAGAATATTTGCGTCTGGCCGAAACACTTTGGAACGGCACGCTGCCGCTTGCGCCGGCTCCTTTGCCGGATCGCGAAATTTTTGAGCTGCTTGGATTTGACTGATGACCTATGAATCGACCCGCAACACAGTNGAAACCTACTTTGATAGTACCGCGACCAAGACCTGGGAGCGGTTAACCTCTGACGCGCCTGTGTCGGGCATTCGTGCCACGGTGCGTGCGGGTCGTGACCGGATGCGGCAGCTCTTGTTGTCGCAATTGCCTGCGGATTTGCGCGGCGCGCGTGTGTTGGATGCAGGCTGCGGTACGGGGGCATTGGCCTTTCAATTGGCTCAGGCTGGCGCAGATGTTGTCGCGGTGGATATCTCGCCGAAGCTCATCACAATTGCCAAGCAGCGCCAACCCGCCCATGTAAGTGGTTCGCTCAAGTTGATGACCGGAGATATGTTTGATCCGGGTCTGGGGCATTTTGATCATATCGTGGCAATGGACAGTTTGATCTATTATTCGGCGGAAGATATTGGCGCGACCCTCGACAGGGTGAGCAGCCGAATATTGACAAATATGGTCTTTACCGTTGCGCCGCGCACACCGCTTTTGATGACTATGTGGCGGATCGGCAAGTTGTTTCCTCGCGGTGATCGCTCGCCTACGATGGTTCCGCATCAAGCGGCAGAGATCGCCAAGTCTACCGCGGGTCAGATCCGTGATATTGATCGGGTGACATCTGGATTTTACATCAGCCAAGCCTTGGAATTTCGCCCATGATACCAAAAAGCGCCGTCAAAACNATGACTCTAAGGNTGTTGCCTTTCGCCGATGCAGCCAGTGACGAGCTGCCACTCGGGCAATTGTTGCGTCTATCCTTGTTTCAAATTTCTGTCGGGATGGCCGCGGTGATGTTGCTCGGGACCTTAAACAGGGTGATGATTGTTGAGCTGTCGGTGCCAGCATTTATCGTGGCAACAATGATTGCCATTCCAGTTCTAATCGCACCTTTTCGTGCGCTTCTTGGGTTCAAGTCTGACAATTACCGCTCAGCAATCGGGTGGAAACGCGTGCCCTATTTATGGTTTGGCAGTCTTTGGCAGTTTGGTGGCTTGGCGATCATGCCGATGGCCCTTCTGGTTTTGGCAGGCGACTCAGCGATTGATGCGGGTATCTTTGGCGAGATCGCCGCTGCGCTGGCCTTTCTTTTGACTGGCCTTGGAATGCATATGACGCAAACGGCCGGTCTGGCTTTGGCCGCGGACCGGGCAACAGAACAGACCCGCGCAAAAGTGGTCTCGATGCTCTACGTCATGTATCTGCTGGGCATGGGAATTTCAGCAGTCATCATTGGCACCTTGCTGCGGGATTACTCCTCACTGTTACTTGTTCAAGTGGTGCAAGGCGCGGCTGTGTTTACGATGGTTTTGAATGTTGTTGCGCTTTGGAAGCAGGAAAAAATGGCACCGATGAGCCAGGCGGCGCGCCAAGCGCCGAAGGCAAGTTTTCCTGCTGCCTGGGCCGATTTCACCGGTCAAGTGAAGGTGCGCCGATTAATATTCACGATTTTCGCCGGTACGGTTGCCTTTAATATGCAAGATGTGTTGCTCGAACCCTATGGCGGCGAAATTCTCGGCCTTTCCGTTTCGGCCACAACGCAGCTGACAGCCATGTGGTCTTTAGGAGCTTTGATCGGTTTGGGCCTATCGGCGCGCTGGCTGTCACGATCTATCGATCCCATTCGTCTTGCAGGCCGCGGGATCGTCGTTGGCATCTTTGCCTTTACGGCGGTTCTGTTGTCTTCGGTCTTTGGCTCGCCACTTTTGTTTTTCTCAGGTGCTTTTTTGATCGGTTTTGGCGGTGGAACCTTTGCGGTTGCAACGTTGACCGCAGCCATGACGATCAATGTGCCTGGAGCGGCTGGGCGTGGATTGGCGCTGGGCGTTTGGGGCGCTGCGCAGGCCACGGGCGCAGGCCTGTCCATTTTTTTAGGCGGCGCTATTCGCGATATGATCACGCAAGCGGCGCATAGCGGTATTTTAGGCGAAGTCCTCAACACTCCAGTTGTTGGTTATTCGGTCGTCTATCAAATTGAGATCGCTTTACTTTTCATCACCCTCATCGCCCTTGGCCCTATTTTGCGGACCAAAGGCATCAGTGCAAACACACCGCAGCGCTTAGAGCTGACGGATTTTCCGACTTGATAGTCAAAGGAGACGACCATGGTAGGCAATGAATTTTTCGGTAATTTTGATCTCGCAAGCGCTGCGATCTGGATGTTCTGGATCTTTTTTGCTTTGCTTGTTTATTACCTTCAAACTGAGAATATGCGCGAAGGATATCCGCTGGAGGCAGATGATCCATCTGGATCTGCCCATCGCGGTCTGTTTTCACCGCCCGGTGACAAGACGTTTCACCTGCCGCATGGGCGTGGGGATGTGACCGTCCCCTCTGGTCAGCGCGGTGATCGTGCAGATTTGGCGCTTGAGGCCACTTCTGATGCGACCGGCTCACCTTTTGTACCGACCGGAGATCCGATGCTCGCTGGCGTAGGGCCAGGCGCATGGGCACCACGGCAGGATCATGCAGAGCTAGATGCCCACGGGCATGCTAAGATTAAGCCTATGTCACAGCTAGATGATTTCCATGTTTCAGCTGGCCGTGATCCACGGGGCAAGCCCGTGGTGGCGGGCGACGGCGAGGTGATTGGCCGTATCAATGATATGTGGATTGATGTGCCTGAGCAGATGGTGCGTTACTTGACTGTGGACCTCAATCCAGAGGGTACGGGCCAGACCCGTTTGATCCCGCTCAATTTTTGCAAAATCAGCCATGACCGGGTGACAGTACGTTCCGTCTACAGCGCAGATTTTGCAGCAGTACCGCAGCATAAGGCGGCGTCAGAAGTCACCTTGCTCGAGGAAGAAAAGATTATGGCCTATTACGGCGGCGGCACTCTTTATGCCGATCCCGCACGCTCAGAGCCAAAACTTTAAAGAATCAACGCTGGGCCGCAGCCACGGCCCGGCGTTCTGACGATAGGGGACTTAAGATATGAGCCACGACGATTTTAATTTTGAACCGATCCGCGGATTGCCTGAAGCTTTGCCAGCGGATGAATATATCCTCTGGCAAGGGCGGCCCGATAGCTTGCGGCTCGCCAAGGATGCTTGGAGCCTCAATTGGGTGATTGGCTATTTCATCGCCCTGGCGGTGATCCGGGTGATTGCTGTATCGGATATGATGAGCCTGACTTCTGCTATGGCGCAGGGAATTCCGTTTCTGGTGGCTGGAGCGCTGACGGCCTTAATCTTATTTGGGGTGGCAACGGTCCAAGCTCGAAGCACTGTCTATACGCTCACCAATAAACGCGCATGTCTGCGCATCGGTGCAGCGCTGACGATGACATTGAACCTGCCTTATGTTTGTATTGGGAATGCACAAGTGGCCCAGCGCAAATCGGGCTTGGGCACAATTACCTTCGAGCTCATTGGTGAGACTCGCCTGTCATACCTGATGACCTGGCCGCATGTGCGCCCATGGTACATGAGCCGCACACAACCGGCCTTTCGGTCCATACCAGATGCTGAGCGGGTTGCGGCCCTCTTTGCAGAGGCTGCCGAGACACGGGTGTCGATACCCAAGGTCGTTCAGCGCGATTATTCCAAAACTGAAAGCATCGCTGCGGAGTAAAGCTCATGCCAACCACCAACTCACTTGCCGCTCAAATGAAATACCGAGACCGGGACATGGTGCCCAAGGTCTTGGTTCAAGCGATGTTCACTTTGATGGTCGCGGCGGTTCTTTTGGTCGCCTATGCCCGCCTTACGGACCGGCCGGTCATTGGCGTCGCGCCGCACAGTGATATCGTGGCAGAGATCCCGATTACTTTGGTGGGAAACCGGAGTGACGGGGTTGCGGTTTTTGATGCAGAGGGCAAGAAAATTGCTCATTCCAACGACCATAAAGCCGGTTTCATTGATGTGATTTGGGTCACCACTACGCGCGAGCGCATCGTGCAAGACAAAGATACGCAAGCGCCTTTGCGCTTGGTGCGCCGGGAAAATGGACATGTGGCCATTCTCGACGACACAACCGGCTGGTCGATCGAATTGATCGGATATGGCCAAGACAATGTCGCAGCTTTCGCCAAGTTGATCGACTGAACCAAGGGGACAGCAGATGGGATTATTTACAAGATCAAAAGAGACCGCACCCTGCACTGTGACGATTTCACATCGGTTTGAGGAACTTTCCGCTCATGTGAAGTTTAACAACGGGGCGGTGGTGCATCCGGGAGACAGCGTGCAAGTGGAGGGGCCTGAGATCATGGCGCCCTTTGGTATCTGCGTTGAGGAGCGACGCATGGCCACGATCACTCGCGCTTCGAAAATCGAACGGCTTTGGACGCGCTCGACGGGTGATTTTGAATTCATGGAGCTGTGTGAATTTTCTTTTTCGGAGGGAGTTTTGTCATGAACGCGCCCACACATTCCGCTTTTGCCAATACCGCTGAAGAGGCGATTGCCGCGCAAGATGCGCTGGATGATCCAATGACTTCTGAGAAAGCGACAGAGGTGGCGATGCAAAATACGCTGCTTACGCCGCGCTTTTACACCACTGATTTCGCCGAAATGGATGCGATTGATGTCAGCCCTGTGCGTGAAGATTGGGACCGCTTGATCGCGCAAATGAAATCCGACCCGAACAAAGGACATTTTAAGAAGAATGAGGATTGGGACGCTGTAGATTGGGAGGGGATGGAGCCTGCGCTCAAAGCAGAGTTCATTGATTTTCTCATCTCATCTTGTACTGCGGAGTTTTCTGGCTGTGTTTTGTATAAAGAAATGAAGCGTCGCGGATCGAATGAAGACATTACAACGCTATTTCAATTGATGGCACGCGATGAGGCGCGCCATGCTGGATTTATCAATGATGCGTTGCGCGAAGCGGGTGTTCGGGTGAATTTGGGCTTTTTGACTCAGCAAAAGAAATACACCTATTTCCGCCCGAAATTCATTTATTACGCCACCTATCTATCAGAAAAGATTGGCTATGCCCGTTACATCACCATATACCGGCACCTAGAAGAGAACCCAGAACTGCGGTTTCATCCGATTTTCAAATGGTTTCGCGAGTGGTGCAACGACGAATTTAGCCACGGGGAAGCCTTTGCGCTATTGATGAAATCTGATCCTAAACTGACCGAACGCTTTACCAATAAACTTTGGATCAAGTTTTTCCTCACTGCGGTTTATTCCACCATGTGGGTGCGTGATCACCAGCGGCCTCTGTTTCATGAGGCTCTGGGTGTGGATGTTACCTGGTATGGGCAGGAGGTGTTTCGCAAAACCTCTGAGATATCCAAACAAATTTTTCCCATGACATTGGATATTGATCACCCTCGCTGGCGAAAAAACCTAAATCGGATGGAAGCGGCGTCTCGGCAAATTTCTGCTGCAAAAGTCCGTGGCGGCTTGGGCGGCCTGGTCAGCCGATTGGGCGGAACGGCTAAGGCGGCGGCGGCTTTCGTCTCCGTATTCACTATTCCAGCTAAGACCCATAGGGTTCCGACCAGTACGCGAATGGAGCCGACATACTGATGCTCAGCTCGCCCTGGATAGCAGCGCTTATCGCGATTTTTTCCTGGTGGTTTTTCACTGGGATTATTTTGCTGATTGTACGGCGCAAAGACGTGGCTGGGGCAACGGCCCATGGGGCCTCTGTCGTTTGGGGCGTGCCGCTGTTGGCACTGGGCATTTTCGGAGCGGTGATCTCCGCAGCTTCGTTGAACGTGGCGAATATCTATCTCGCATTTTTCTCGGTCTTGCTCATATGGGGCTGGGTTGAGTTGGCTTTTCTGTCTGGGGTCATCACCGGACCCTTGCGGGAGTCCTGCCCGAAATCGCTTCAGGGCTGGCCTAGGTTTCGCAGAGCCTGGCAGACCGTTAGCCACCACGAGGCTCTTTTGCTTTGCGGTCTGGCTTTCATGGCAGTCATCGCGCTTAATGCTGCGAATCCGCTTGGTTTTTGGGCGTATTTCATACTTTTTGCCGCGCGCATTTCGGCCAAACTCAATTTGTTTTTTGGCGTGCCGCGCATCAATCTTGAATTCATTCCCCAACCGCTGTTGCACCTCACGTCATACTTCAAACAGGGTCCGGTGACCGTCGCCTTTGGTCTTGGAATCACTGGGCTTAGCCTGGTCACTGCTGCTCTGGGCTTGGCGCTTTTTTCCGCCAGCACTGCGGAAGCACAAACTGGACATGCTTTGCTCTTTGCGCTCTGCGCATTGGCCACGTTGGAACATTGGTTGATGGTCATTCCATTGCCCGATGCAAAGCTTTGGCGCTGGATGCTCCCCACACTTTCTACGAACACAAAGACTGGACAATCCCATGAACTTTAACGCCCTCTTTCAAGCCCAAATCGATAGGTTGAAATCCGAAGGAAATTATCGCTATTTTGCTGAATTAGAGCGCAAATGTGGCAAATTTCCTCATGCGGCGAGTCATCACGATGGCAAGGTGCAAGATGTGACCGTCTGGTGCTCCAATGATTACCTTGGCATGGGACAAAATCCCGTGGTGATTGAGGCGATGTGCGAGGCTGTCACCCGCAGCGGCACCGGAGCTGGTGGCACGCGCAATATTTCAGGGACAAACCATGATCACCTGTTGCTTGAGCGGGAATTGGCAGATTTGCACAATAAAGAAGCGGCTTTGCTGTTTACCTCTGGCTACGTGTCCAATTGGGCAGCCTTGAGCACGCTGGGCAGCCGGCTTGAAAACTGTATCATTTTGAGCGATTCCGGCAATCATGCATCCATGATCGAGGGCATTCGACATTCGCGCGCCCAAAAGGTCATTTGGAATCATAATGATGTGAAAGATTTAGAGGCCAAATTGGCGGCGCTTCCGGCGGATGCGCCAAAAATTGTGGCCTTTGAGTCAGTCTATTCGATGGATGGGGATATCGCCCCGATACGTCAGATTGTTGAAGTGGCCGAAAAATATGGAGCAATGACCTATCTCGATGAGGTCCATGCCGTTGGGCTTTACGGACCACGGGGCGGCGGCATTGCCGAGCAGGAAGGTTTGATGGATCGGATTACACTGATCGAGGGGACTTTGGGCAAAGCCTTCGGCGTAGTTGGGGGCTATATCACCGGATCATCTGTTTTGTGTGATTTTATTCGCAGCTTTGCTTCTGGTTTCATCTTTACGACAGCTTTGCCACCGGCTGTTGCGGCCGCGGCGCGGGTGTCGATCATGCATTTGAAAACATCTGACAGTGAGCGAAAACGCCAGCGCGAACAGGTCGAGAAACTGCGAGCTGGATTGAACCGTGCCGGTATTCCGCATTTGGAAAATCAAAGTCATATCGTGCCGGTGATGATTAAAGATCCGGTGAAGACAAAAATGCTTGCGGATTATTTGATGGATGAATGGGGCATCTACGTGCAGCCGATCAACTATCCGACCGTTCCAAAAGGTACGGAACGTTTGCGCTTTACCCCATCGCCGCTGCATTCGGACGCGGATATTGCTTATTTGGTTGAGGCGCTTGAATCTTTGTGGAAGCAATGCGCAATTGCCCATGCGGTCGCTTAAAAGACTGAGTGATCTCCCCGAGGGACCGTGCCGCCAGTGCGCATGATTTTCGCATAGTGATCAAACAGATGTTCTGTTCCGCTTGAGGCCGTGTGCTCCGCCGAATAGCCGCGCTCTGGGCCGTGCCAGACCAGCATGGATTCCGTTGCATAATACAGACCGATTTGTGCGAGATCCGCCTTGCGTTGCGCGGCTGGGAACACAACGCCGGCCAGGCGCAATCCAGCGCAAATGATGCGTAAGAGGGCGACCGGCACCCGGCGCAATTTCATGGGTCGTTCGAGCAAAGCAAACAATGCTTGGGCTTGATCGCGCGGGGTGATGGCAGGGCCGGGCCCGCCAATGGGCAAAATTTTATTGTATCTGGCTGGATCCGTTATGCAGCCCACCATGAAATTGCCCAGATCATCGTCGCTAATTGGTTTACAGGCGGTGAGTTCACCGTTGCCAAAGACCAAGAATGCCTTGCCCTCGCGCAGCCGCGGAATTTGACCGGACAGAGATTTGAAAAATGCCGTAGGTCGCACGATACAATAGGTTAGACCCGACTCGATTAATGCCCTTTCGAAGGCAAGCTTGGCGAATTGAAATGGCAGTTTTGGGTTTTGGACGCAGATTGCCGAGAGCAAAATAAATCGCTTTACACCCAACCTTTGGGTCAGTTCTAGAATGTTAAGCTGAGCCGCGTGGTCAATTGCCCAAGCATCTTTGCGGCTGCCACTGCGGGAGGCGACGCAGGAGATGATCGCGTCGAACTGGCCAAGTATATGTGGCATAGGTTGGGTAATATCGGCATGCAAAATCTGCGCAGGGCCAGGCGGAGTCTGGCCTGCACGCAGAACGCAGGTGACCCGATAGCCCGCGCGATGCAGCGCGCGGCACACCCCTTGTCCCGCGGTGCCTGTGGCGCCGAAAAGCAAGACGCTTGGACTGGGTTTAACTCTCGCGCCAGTCAAAGAATCCCTCACCAGCTTGTTCTAGAAGCTTCGCAGCCATTTCTTGCCCAGCTAGAGCGCCATCTTCGATTGGTACGACCATATCGTCTTGAATGGCATCGGAGCCATCGGGCCGAAGCACTTCGCCCCGCAGTCTCATCATATTGCCTTGAAGTTCAGACAGCCCGGCAATTGGCGTTTCACACGAGCCGTCTAAAGCTGCGAGAAAGGCGCGTTCTGCGGCCAAACGTTGCCCGGTCTCATGGTCATGAATAGCTGCGAGCATATCGGCCATGCGCCCGTCATTGATGCGTCGCTCGATACCAATGGCCCCCTGCGCCACTGCGGGCAACATATCGTCCACTTCAATCGCTTGACGTGGCACCTCATCCATTTTCAACCGCTTTAGTCCGGCCATGGCCAGAAAGGTTGCTTCAGCCACTTGATGTTTTAGCTTTTTGAGTCGCGTTTGCAAATTGCCACGAAATTCCACGACCTCGAGATCTGGACGTCGCAATTTCAGTTGCGCCTGCCGTCTCAGGCTAGAGGTGCCCACCACTGAACCGGGTGACAAATCGCGCAAGGTGCCGGCTGACAGGGAAATGAAAGCATCGCGCACATCTTCGCGTGGTAAATAGGTGTCCAAAACCAAGCCTTCGGGTTGTTGGACTGGCATATCTTTCATGGAGTGCACGGCGATATCAATGGATCCATCCAGCATCGCTTGCTCGATTTCGCGCGTAAATAGCCCCTTGCCACCAATTTCTTTCAAAGGGCGATCAGTGATGCGATCCCCTGTGGTCATGATGACGACAATTTCAAAGGCTTCGAGTGGCAGGTCAAAAGCCTGGACCAGGCGCGCGCGTGTTTCATAGGCCTGTGCCAGCGCTAAGGGAGAGCCACGGGTGCCGATATTGAGCGGGGTCCTCGGAGTGGGTAATGTATGAGTCATATGCTATCCCTAAACATGTAAACTTGGCCTGACAACTCTTGCTTCTATGAAGTGATGCTGCGCATAATGTTGCGAAGCAATATCTGGGAATAATACAATGACATCAAGGAAAGTAATCTTGCGCGCTCTGGCAGGAGAAATACTTCCAACCGCTCCGATTTGGATGATGCGCCAAGCGGGCCGCTATCTTCCCGAATATCGCGCAACCCGCGCACAGGCCGGAGATTTTCTTTCGCTATGCTATAACTCAGAACTGGCAGCGGAGGTCACTCTTCAGCCGATTCGGCGCTATGGCTTTGACGCTGCCATATTGTTTGCAGATATCTTGCTGTTGCCGCAAGCGCTGGGCGCAGAGCTTTGGTTTGTCACAGGGGAAGGCCCGCGCTTATCGACCGTGACTACGCAAGATGATTTCGCAAAATTGAAACCGGCAGTGGATATTCATGCGCATCTGTCGCCGATTTATAAGACGGTGAAAATTCTATCCGAAGAGTTACCTTCAGGCACAACATTGATAGGATTTGCCGGGTCACCTTGGACTGTGGCGACCTATATGATTGCGGGGCAGGGCACACTAGATCAGGCACCGGCGCATTGTTTAAAGGCAGAAAACCCTGCTGTTTTTGATGCGTTGATTGATTTGATCACGGAGGGCACGATCCATTATCTCAGCGCACAGATTGAAGCGGGGGCTGAGGTTGTGAAGCTCTTTGACAGCTGGGCTGGATCGCTCAAGGGTGAAGATTTCATGAAATACTCAATCGAACCCATGCGCTGTATCACGGCCGCACTAAAGGCCAAATTCCCCCATGTTCCGGTCATTGCCTTTCCGCGCGGTGCCGGTGAGAAATATGCCGGTCTGCATCGCTTGATTGGTGCAGATTGCATTGCTTTTGACGATGGTATTGATGCGCAATGGGTTGCAGATAATTTGCAACCTGCGGGCTGCGTGCAAGGCAATCTCGCTTCCTCTCACATGGTGACGGGTGGGGCGGCTTTGGTTGCTGAAACAAAACGAATCGCGGGAGCCCTGTCTAAGGGCCCGCATATCTTTAATCTGGGCCATGGCATCACGCCGGATGCGGATCCGGACAACGTACAATTGATGATAGATACTGTGCGATCCATGTAACAACAAGGGCCCGTCAAATTTTGAAGGGCCCCAAACAATCTTACATGCTTAGAGTGAGTTACTCGGCTACAGACACAAGATAG
>NYTV01000044.1 GCA_002683685.1 Paracoccaceae bacterium
ATGGTGCATTTGGGCAAGAATACCAAGTCTCGGATTGTCTCCAAAGGCATCAGCGCGGGCAGGGCGCAAAATACCTACCGTGGATTGGTGTCCATGCATCCGAAGGCCAAAAGTAGCCGCAATTACACCCAATGCGACAGCCTTTTGATCGGCGATAAATGCGGCGCGCATACGGTGCCCTATATCGAGGTGAAAAATAACTCCTCTCGGGTTGAGCATGAGGCCACCACGTCAAAAGTCGATGATGACCAGCTCTTTTATTGCCGCTCACGCGGTATGGATGAAGAAGAGGCGGTGGCGCTTGTGGTCAACGGGTTTTGCAAAGAGGTGCTGCAAGCCCTGCCTATGGAATTTGCAATGGAAGCGCAGGCGCTGGTGGCGATTTCGCTTGAAGGCTCAGTCGGATAATAACTTCGGCGCGATCTGCGTCCAAACTCATGAGGGTCACAAGGGCTCGCGGGAATATAAAATGCTAAATATCAAAAACCTACATGTTAAACTTGAAGAAGAAGACAAGCAGATCTTGAAGGGCGTAAACCTATCTTTGGAGCCTGGAAAAGTGCATGCGATTATGGGTCCGAATGGCTCAGGCAAATCGACCCTGTCCTATGTGCTGTCCGGTAAAGGCGGATATGAGGTCACAGAAGGGGCTGCACAGCTGGAGGGTGTAGATATATTGGATATGGAAGCCGAGGAACGTGCGGCGGCCGGCCTGTTTCTGGCCTTCCAATATCCGGTTGAAATCCCCGGCGTCGGAAATATGACTTTTTTGCGCACCGCAGTGAACGCCCAGCGCAAATTGCGCGGTGAGGAGGAAATGAGCGCAGGCGAGTTCTTGAAAGTGGTTCGCGCCAAGGCGAAGGATTTGAAAATTGACGCAGAAATGCTCAAACGCCCTGTGAATGTTGGCTTTTCCGGCGGTGAAAAGAAGCGCAATGAGATTTTGCAAATGGCGATGCTTGAGCCGAAAATGTGCATCTTGGATGAAACAGACAGTGGCCTTGATGTAGATGCCATGAAACTTGTCTCCCAAGGTGTCAATGCTTTGCGCGACGAGAAGCGGACCTTCCTCGTGATCACCCACTACCAAAGACTTTTGGACCATATCAAACCGGATGTGGTGCATATTATGGCCAATGGGCGCATCATTAAGACCGGCGGTCCAGACTTGGCGTTGGAAGTTGAACAAAATGGCTATGCGGACCTTCTGGAGGAGATTGCCTAATGGCTGCACCTTCACAGCAAAAGCGAACCACCCGCGCCCTGCGCGATGCGCCGCTGATTGACAGCTCAGGCGCTTGGGCCAAAGAGGCGCGCATGATGGCCTCTGATCGGGCGCAGGCATCTGGTTTACCACAGCGCCGGGATGAATATTGGAAATACACCCGTCCCGATGCCTTTGTTCAGGCCGATGTGACGCTTCACGCATCTCAACGCAGCAGCCTTGGTTTGTTCGACCAACGCGCCACAATTTCGGTTGCATTTGAAGACGGGCAGATTCAGGCAGCGCCGCTTCCCAGCGCGGCCCATTGCACGCTCGAGAGCTTGTCCGCTGCCGCTTGATTTAGACCTGCATTGGGCTCGGGATATTTACGGGCACTTGGAGGCGGCGGGACAGAAACCGGTTCAACGGAGTCTGGCGGCTGTGAACACCGCCGTTGCGCGGGACGGGTTGCTGGTAAATGTGACGGGTGCCGTCGCGGCCCCCATTCATATCCACGCCACCTCCTCCGACCAAAGCGATACCACTATCCATCATGTGATCAAAGTGGCCTCTGGTGCAGAGGTTACCTTGATTGAAACCGGGCAATATGGGGCGCGGTCCAATGTTGTTTTGGAAGTTGACGTCGCCGATGGAGGCCGATTCCACCACATCCGGGTGCAAGACGGCAATGAGCGTCACATACTAACGCATATCTTTGGCAAGATCGGTGCAGAGGCGGTCTTTAAATCTTTCACCCTGACTGCGGGTGGTCAGTTGACCCGCAACGAATGCGTTTTGCAGCTCTTGGGCGACGACGCTTCTGTGTCCGTGGCCGGTGCCTGTTTGGGTGATGGTGATTTTCACCACGATGATACCGTGTTTATCACCCATGATGCGGTGAATTGCGAAAGCCGCCAGGTGTTTAAGAAGGTCTTACGCAATGGCGCGGTCGGTGTGTTCCAGGGCAAAATTTTGGTGAAGGCCGGGGCGCAAAAAACCGATGGCTATCAGATCAGCCAATCTTTGTTGTTGGATGATGACAGCCAGTTTTTGGCAAAACCTGAGCTTGAAATCTATGCCGATGACGTGGCCTGTTCGCATGGCTCCACCTCCGGGGCGATTGATGCGCAAGCGTTGTTCTACCTGCGCTCGCGCGGGGTGCCTGAGGCCAAGGCCGTGGATCTTTTAACCTTGTCTTTCGTGGCTGAAGCAATTGAAGAGATTGAAGATTCAGATTTGGCGCAGGACATTCTCGATCATCTGACCAACACAATGTCGGCTCGGTAGCGCGCATGGCTGTGACACGGGATATTGTGGAAGCGCATGTGCACCCACGGCGTGTTATGGCCCGGCTCCTAGCCATGGGCCTGCGCGAAGATCGGGCGATCGCGATGCTGATGGGCTCTTGCCTTTTGTTGTTCATGTCGCAATGGCCCTACCGGGCTCGGCAGGCCCATGAGACGGGCGGCACATTGACCGACACCATCCAGCACGATGCGGTGGGTTTGATCTTTGTCCTGCCGCTTTTGGCCTATGGCCTGGCTGCGCTATTGCGCCTGGTGACCCGCGCCATCGGCGCGAGAGCGGATTACTATTCGGCGCGATTGGCGCTATTTTGGGCACTTTTGGCCAGTACCCCAGCAGTCGTTTTGGCCGGGATGACCAAAGGGTTCATCGGGCCCGGACCGGCCCATACCGCCGTTGGCGCGCTATGGCTGGTGATTTTTCTTTGGATTTTAATTAACTCTCTTATTGAGGCAGAACAATGAACCTGTTTCTTGCGCTTTTGCGGTTAAGCCTGACCAATCCAACAGCCGCAGGGCAGATGTTGGTCAATCTGCGCCTTACCCTCAGCACGGCTTTGAGCGCCTTTGCACTTGTTATCATCGCAGCCGTGCTCATAATGTTCGGCCTATCCGGGTTCCAGGGTATGGCGATCCTGCCAGGCTTTGTTCCTCTATCCCCATGGGCATTGACGGCGCTGATGGGGGGCGGCACCCTCGGCCTCGTCTGCTGCATTTGGCTGATATCTCGGGCCTTTAGCCAAAATGGGCGGTTCGCCGATGGGTTGCTGGTATTTGCCTGGATCCAAGTGCTGCAAATTTTGCTGCATATCGCTCAGACAGTGCTGATGGTNATCTCTATNACCATGGCCGGGCTTATTGGCCTATTCGCNACGGTCTTGATGTTTTGGATCTTATTTGGCTTGATNAATGCTTGGCTTGAGTTGGANTCCATGCTCAANGCAGCCCTCTGCTTTGTTCTTGGTTTGGTTGCGCTGTCTTTGGGCGGTGCATTTCTTTTGGTATTGCTCGGATTTGCTCCGGNACAGGTGGCGCTATGAGTTTTGATGTATCCCGTATTCGTGCAGATTTTCCGATCCTGTCTCGGCAGGTCAACAATAAGCCCTTGGTCTATCTTGACAATGGCGCCTCGGCGCAAAAACCACAGGTGGTGATCGACGCTATTACCCAGGCCTATAGCTCTGAATATGCAAACGTTCACAGGGGCTTGCACTACCTATCTAACCTTGCAACTGACAAATATGAAGCCGTTCGCGGAAAGCTCGCACGATTTTTAAACGCGGCCTCAGAGGAGCATATCGTCCTCAACTCGGGCACCACCGAAGGCATCAATTTGGTGGCTTATGGCTGGGCAATGCCGCGCCTTGAGGCGGGCGATGAGATCGTCCTGTCGATTATGGAGCATCACGCCAATATTATCCCCTGGCATTTCCTGCGCGAGAGACTGGGCGTGAAGCTGACTTGGGTGGATGTAGATATCAACGGCGATCTGGATCCTGAGGCTGTCATTGCCGCCATTGGGCCCAAGACAAAGCTGGTGGCTATCACCCAGATGTCGAATGTGTTGGGCACGGTGGTCGATGTGAAATCCATCACCCAAGAGGCTCACGCGCGCGGTGTTGCGGTTTTGGTGGACGGATCGCAAGCGGCGGTCCATATGGCGGTCGACGTGCAGGATATCGGCTGTGATTTCTATGCGATCACAGGGCATAAACTCTATGGTCCAAGCGGTTCTGGCGCAATTTACATCAAACCTGAACGCATGGCTGAAATGCGTCCCTTCATGGGGGGCGGCGATATGATCCGCGATGTTGGCCGTGAAGAGGTCACCTATAACACGCCGCCCATGATGTTTGAGGCCGGAACGCCAGGCATTGTTCAGCAAATCGGTCTCGGTGTGGCTGTGGACTATATGATGGAAATCGGCATGCAAGAAATTGCCGCTCATGAAGCCTCTATCTGCGCCTATGCCCGGCAAAAGCTCGACGGGCTCAATTGGTTAACCGTTCAAGGGCAATCTGCCAGTAAGGGCGCAATTTTTTCCTTCACCCTCGACGGCGCAGCCCATGCCCATGACATCTCAACGGTCTTGGACAAAAAGGGTATCGCCGTGCGTGCAGGGCATCATTGCGCGCAACCGCTCATGGATCACCTATCGGTCAATGCCACCTGCCGCGCCAGCTTCGCGATGTATAACACAACGGCGGAGGTCGATGCTTTGGTTGAGGGTTTGGAGTTTTGCCACGAGCTTTTTGGATAGGGCACAAAGCGCTCAATCCGAAAATACCATATATCTGCGCAGTTTTGGAGCGGGTAACGGGAATTGAACCCGTAACTTAAGCTTGGGAAGCTCGCGTGATACCTTTTCACCATACCCGCGCTGCGCCGATGCCAAGCGGCTTCATAACAAGCGGTCAAGCCGCGATTGGCGGCGGCCCTAGCGCCGTTTGCGCCGCCGTCCGCCAGAGGCGCTATCCCCGCCACCCGTGTTGAAGTTCACATCAGGCAAAGGCACCACCGATTTCAAGGTCGTGAACGGGTCATCTGAATTGGGAATTGCCGAAGCATTGACAAAATGCTCCTGAAATCGTGGCTCAATCGCCGTTTCAATTTTCTCAATCTGCTGCACCGTTTGCTCAATGGCAGCCCGCTGGGCTGTATCAATCAAAGCAATGCGCGCGCCGGATCCCGCAGCATTGCCAGCAGAGGTCACCTGGTCAAAGGGCACATCGGGGATCATGCCCAAAACCAGCGCGTGTTTGGGCGAAATATGCGCCCCAAAGGCGCCTGCGAGCACAACGCGGTCCACTTTATCCACGTCAAACTTATCCATCAGGAGCCGCGCGCCGGAATAGAGCGCAGCTTTGGCCATTTGGATGGCGCGGATATCCGGATTTGTGACGGTAATTTTGGGTCCGCCCTCGGGGCTGCCATCATACATCACATAGCTGTGGGTGCGCCCATCTCGCACGCAGCGCGCGGTTCCTGTTTGCTCTGCCGAACCGATCAGCCCGGATGGATCCAAAATTCCCGCCATGCGCATTTCGGCAATGGCCTCTATGATGCCTGAGCCGCAAATGCCGGTGATGCCACTGCTTTTTATCTCCTCCCAAAACCCGTCCTCATCTGACCAAAGCTCACAGCCGATCACGCGGAAGCGGGGGTCTTTGGTCATCGGATCAATTTCGACCTTTTCGATGGCCCCCGGTGCGGCGCGCTGGCCTGAGGTGATCTGTGCCCCTTCGAAGGCCGGGCCGGTCGGAGAGGAACAAGCGAGCACCTTCTCGCGGTTGCCAAGCAAAATTTCCGCATTCGTCCCCACGTCTACAACCAGCACCAAATCTTCTGAGAGATTGGGCGCTTCTGACAAAGCCACTGCGGCGGCATCGGCTCCCACATGGCCGGCGATACACGGAAGAATATAGGCGCGGGCGCTGGGGTGGATGTTGATATCTAGCTGATGGGCAAAAAGGCGCAGGGCGCTTGAGGTGGCCAGCGCAAAGGGCGCTTGTCCTAGCTCAAAGGGGTCAATCCCGAGAAAAAGATGGTGCATCACCGGATTGCACACAAATACGGCATCCATGATCAAGCTCTTATCAATCTCCGCCTCAGCCGATATTTGGGTGAATAACGCGTCCATACCGTCGCGCACTGCTCGGGTCATTTCCTGATCCCCACCGGGGTTCATCATCGCATAGCTGACCCGGCTCATTAGGTCTTCACCAAATCGAATTTGAGGATTCATTAACCCAGAAGAGGTGACCACCTCACCGGTGCGTAGGTCGCATAGATGTGCGGCGATTGTGGTTGATCCAAGGTCCACCGCCATGCCATAGATCGTTCCCTCATAGAGACCAGGCCACAAATGGATGATCTGCGGATCGCTGCCTGCATCGGCTTGATGGACCGCGCAGGTCACTTTCCAACCGCCCTTGCGCAAAATTGGCTGCATCTGCGGCAATATGGTGAAATCGGCCTGCACATTTTCAAGCTGCCATTGGCTTTCTAAGGCGGCCACCAAGCGCTCCACATCACCTGACGGTTTGTGCATATCAGGCTCTTCTACCTCGACATAATAAATCCGTGTCGAAGGATTGAGAGTAATGTCGAGCACCTCCGCCCGTTTGCGGACCACTTGCTTGTGCACCTGGCTCTCTGGCGGCACGTCAATGACGACATCGCCCTGAACTGTCGCCTGGCAGCCAAGGCGGCGGCCATCGATCAAGCCACGCTTATCTTTGTAGCGGTTTTCAACCGCATTCCATTCAGACAGCGCGTCGTCAGCAACGGTGATCCCATGTTTGGAAAATTCTCCATATCCCGGTGTGATCTGGCATTTGGAACAAATGCCCCGACCTCCGCAAACTGAGTCGAGATCCACGCCCAATTGCCGGGCTGCGGTGAGGATCGGTGTGCCGGTTTCGAAACGTCCACGTTTGCCAGAAGGGGTGAACAGCACCAGATGCTCTTGTGTCATGGGGAACCTTTAAAGAAGACTTTGCGCCCAATTTACTGCGCTTCAGCTAAGGGTAAAGGGCGGGAACGGCTGAAAATGGTCATTCCGCGGCAGATCGGGTTGAAACAAGAGCCGGGTTTCGCAAATTGTCCGATAAAACCTGCGTCGCATGTGCCATGATGACCCGAATGGTCATTAATCGACGAGACCCCCTTTCGGTCCAGGTCAACCCATGCGATAGGAAAGCGCCAAGTGATACCTGCTCTAGGAGGACTCCCATGGAGATTCGCGAGGCTTTAACTTTTGATGATGTTTTATTGGTACCGGCTCAAAGTTCGGTTTTGCCCTCCACGGCAGATACCCGCACGCAGGTCACCAAATCCATTCGATTGAATATTCCGCTCCTATCATCGGCCATGGATACGGTTACCGAAGCACGTATGGCGATTGCCATGGCACAATCGGGCGGCATAGGGGTGATCCACCGCAATCTCGATATCGAAGAGCAGGCACGGCAAGTGCGGCGGGGTAAACGATTTGAAAGTGGGATTGTTTATAATCCGGTAACCCTGACGCCGGAGCAAACCCTAGCGGATGCGAAAGCCTTGCAGGAACGGTATCGGGTGACTGGTTTTCCGGTGGTGCAAGGTGGCAGCGTTGTCGGCATCGTGACCAACCGTGATATGCGCTTTGCCACGGATTCCAAAACGCCAGTTTCGGTGATGATGTCCACCGAAAACCTTGCGATACTGCAAGAACCAGCAGATCCACGTGAGGCAAAGCAATTGATGGCGGCACGCCGGATTGAAAAATTGCTCGTGACCGATAAGACAGGCAAATTGACCGGCTTGTTGACGTTAAAAGATCTTGAGCAAGCCGTGTTGAACCCAAGCGCCTGCAAAGATGACCTTGGGCGGCTAAGGGTGGCTGCAGCCAGCACCGTAGGGGACGCGGGTTTTGAGCGGACGATGGCGCTGATTGAGGCGGGCGCAGATATGGTTGTGATCGACACGGCGCATGGGCACTCTGAAGGTGTGGCTGTAGCGGTGGCGCGGGCCAAGGCGGCGGCTGGAGAAACACAGATCATGGCCGGTAACGTGGCCACTGCCGGAGCGACCACGGCTTTGATTGAAGCGGGCGCGGATGCGGTTAAAGTCGGTATTGGACCAGGCTCTATCTGCACCACCCGCATGGTTGCAGGCGTTGGGGTGCCGCAATTGACAGCGATTATGGATTGCGTGAGCGCCGCACTGCCGCACGATATTCCCGTCATCGCGGATGGCGGCATTAAGTTTTCAGGCGACTTTGCCAAGGCCATTGCAGCCGGCGCCTCCTGCGCCATGGTTGGGTCCATGATTGCCGGTACTGATGAAAGCCCCGGCGAGCTCATTCTTTATCAAGGCAGAAGCTTTAAATCCTATCGCGGCATGGGCTCATTGGGCGCAATGGCGCGCGGCTCGGCGGATCGCTATTTCCAAAAAGATGCCGCCAGTGATAAGTTAGTGCCTGAGGGGATTGAGGGGCAAGTGCCCTACAAAGGTGCCGTCGGAACGGTATTGCATCAATTGGTTGGCGGGCTGCGCGCGGCCATGGGGTATACCGGATGCGCGAGCGTGGATGAGATGCGCAGAAATTGTAATTTTGTGAAAATCACCGGTGCCGGTTTGAAGGAAAGCCATGTGCATGACGTTCAAATTACCCGCGAAAGCCCGAACTATAGGGTCGGCTGATGACACCCGGCGCCCGCGTTGCGGCACAGATTGAAATTTTAGAGGCTATTTTGCTTGGCGTGCCGGCAGAAAAGGCTTTGACCAATTGGGCACGCGGTAATCGTTTTGCGGGGTCAAAGGATCGAGCAGCATTGCGCGATTTGGTCTTTCAAGCGCTGCGGTGCCGCCGGTCGGCTTGTGCCTGGCCGGTTGCGCAATCTGCGCGGGCCTGGGCCATTGGGGCATTGCGCGCCAATGGCGCGGATCCAAATGAGTTTTTTAACGCAATTGGGCATGCGCCAGCGGCATTGACTGCTGAAGATGTCGCCCCACCTCCGTCGGAACGCGATCTTTTGGATCTGCAAGATTGGGTGATTGAGCTGTTAACCCAGCACTATGGTGTCGACCGAACGGCTGAGATTGGCGGGGTGTTACGGCATCGTGCGCCAATCACCCTACGGGCAAATTTACAAAAGACGACGCGCAAGCAGCTTCAGGCAGAATTGGCCAAGGCAGAGATTGAAACCAGCCTCAATCCTGCCTCCGATACGGCGCTGACGGTCGTGAGCAATCCCCGCCGCGCTGTGCTTCAACCCTGTTTTGAACAGGGCTGGTTTGAGCTGCAGGACGCCGCGTCACAGGCTGTGGCAGATGCTGTTGCGGTCAATGGGCGGGTTTTGGATTATTGTGCGGGGGGCGGTGGCAAATCTTTGGCCCTGGCCGCCCGCAGCGGCTCGAAAATTTTTGCCCATGACATTTCCACCGCGCGCATGTCGGAAATTGCGCCGCGGGCGGCACGGGGCGGCCATGATATTGAGGTTATTTCGCCGTCAGATTTGGCAGCAGGCGCAAAATTTGACACGGTGGTGTGCGATTTACCCTGTTCGGGCAGCGGCGCCTGGCGCCGATCTCCGGAAAGCAAATGGAGTCTTACGCCAGGTGATCTTGAAGCGTTTGTGCGCCTGCAACGCGATATTATTGCCAAAGCCATTACGCATTTGGCGCCAAACGGGCATCTCGCATTAATCACCTGCTCGATCTTTGCCACAGAAAACCAAGGGCAGCGGCAGTTTGTTCAGGACAGTTTCTCTGAATTAACCTTTTGCAGCACAGCGCAATATCTGCCCAATGCGATGCAGGATGGGCTTTATTTGGTTATCTTTAAAAAAGATGTTTGAGCGCGGCCGTCATTCCCGCCGGGTGACAGAAAACGCGTTTAGCAACCGATTTGGGCAAAAGGCGAGTGGTCGTCTGACATCGTGTCACAGACAAATTGATCGAAGCTG
>NYTV01000045.1 GCA_002683685.1 Paracoccaceae bacterium
ATCTCAAAAATCAACTTGGCCAAGCGCGACAGCTGCTTCATTGCATCACTCATTACCTAAGCCTCACGTTAACACTTAATCTAAATAGCAATTCGGCACTAATCTGGCAATCACTGTGTGATCTTTCAGCTGATATAATGAATGCACTAACTTTATGATAACAATTTTGTTAACTATAAACGCAGCAGGTTTTAAATTTTTCTTAACTGATCATTCGGGCCGCATTAGTGCTCACCTCAACGCATATTTGCCACCTCCGGCGTTGCCCAGCGCCTTGTCTTGATCCGCTACATCTGCCAATTTTCCTGCCCCTTAGCCTCCCCTAAGTTTCCCATCATAAGGTCGCAATTCCCGCAGCAATGGGTCGCAAATGTGATGGAAAAAAACGGGAAAGGCAATCATGGTCGACAGGCATTCAGCGATGGCGTCGCTGGCGGGTGGCATATTCCACCTGCGCAAAATGGATCCTGAACGCCGGGATTTATTTTTCAATGAGGTGTCAACATGACCCAAATCAAGCGCCCAAATTTTCACCGATTTCACAATGGATCCAAAGCGGCTCTGCCTTTTTGCGATGCGGAATATGAAGCCCGCCTCGCCGGGCTGCGCAGCATCCTGCGCGACAAAGGTGTCAATGCGGCTGTTTTTACATCTATGCACAATATCGCCTACTACTCTGGCTTTCTATATTGCGCCTTTGGCCGTCCCTATGGGCTGGTTGTCACCGCAACCGACTGCGTCACCATTTCCGCCGGCATAGACGCCGGCCAGCCCTGGCGCCGCAGCTTTGGCGACAACATTACCTATACCGATTGGCAGCGCGATAACTACTGGCGCGCAATTGCGTCCGTGACGGGTCAAGGGGGTGTGATCGGCTATGAGGGTGATCACCTGTCCCTCACCCAGGCCGCAGCGCTCACCAGCTTTTTGGCCCCAAAGGCTCAAGTCGACCTGGCACAGGCGACGATGCAACAGCGCATGATGAAATCTCCAGCCGAAATCGCGCTGATACGCGCCGGTGCTGCCACCGCAGATATCGGCGGTTACGCGATCAAAGATGCTGTCCGTGCCGGTGCGCGCGAAATTGACGTGGCCATGGCAGGCCGGGACGCGATGGAGGCGCATATCGCGCAGGAATTTCCAGATGCTGAATATCGAGACACTTGGGTCTGGTTTCAATCTGGCCTCAACACCGACGGGGCGCATAACCCTGTAACAAGCCGTATCTTGCAGCCTGGTGATATTCTGAGCCTCAATACCTTTCCCATGATTTCAGCATATTACACAGCCCTAGAGCGTACAATGTTTGTGGAGACCGTTGACTCGGCATCTCAATCCTATTGGGACGCCAATGTCGCCGCTCATGAACTTGGCATCAGCTTGCTAAAGCCTGGGGCCAGCTGCGCGGAGGTCACAGCCGGTGTGAATGCTTTCTTTGAAGACCGCGATTTGCTGCAATATCGTTCATTCGGTTATGGGCATTCCTTTGGCGTGCTAAGCCATTACTACGGCCGGGAGGCTGGGCTCGAGCTGCGCGAAGACATAGATACGATCCTCGAGCCGGGCATGGTCATTTCCATGGAACCCATGATCACAATTCCAGATGGGCAAGCTGGAGCGGGCGGATATCGTGAACACGATATTTTGATCATTACCGAAGATGGCAATGAAAATATCACGAAATATCCCTACGGCCCCGCCTTCAATGTGGTGGGAGGATAAACCCATCCAGATCTGCGCGGGTCCAAAACCCTGACATTTAAGTTCATGGAGGAACACAGGTCCGACGGCTCGGCAGATGACCTGTGCCATGCTGTCGGTCGTGGCCCGCGCAGATTGCGCGCTTGGCGCATTATTGGCGCATTATCATCGCTGCATAACCCAGCCACCAAGATACAATATGTGCAAAGCACCGCAGGTCGAGCCTAAGCTTGCCCCACAAAATCGTTTAAGATCGCGTTGAAGGTATCAGGGCTTTCAAGATGCGGGACATGGGCACAGTTTGGAAGAACCGCGAGGCTGGTATTGGGTATGGCCTGCCACAGCTTTTGAACCTGCGGCCAGGGATAGGTGCGATCACAGTCGCCCCAGATGACCAGCGTCTGCGCTGTGATGTCATTGAGCTGCGCCTCTCCGTCCCAGCGCTCCATTGCGTCCAAACCTGCGAGTAAGGTCGGTTTTGCCGCCATTTGCGCAATTGCCGCACAGGCCTCAAAGCCAAGGGCTTGCTCGCATTTTAAAAACCAGGTCGCTGCAATCCGCCGCGCTGTGTGGAGCACCCCATCGGTCTCAACACGCGCCTTAGAGGTTTCAATCGTTTCGAAACGCCCGGGCAAAACCCCTTGGACTCCCGTCCCATATAGGACCAATCGCTCGACCCTATCTGGTGCCAAGGTCGCCATTTCTTGCGCGATCATGCCGCCCATGGAATGCCCCAGCAGGTGAAACCGCGCCACATTCTGCCGCGTCAATTCATCCAAGGCCCAACGGGCAAAATCCACAATGTCATGACAGGCTGTCATATGCGAATTCTTCCCATATCCGGGCAAATCCAACGCAATCACCGGAACGTCGGGCATTCCCGCGACTTGGCCATCCCATTGCGCACTCCCCCCCATAAACCCATGAACGAAAACCAAAGGGATCATTTGCGTCCACCTTGCACAATACGATCCAAAATCATGGCACAGAATAGAATGGAGAAGCCTGCGAGGATACCTTGCCCCACATTGGCATATTGCAAGGCTTCCAGGACGTCCTCCCCGAGACCTTTGGCACCAATGAGCGAAGCGACCACCACCATGGCGAGCGACAGCATGATGGTTTGGTTGATACCTGCCCGAATGGAGGGGCTCGCCAATGGCAAATCCACCTTGGTGAGCAAGAACCACTTATTGGCCCCGAAACTAATTGCAGCCTCTCTGACACTCTCCGGAACGCCACGCAGTCCCAAGACCGTCAGACGCACCACCGGCGTGCCCCCAAAAATCATGGTGGTGACCACGGCCGCGGGCTTTCCGGTCCCAAAAAAAGCAATAACCGGGATCATAAAGACAAAGGCCGGCATAGTTTGCATGAAATCCATAATCGGCTGAATGAAAGAATAAAACCGGGGGCGCCGAGCTGCGAACATTCCCAGAGGGATGCCAATCAAGATCGACAAACATGCCGCAGTGCCGAGCAGCGCCAAGGTGGTCATCGCTTTTTCCCAAAATCCAAGCAGGCCCATATAAGATAAGAACGCACCGGAATAAATCGCCATACGCACCCCAGCCGTGAGCCAGGTCAGAAGAATGATTAAAGCGGCAATCACGATCCAAGGCGTGCTGACAAAAACCAGCTCTAACGTATCGAGCACCACACGGATAAAATAGGTGATAGCATCAAAGAGCGCGTCTCCATTGAGCACGGCCCAATTAAAAAATGCCTCAACGCTATCNATACTGATAAGTCTGATNTCTGGATCGGTTGGAAAACTTCCTAAAACGGAAANACTCCCNGGAAAGCTGTAATGTACCNTCNCGNTGGCNACGAGNGTGACCATGAAAATGGCGCTAAAAACNATGTGACTTACGGNCATCCCCGAACGAATNNNACCGTCAGAAAGCCACTCCGAAAAACGGCCCTCCAACGCCCAATTGGCGACAATAGATTGGACGAACTTAACTGCAATTAGAAGTGTCAGACCTGCCAAAGCAATCATGGGCCCTTCGGCGGCCATGGCTGCCGCCTCATCGCGTATGCCGCCAATATTGGCCTCAAGAGATTCAACGGTTCTGCGATAGACATCAACTTTGTCCGAACCGCTTTCGAGCGCTGCTGCCAATTGTTTGCGCCGCAATTCCAACGTGCCCTCGATCGACGCAATCCGCTGCATGGCATCATTGGCCAGGTCACCAAACAATCCACGGGCAATTTGTACAAAACCAACCGCTTCTAGAATGAGAAAGGGTAAGGCCCAGCTCCAAAGCCCACGCGCACCGAACCAGATCGGACCGAATAAACCCGCCATAAAATTGAAAGTTGCGGTGAATTTAGCTGAGGCACCAATTTTATCGAAATTGCGAATATAATAGTCAGAATTGGTGCGCACAAAACTGCGGATATTCTCATATCTTTGCTCTTGGTAAGCAATCGCAGCCTCTGAATCAATGTCTTCGAGAGGGTTCACACCCAAATCTACATCACTGTTGCTCATGATATTTCAGTTCCCTCAATCACAGTTCGCAGAAGATCCGCACGGGTAATAAGGCCAATATCTTTCTGGTCAGAACTCACGATAATCGGTTGATCCGTTTCAATTGCAATGTTCATAATGGCACTTAACGTTTCTTTTGCCGGCACCCTGACCAAATCGCTCGGCAGCGGTCCCTGCGCGGCAGTATAGGCCTCAATTGACTGCATAACCGCATCCGCATGCACGACCTTTAGTCGGGAAATACCCGCTACAAAATCGGCCACATAGTCATCGGCAGGCTGCATCACAATTTGTTCTGCGGTTCCAACCTGCACCAGTTTTCCATCCCGCATAATTGCAATGCGATCCCCTATTCGCACCGCTTCATCGAGGTCATGGGTGATGAATATTGTGGTTTTCTTGAGTATTTTACTCAGCCGAATAAATTCATCTTGCAACTGCCGGCGGATCAAAGGGTCGAGGGCCGAAAACGGCTCATCCATCAACAGCACATCCGGGTTGGCGGCGAGCGCACGGGCCAATCCGACCCGTTGCTGCATCCCGCCGGACAGCTCATGGGCGAATTTTGACCCCCAAGCACCAAGCTCCACAATATCCAAAATCGCCGCAGCCTGGCGCATACGCTCATTTTTCGCCACGTTGCGGATTTCCAAAGGCATGGCAACATTGTCCAAAACCGAACGATGCGGCATCAAAGCGAAATTTTGAAAAACCATGCCAATCTTTTGATTGCGGAACGTTTGCAGGTCACGTTGTCCCAAAGCCATGACATCAACACCTTCAACCATAATCTGGCCGGCGGTGGGTTCCAACAGACGGTTAAAATGGCGAACCAGGGTTGATTTCCCACTGCCAGACAAGCCCATGATGCAAAAGATCTCTCCGCGTGAGACAGATAGGCTGACATCGGCCACGCCCACAACGGCGTTGAATTCGCTTAAAATTTCCGCCTTGCTTAATCCACCATCGCGCACGGCGCGCAAAGCCTCCGGCGCGCGGCTCCCAAAAATCTTCCACACGTTGGAAATTTCGACAACGGGTTGGGACGTCATAGTATTTCTCTTTTTCTTGAAATTTGGATAGGCTGGTCCGATCGTGCCGAACCAGCCACTCTTTGGTCGTTACAGACCCAGCATCGCATCAACGCGATCTGAGTTGGCAGCAATCCAAGCCTGTGCCGCTGCAGCTGGAGACACGCCGTTTGCACTGATTTCAAATGCCAAACCCGACACGTCGTCCGCTGTGAGCGAGAAATTGGCGAAGAATTCCGCAATAGCCGGAGACCGATCAGCCAAGGAATTTGACCAAGCAATCTGCACGTTTTTCAACGCATCTTTGGTGGCGACATAAGATTTTTCGTACCAATCAGCATCATCAGACGGTTGCACCATTTTGTAGCTGGCCGGATCATAAGTCGGCTCACTCAGCATTTCGACATCAAACATGAACCACACCGCGTGAGGTTTATAGCAATAAAATGCGTAGCCCTCGCCCTTGGCGATACTGTCTTTGATACGGGCGGTCTTCACGCTTTCTTCAGCCCGGATCGGCTCAATGAAATCCAGCAAACCGTAGTCACGTGTTTTCACTTCATTAACATTGGCAGAGGCCCAGCCTGGCGCACCAATCCACATTTCGCCCTTGCCGTTGCCATCGCTGTCCATCATTGCAGCAACGTCAGGACGGCCGAGATCTGCGATATCGGTGATGTTATTGGCCTTGGCAAAATCCTGCGAAACGCAAAACCCTTGGTTGCCTTCATAGGGGTTGGTGGAAAGAGTCACGGTGCCCGCGCCATCCACATATTTTTTGGTAAAGCTTTCTTGGTTTGGCAACCACACATCCGGATGCACATCAATATCGCCCTTACCTTGATCCATAGCTTGGAAAATTGTGGCGTTATTGCCCGGCACATATTCTACCGAGCCACCGATGCGCGAGGTCACGATTTCGCCGAGCAAATGGCCAATGGCCTGCGCACCCGTCCAAGACGGTAGGCCGATTTTAACCTCTTCCGCCGCCATCGCCGGCAAGGATAGAAGGCCCACGGCCCCAGCAAGGCACAGTGTCTTACATTTTATTAGCATGTCAGTCTCCTTTGTTGAACTGCACCGAATTGGCGCCAGTCATGTTCTTTTTGTTATATGCAGCGCACCCCAGCCATATCATGATGAATTCACAGGGCTGGAGCCCGCGAAGCTAATGTGCCTTCACTCTAACGGGAGACGTTTTCGAATATCAAATTCGAACATTTCATCAAACTATTCGCAAAATGCATATTTAATGCTAAAGAATACCCCTGGGGATCACATATGGGGTGCGGAAGCTATGGACCTGAATTGGCTAAGAGATTTTGAGTGTTTGGCGCGCACCCTAAATTTTACCAGAGCATCTAACGAGCGGAACATTACCCAATCTGCCTTCAGCCGGCGGATCAAAGCGCTGGAAAACTGGGTTGGGCTACCCTTGGTCAACCGCGCCACCTACCCAATTCAGCTGACAGAGGCCGGGCAGAATTTTCTGCCCACAGCCAAGGCAGCCATTGCGCAGTTAACTGAAAGCCGTCAATCCATCCGTGATGCGGACAGAGGCGATACGCGCTTCGTGCGAATTTCCGCTCTGCATACGATATCTATCAATTACCTCGCCCACCAAATCGAACGTATCCAAAAGGAAATACCGGAGTTGCGGACACGGGTGATCTCGGATTCCCTAAGCACTTGTTGCGAGCTTTTGCTCGAAGGGGCGGTGGATATCATGTTGGTCTATTACCATCAGTATGTATCGCCAAAAATTGATGACACAGGCTTTGAGCGCAAAGATCTCTTGTCAGATAAATTGATTCCGGTGGCCGCCCGTGATGCGGCCCAGCAGCAAGGCTGGCACCTGTCCAATCGCGATGGCGCGCCGATCCCCCATCTGGCCTATGAGCAATCGTCTTTTTTGGGTCAAGTTATTGAAAATTCAATTTCTATTGAGGCTTTGAATATCGAAACCATCTATATTGATGGGCTGGTCGAAACCATCCGCCGGCGCCTTTTACAGGGCAGCGGCTTTGCCTGGATGCCACAAACCGCCGTTGAAACTGAGTTGCAAAATGGCAGTCTGGTCGCCATTGGCGACCAGAGCTTGAATATCTCTGTGACCATTTCCGCCCTAGCCAATCCCACATATTTTGACGATAGCGCCCGTAAGATGTGGTCTTTGCTCTAGCCGCCTTTATACGGTGACCCAATTGCTGGAGAAATCGAAGGCAAAATCATAGCCCCCCAAGGCCGCCGCGCCACCGGTGTGCAAAAATACGATACGCTCGCCCTCGAAAGCCCCTTTGCGCGCCAGATCAATCAGGCCCGCGGCTCCTTTGGCAGAATAGCAAGGATCGAGCAGAATGCCTTCCAGTTCCGCAAACATTTTGATCGCCTCAAGACCGCTTTGTGTCGGCAGGCCATAGCCCTCTCCGACATAATCGGTATTTGCCATGACATCGCTGCGTTGGACCACGCCCGGGCAGCCCAGCTTATCGGCCGTGCGGCAGGCCAAATCGAACACCATGGTTTCTTGTTTTTCGCGTGGCGCGCGTGTGCCGATGCCCAAAACTGGCAACTGCGCGTTCATCGCGCAAAGACCTGTGACGAGCCCCGCCTGCGTGCCCGAAGACCCGGTCGCATGCACCAGGCGATCAAATTTAAGGTTGCGATCATTGGCCTGCCCCAGCAGCTCAAAAGCGGCATTCACATATCCCAAAGCACCCGTCGGATTCGAGCCGCCGCCGGGAATGACATAGACCTTATGACCTTCGGCGCGCTTGGCCTCAGCGGCGCGGTCCATTTCGTCTGGCATATTGTGACCGGCTGGGAACTTTTGCGTTGTCGCGCCATGCAAATGGTCGAGCATAACATTGCCATTGGTGTTGTAATTGCCATCTTGGTAACCGGTACGATCTTCCAAAAGAATATGGCATTTCAGCCCAAGTTTCGCCGCAAACGCAGCGGTTTGGCGCCCATGATTGGTCTGGGTCGCCCCTTGGGTCATCACCATATCCGCGCCCTGCTCCAGCGCCTCCGCCACCAAAAATTCCAGCTTGCGCGTCTTATTTCCACCGGTCGACATGCCTGTGCAATCATCCCGTTTGATCCAAATCTCAACGCCCAATTCTTTTGACAAGCGCTCCATTGGTTCCAAAGGCGTCGCGAGATGCGCAAGAAATACTCTTGGGAAACGGGCAAGATGCATGAAAAACTCCTCTGTTTGATTGCCACGAGACGTAGAGCCTATCGGCCGCATTATCCAATGCAAAAATTGCATCAAGGCATGTCAAACTTGCAATATCGTCGCGCCACATCTGGGATGCGCCCGGGCCCTTTCAGCGCGAAAGTGATCTAATGAAGCGGCCTGTGCGTAATGATTACAAATCATTTGAGAGTGTTGCACAGATGAACGAAATGGTCACCGCCATTTGCTTGAGCCTCCTGGCCACCAGCGCCATGGCGCTAGAAACACTGACCCAAAGGCCCGAGTTTGTGAATGCCGTGGCCGGTCATATCCTTGAGATTCCCCTGTTGCGCATCCAGCTGAGAGTTTCGGATACCGGCGAAATTGCAGGCAAAGGCTTCGGTCGTGACGTCACCGGAACCTGGGAGTGGGCAGATGGGTTTTTCTGCCGCAGCATGACGTGGGGAGAGCGCGAGCTGGAGTATAATTGTCAGCAGGTTGCGACCGATGGATCATCACTGATTTTCATCAGCGACAAGGGCACAGGCCGCAGTGCCAAATTCGCTCTTCGGCCCGCAACGCCGTAAGCGCTGAGCCGCAAACAGCGCGATCTATGCACCGAGATTGGATATCAAACGAGTTGGATATCAAACGAGAGTGTTATTGAGGCTCCCATCAGCAGTATTTGACACCATCGGTATGCCCCCATATCCTTTCACGCAGTTTCGCCATTGTACATCTGGGCTTCAAAGCCAAGAACATCGTCACAGGACTGGTATATTGCAGCGTAGCCCGAACATCGGCACCCGTGGGGATTGGACATGAAAACCTCTATTGCAACCGTTTCTATCTCTGGCAACTTCGAAGAAAAGCTCGAAGCAATCGCAGCCGCCGGTTTCCACGGGCTGGAAATTTTTGAACAAGACTTGATCGCCCATGACGCCAACCCGCGCGAAGTGGGGGAGATGATCCGATCAATGGGGCTTGAAATCACCATTTTTCAACCCTTTCGTGATTTTGAGGGGCTGCCAGGTCATCTGCGTGCAAAGGCCTTCGATAGAGCCGAACACAAGTTCGACCTGATCCAAGAATTGGGAACGGATCTCATGTTGATTTGCTCCTCCTGTCACCCAGAGGCGATTGGCGGCATAGATCGCGCCGCGGCAGATTTTCACGAGCTCGGAGACCGCGCGAAAAAGCGGGGGCTTCGCGTTGGCTATGAGGCGCTGGCCTGGGGCCGTTATGTCAACGATCACCGAGACGCTTGGGAGGTCGTTCGGCGCGCTGACCATGACAATATCGGGCTTATTCTGGACAGCTTTCACACTTTGGTGCGCAAGATAGATCCCGATACAATCCGCCGCATTCCCGGCAATAAAATTTTCTTTGTCCATTTTGCTGATGCACCAGCCATTGAAATGGACATGCTTTACAGATCGCGTCACTTTCGCAATATGCCCGGCGAAGGTGACCTTGATATGATCGGGTTCACACGCGCAGTGATGGCGACTGGATATTCGGGTCCAATTTCGCTGGAAATATTTAACGATCAGTTCAGGGCCGGCCAACCCAAAACCATTGCAAAAGACGGCTATCGCTCTCTTTTGGCGCTGATGGATGACGTCAATCGCGCGGAGCCAGCGCTGGCGTTAAATGTACCGGATGCGCCAGCTCGAATTCAGGCAAAGGGCCTATCCTTCATTGAGTTTGCCAGCAATGCGGATGAGGCGGAGTCCCTTGATGCGCTACTTGCAAGCCTCGGGTTCACACATTCTGCCGATCATGTGACTTTGGACCTCGCCCTATGGGCACAAGGTGATATCCGCATCTTGGTGAACCGCGAAACCAAAGGCTACGCCAGCAGCGCATTTACACTCCATGGCACCAATGTCTGCGATATTGGCATTGCGGTGGAAGATGCGCAGGCGGCCGCAGCGCGCGCAAAATTCTTGGGTGCGGACCTGTTTCAGCAGGCGATTGATCCCAAACAACTAAAAATTCCGGCAATCCACAGCCAAAGTAGCGGGATTTTGCATTATATTGATGATAAGAACGGGCTGTCGGATGTGTGGGACGTCGAGTTTACCGCGCGCGCCAAGCCCGCACCCGGAGCAGGTCTGACCGGTGTCGATCATATTGGCCATACGATGAACTATGAAGATATGCTCAGCTGGTCTCTTTTTTTCACCACACTTTTTGATATGAAAAAATCGGCGATGGTTGACGTGGTGGATCCCGAAGGGCTGGTGAGATCACAGGCGCTCGAATCATCCGATGGTAACCTACGCATCACCCTCAATGGGGCTGAAACGCATAAAACGATGGCCGGTAGTTTCTTAGCGGAAAGTTCCAACGCCTCGGTTCAGCACATTGCCTTTGCGACAGATGATATCTTTGCGTCAGCCCAAAGGTTGGAGGCCTCTGGCTTTGCCCCTTTGCCTATTGCGAACAATTATTACGCCGACCTGGCCGCACGTTTTGACATTGATGACGCGATGTTGGAGCGCCTGCGGAGGCACAATATTCTTTATGATGAGGATGCGCAGGGGACATTCTTCCAACTCTACTCGCGCCCCTTTGCCGACGGCATGTTTTTTGAAATCGTCCAACGCTCAGGGGGCTATGAAGGATATGGTGGCCCCAACGCCCCATTTCGGATCGCCGCCCAAAAGCGCCTGATGCGGCCTAAAGGAATGCCTAAGATATAGGCCTGTCGCCCCGATCTGGGCATTTGAATGCGGCGTATGCGCAGCCCTTGAAGGCTGAAATTTCTCAAGTTGTGCGCAATCTGCGACTGAGCGGGCCATGGAAAAGACCTCTGTGGCTTGCGGCTAGATCATGGGGAGGGCTGCCAATCTGGCTCACCTTTGATCTTGTACCCTGGCCAGATGACAAGCCATGATGTGTAGGCTGCTCTTATTGGGAATTCCAGATCACGCTTCAGTCTGCATAAGCGCAATGAGCAATTCACGCCGCAAAACACCCCTGACTGAGCTGAGATCACTTAGTCGCATTATTAGACGAATAATTTCTTGCTTGCATAAGATTTAAGCGCGAAGACATGCGCCTGAAGCATATCGGAAATGCAATTTTGTTTCTTGTTGCGCTGCAGCATTTTGCGCTAAAAGGGACGTAGCTTAAATTTCCTCCCGAAATTGTAGTGATTACTGGCGGTGTCTTTTGACACCGCCTTTTTTTTTGCGACGCATGGCGCGAATAGCAGTGCCAGACATGCATCGCTCGCATAGCGGGAATGCAGCTCTGTATGATGAAATTTACAGGAGCAAGCGCTATAATATGTTGTATAAACGCAAAGGATCAAAAATGCTTAAACATCTATTCCGAACAATGATAGCGGCCCGTCAGGCCTCTGCAGCAATGCAAGCACTGCAATACATGAGTGATCGCCAGTTAGAAGATATTGGCTTCACCCGCGAGACTTTTGTCGAGAAAATCAAAGCAGATGTATTCGCCGAGCTGGATGCTGCACAAGCAGAAAAAGTTCAGGTCGCACCGGTCAACCCAAATTTAGTAGGCGCTGTGTAAGCAGCGTTTACCGAAGTCACATATCGGCACTCTGGATTTTAACTAAAATCCAACATCAACTCGCCTGCAGTCGTTGCAGTGGCTTTTGTATCAGTCATCTCCATCGCAGCTGCTCGCAAACCATCAATGGCAGCCTGTGCGGTCGCCCCATCTGGCCACACAATCATGGTTCGCGCAGTGTTCGCGCCGGTTGCAGTGGCCTTAAAGCTTAGTGCGCCCGCAGCCTTAACTTTTGGCCACATTGCGGTGCCGGTCGAGATCATCCCATCCATATCCGCAAATTCCCAATGAGTAAAAGTAGCAAACATTTTGGTTTTCCCTTTGTTTTATCGCCTCCACTAAAACTGGGTGTGTTTTGAAACTAAATCTAATTTTACTTTTGAATTGGTTCATGCCGGTATATAGATACAAGTGAAAACAGAGCGCCGCTTAAGATCATTTTACCCAACAGCTCACCAAGCAGGTCTTGATCCCTCAGCAACTCACAATAAATTAGTAATATGAGAAATAGGAGAAGGCTATGAAGACGATTACAGCATCTTTGTCTATTCTCTTTCTGACCCTCTTAAATGGTGGTGCAATGGCGAATGATCTCATCAAAACAGGGCAATGGGTTTATTTAGCAGATAGGGTGATGGGTGGTATTTCTGAAGGGACTGCACAGTTTGAAGATCAAGGAATAGATCAAGTCATACGGCTAAGCGGTGAAGTTTCTACAGCGAATAACGGTGGTTTCATTCAAGTTCGCTCACCGGTGCTGTGGGAGGCGGCGAAGGGCAAGACAGGGATAAGACTGACGGTTAACGGTAACGGCGATCAGTATTATTTGCACATCAGGAGTACCGACACGCGCTTGCCTTGGCACTATTACCACCACAGTTTTCAAGCAAGCGGCTCATGGAGTGAGATAATTTTGCCGTTTGAGGCTTTTGAAAAGTCGTCGTCGCTTTTGAGGGCGAAACTCGACCAAGGCAAAATTAAGACTATCGGTATTGTCGCTTACGGTAAGGATTATTCTGCTGATGTCTCGGTGAAGCGCTTGGAGTTTTATTGATTGGACAACGTTTTAAACCCAGCCAACGCGCACCAGCAGCGATGCCACAGATGTCAGGCACCACTGAATACTGTTGTTGTGCATGGCCATGAACAATGCGTGATCTGTAAGTCTAATATCTTTGAGTGCTGCTCCGGGGATACCTGTGAAACCGATCATAATTTGGCCTTTGGGTATAAAAGAGGGTGATGATGTACGTATCAGTTACCGGCCTTAAAACTCACAGCCTATACGCCTCTATGAAGTTTTGGTTCCTTACAATCCCTGCACTTAGGGCAGCCCAAAGGGCAGATGGTATATTGCTCTGTGAGAATAAGAGCCGGAACCGCTGTCAGCATACGCTTACTGTTTGGAAATCAAGGGCACATATACTGGGATACGTCAGATCGCCAAAACATGTGAAAGCAATAAGATCTTTTTCATCAATAGCTGTTGGCAGATTGCTAAGTTACGAAAGTAACATCATTCCCAGTTGGGAAGAGGCACTGCTGAAGTGGGTCCAAGAAGCACGAAACGGTTGAACCACGCATCACGGGCTAAACTTTGCGGCTAATACTTGAGTAAAGCTACGCTACCGCGCATGTATGAGCGACCCTATATGACCCTCAAGTGGACCCTTAAATAGAACCCCATGAACTCTTGTGAGATTTATTTATAATCCATCGACTTTACG